>JBPCLH010000065.1:0-2365 GCA_051003475.1 Bryobacteraceae bacterium
GGCTGCGGGGATGCTGACCCTGATTTCATCCCACATCCACTGGCCAGTGGTAGAGAAGTTGAAGTACTGACCCTTGATGGCGAAAGTGTTGAAGAGGACGAACAAAATCGCAAGCACGGTGGGGCCCTTCGACATCGGCGAGGCCTGGTTCGGAGCCGGAAGGTCTTTCGGCAGCTTTGCGTATATCACGGTCGGGACGGGCATCAGTTCCAGGCTGGTGATCGACGGCAAGCCGTGGCCTTGAGCGCACGGCAATGCGCTGGTTATGGGTAGCAGTCCTCTGAGCGCAACCTGCCGGCAATGCGGCGCACAACTCTCTCCGATCCTCGAGGATTTCGCCTCTGGCCCCGGCTATCACGCGTCGCTATCGGGAGGCAACCGGTCGCGCCGTCACGCGAGCCGAAGAGGTGTTTGCCGCTCTGGTCAGCGACGAACGTGCGCGAGATGTAGTCCGTTCCGCCGGTTTCGCACTGGGAGTGAGCCTCGCGTTTCTAGTGAACATCACGGACCCCGAAGCCGTTGTAGTGGGTGGCGGTCTGGGAAGCGCGCAGGGAATGTATTGGGACGAATGGTCGAGTCTACACGCCGCCATTACAGCGTGGCGTTTCGCAAAAAGCTGTACTCTTCACTTGAGCAGTTGCAAACCGATCTGGATCTGTGGCTGGAGGAGTACAATCAGCAACGGCCGCACTCTGGCAAATACTGCTTCGGAAAAACACCGATGCAAACCTTTTTGGATTCCAGGCACTTGGCCCATGAGAAAGAGCTCGACCGCTTTGCGGTCGTGACTTCTCCGGACCATCTTTCCCCGCGCGCTGCGCGCGCGGCTACTTTGGCCTAGCTCTTTGTCAGATCAAGTCTGAACTATTACACAGCCGCCTTGGTTTGACTAGTTGATACATTCTTGTGTGGCCGGAAAATTCTGGCACTGTGTCGGCAGACCAGTAGGTGTGTTGTCTTATCGGGGAGATGAGGGTGTTATCTCGTGTACGCTGCCCTACTTTTTCGCGTGAAGTGCCGCTCTGTAGAAGGCGGGGTCAGCACATCGTTTACGCCTTCGGCCATGTAATTCGCCAAAGTTGGCGTGCAGTTACGGCGTAGACGGATGAATCCGTTCCTGCCTGAAACGCGGCCAGCGTTATTAAGAGACAGAAGGATATATACGGACACTTTGCACGCCAATGTGAAAAGAAAGATCATCACACTGGCACGCTGTTTGTCATCGATTTGTAAAACAATTTTGCTCTCGATTGTCGGAACTTAATCGAAGGGCATTCCGTCAGCGTCGACATTACGATGAACCCTCTTTTGCGTGCCCGCCGAATAAGTCCGATAGATCACAGAAGTACGGACCTCCAGACGTATTTGAACGAAGACTCTTACCGCTGCGCGATGTCGCTCCGCTCCGAATTGAGGTCAGTGGAAACATTATTAAAGGTGAGCAAGAAGTGTTTGTGCCCGAAGCTGAAAACTCATACTAACGAACTCTACGAGCAAAGAGTAAAGCTGAAGGTGGAAATAAAGAATCGTTGGGGCTCCCCTCGTAAAGCTGACCCTCTTCACGAATGAAGGCGGACTATCCATCCGATGGGAACGCCAGCGTTATTGCCGGCGTCCCCGTTCATCGTTTGGATGAGTTTCCGGCTGGCTATTCCTTGGCGGGTTGCGCTCCCGCATTGCCCGCCTCCGCTTCACCAACCGCTTCCGAGTATGCGCTGAAGTCGTCTTGCCGGTCGATTCTTTTTCATCGAACGGTCAACAGTGTCTTAACTGTTTATCTCACCCCAGGGGGCAGGTTCAGCCTTGTAATGCCAGTCTTCCCGAGACAAACCCAAGACAAAGGAGCGAGTTGCTTACCGTGTGATCCTAGCTCTCAGGACCTCAGGACCTGATGGCACTTTTGCTGATGCGTCCTTTTCTCCGGTTACAAACAAGTCGAAGCTTCTATGAGGCGTGACAGTCTGAAAACTGCCTTCTAGGTTTTTGTTTACCTTTAGCTCACCATGATTCTCCGGCTCCGCCTCTTTATCTTGCAACCAAACGACGTAGCTAGCCTTTGAGGGTGAAAGATTTTCGGGTTGGGCAAGATGCTCAACCTTGATTTTCACTTCTGTGTTACCGTTGCGATCCTTCCCGACCTCAGCTGAGCCTTTCGCCGCGGGAACGATCGATGAGGCAGCCAGCGGAAAGTCCTTCGCTGCGCAGACGAGAGTACCAAACATCACAATTGCCGTTACGACGAGGGTGTCCCAGGCTTAGTTGAAGGCTAGAGGCGGCGGTGGCGGCCGGTTCGTTAGAATCGATTCGCCAAAAACAATCCTTGGAAAGGACACCACCGCCGTGAAGAAACCGTACCATATCGTGA
>JBPCLH010000066.1:0-3524 GCA_051003475.1 Bryobacteraceae bacterium
ATGGGGACAGCGGGATCATCGCATGTAGAATAGGTTCCGCGATCGGTTTCTGGATTGCAAGTGAGAAGGCAGCCCCCTTTGTAGTTTTCACGGGATTGGTATACGTTGTGTCGAGTTGCGCGATGCCGGCGATTTGCGAGCCAACGAGTTCCGGATACAGGCGGCAGAAGGTCAGGTTGATCATGCCTCCGATACTGTGTCCGACCAGCACGACAGGCCTGCCACCTGCAAGCGAGAGCACGGCGTGAAGATCGGAAGCCATTCGTTCTAGGACAAAATTCCGATCACGTGGCTGGGCAGATTTACCCAGCCCTGGCAGATCCCAGAGAATCAGCTGAAAGCGATCTGAGAGATGGCGCTTAGCGTAATACCACTCGGTGCTGCTCGTCCCCCAGCCATGCGTAAGGACCAGAATCGGTGCGCCGGCGGGACCGTAGATCTCGGCATGAATGTTTGTGCCATCGGCTCGAGCGACACTCTTGGACTCCACTCGCGTAGACGTTGGCTCATCGTCGCCGGCCGGAAATGCAAACTGAATCAGATAACGGCCTGCGAAGGTAAAGAGCAGTAGCAACGCGCCCGCGATCAAAGGATTCCGGATGCGCGGATTTTGCAACCATGGGCCCGAAGCCGATTGACCACTCGCGGCAGCATCTCTTTGTAGTGGTTCTGTCTTATCGCAAGGTGCCTTCCGAACCAGGCGGTCATAACGGGACCATTGCTTCGCGGCCTTATACAGCAAGGAAATGCCTAGGGCCAGGAGCGCCAACGAAAGCAGGCCAATGAACCAGCTAAGCAGAAGTGGAATCGGAAGTGTCAGCATCGGTTTGTCTTTCTTGAGTGCCTGTCGCATGCGCAACGGGCTCTCTGTGTGGACTCTGCTGATCGCTTTATCGATCGTATTCGTTTCCCTTGCGAGCTGCCAGTTGGTCCGGGGTACTCGGCTTTATACTTGGCGAATTACTTTCATCATGATTGTGCTGATGAGCGGCAGCAATTAAGCGTGATGGCGGTGAGCGCCGCAAGAAAGACTGGAACATCTGCGTGTACTTGCTGAGGGAGTTGGACACGAGCCTCGGTAAAGAGTGGCAAGTAACGCCAAACCTACGCTCACCCGGTAAGGGCTCCCAGTCTGAGATTGGCACTTCGGCTACTACTCACTCGCAACAATCGTCACAGTTCCGCATCTCACCGGTAGTTAAGGACCCGACCAGAACCGCTGATCGGCACCGTGAGTGATCCAATATTACCGATGCAGCGTTTCCCGTCCCGCACCTTTGGCCTGCTTTTATTTCTAGCCGCCCTGCTCAGAGCAAACCTGTACGCCGACCCGGTGCCCGTCCGACATCCTCAGGGCTCCGCGCATGGCTTTGTCGCGCTGAAAACCCTTAAAGGCACTCGCATCGCCACTGGCGACATGACCCAGATCGTCCACGGCGATCGCGTCACCTCGCGCCTGGTCTTCCGCTTTCGCGACGGCTCAATCGACGATGACACCACCGTCTTTTCCCAGCGTGGCGTGTTCCGTCTCATCACGGACCACCATATCCAACGTGGGCCCTCCTTCCCCAAACCCACGGACGTCCTGATCAACGCCTTGACCGGGCAGATTACCTCTCATACAAAGGAAGGAAAAATTAGGCATGATCACCTCGACCTCCCGCCCGACGTCTCGAATGGCCTTCCGCCCAACCTCCTCATGAACGTCCTTCCCTCCGCCCCTGAAACAAGACTTTCCTTTGTCGCTCCAACGGAGAAGCCGCGGCTCATTCATGTCTTAATCAAGCCTGCCCGCGAGGTCCCCTTTACGATCGGCGGAACCAAGCGCAAGGCCATCGACTTCGTCCTGCATGCGGAACTCGGCGGTGTCACGGGAATGATCGCTCCTATCATCGGTAAACAGCCCCCCGACTACCACATCTGGATCCTCCCTGGCGCATCGCCCGCGTTCATTCGCGAAGAAGGTCCGCTCTACCAGGGGGGCCCCACCTGGCGCATTGAACAAATAAGCCCCGAATTCCCTGATTAGCGCGCTTCGCCATGGCCCCGAGGTGGCGGGAACTCCTGCGGTAAACCGTAATTCCGGAGATGACTCTGTCCAATCACATAGGGAACTAACTAGCGCTCGGCCAGGAGCCAAAGACGCGTGGCTCGCCTGCAGCTTGAGCAGTAACCTACTCCGACACATTTTTCGCGGAGACGTGGTCGCGGATGAAGGACATGCACTCCGACACCTCCACGTTCGGATCTGTGCCCTCCTCGAACTCGATGGCCGCAAGCCCGTTGAACCCGTCGTTGCTGATTGTTCGCAGGAATTTGGCCATGTTTCCTTTACCCTTTCCCATTACGACACCGTGCCCGGGCTTGTCTTCGTCTTTCAAGTGGATGATCCGGATATGAGACTTTAGCTTTTCGTACGCCTCGGTTGGATCAAAGCCACAGGCCATCATGTGACCACACGAACGATTTGGCGAACAGCATCCGCCGTACCGTACAGATGTCGTTGGACCGTTCCGCTTCCGTGCGGGTGATGGATAAGCTGGAAAGGCTTGTGCGCCGGGAAGAATAGCGCTCTCCACGTGGCAGCTATAGATACAATCGCAAGCCGAAGCTGACCAGTATCCACAAAAAGACACTGGCCCCGGAGCCCGGAGCAATCCACCACCATTTTTGATGATGAAGATTGGGCACAAAGGTTCGAGGGTCGCTAACTTTCAACGGAATTCCGGGCAGCCTCCCCAAGATTGCCGCCGGTCTGCCAAACTGCAGTCGCGTGGAAAGACAAGCTCTGCTGATCGATGAGTTTGCCAAAGTCGATGTCGACCGTTCCCCGGAACCGGCCCAGACTCGCCACCCGCTCACTCGTTCGGCTATCGACATCCCCAGAGCGAATCGCTAATGTAGCGCAAATCGAACTTCACTCCGCGGTCTAGCAGGTGAGTCCGTACTCCCCCAAGTCCCGAATAGGTGCCCGCCCGCGGGATCCCGCAGTTTATGCGAGTCCGGAAAGCAGTTGCTCTTCCAGAATCTGCGAATACATGGGAGGGCGATAGCAAAAACCGGCGCACAACAGAAACGGAAGCTTCAGCGGATCATCCCCACGTCTAGAGAACTTTCCCTGAGTCTCGTCCTTGAGTTTCCAGCGTCGTCGTGCTTCGAGAGAAGCGAAACTGAATTGAGTCTTCACCTTTGAACTCCGAGGGCGAAGACAGCCACTCAATTGCGCGACGAAAGACATCGTCAAGTCTCCCAGAGAGTTCCTCGATAACACGTGGAATCTCCCGCCTTCGCTAACGGTATCAAATGCCAGCGGCCACTCACTGCCCATCGGCCGGGGCGCTAGCCTGAGTAAACGCACATCAGTCTCCGTTTCTGAAATCAGATCAGAAGCGAAGGTAGAATGCCATTGGCGACGATTCCCGGTGTGCGCGAAAGCGAAACTCTTAACAACTTGTACTCGGAATCATGATTGAGACGCTACTGGCGGTCCTACTGCTGTTGGTGCCGATCTCGCTCGCGCTGGC
>JBPCLH010000067.1:0-67542 GCA_051003475.1 Bryobacteraceae bacterium
CTCATAACCAGCGTGAACGACTATCGTCTCGCCTCTCATGAATCTATTCTGCGCCGTGAGGGATTCTGCTCATCTCGCCGACGACCCCTTCGATATCCTGCTCGGTTGTCCGGCAACTCGTCACGCATGCCCGCAGGACGGGGCCGATGCCCTCACGTTCGAATTCTGACATCCCGGCGATCTGGCGTTTATAGAGCTCAGCGAGGAACTTTGCGGCGACCAGACCGTCGCGAGTAAAACAGACCAGCGGTAAGGGGGTGCTATTGACAATACGCCACCCGGCACGTTCGAGCGATCTCCGCAAGACGTCCCCCATCCGAGCCTGATGCTCGATCATCTCCGCGTAACCGGATTCGCCACGCTCTGCTAACGTAAGGAAGAGCTTCAGCCCGATAAACCGCCGCGACCATTGCACGGTCGAAGTATAGGGATCAAGAATCGCGGGTGTTTTTCCCGGCATGAAGGCGACCTCCGAGTCAAAGGCGCTCAAGACTGCACCGGGATGACGGCAGAAGAACATTCCAGCGCCCATTGGCACCGAGAACCACTTGTGAGCGTCGCAGGTGATGGAATCCGCGTCGCCGATTCCAGCGAGGTGGCTGCTCAAGCGAGGCGAGATGACGGCCGCGCCGCCCCATGCTGCGTCGACGTGAAACCATAGGTCCTCGGTGCGGCAGAAGCGGGCCAGGTCCGACAAGGGATCGATCACGCCGGCCGCTGTCGTGCCCGCGGTTCCGACCACCATCAAGGGCGCCAAACCGGATTTGCGATCCTCCGTTACCTTTTGGGCGAGATCCACAAGATCCATCTTTAAATTCCCGTCCATCGCCACTGTGCGAAGAGCGCCGCGTCCCAGTCCCGCCATGCGAGCAATTTTCAGGAATCCATGATGCGCACCGCCTGTGAGGTAGATGACCGGCGATGCGGCGAGCTGCCGCAACCCGCCTTCACCAAAGTCTGGAAACGCGTGTGCGAGGGCGACGACCACCGCGGAAAAATTCGACTCCCCTCCGCCGCTCGTGAAGTGCGAAACCGTACAGCGGGGTAGGCCGAACTTGCCGGCGAGCCAAATAAGCGTGTGCCGTTCGATCTCGTTCGCTGCCGGAGAGGTACGCCAAGTCGCCAACTGCGGGTTGTACATCGCCACGAGCAAGTCGGCGACGACCGACGCAACCGTGACACTGGGGTTGAACAGGCCGAAGTAACGCGGGTGCGTCACATGCACCTGCCATTTACGCAGCATCTGTTCCACGTCGGCTATGACATCATCCAGCCCCAGGGGTTTTGTAAAGTCATAGCGCGAGGTGAGGTAGCTACGAACCTCTTCCGGCGTCACCGTGGGAACGATGGGCCCATTCGCTATGAGCGACGCGAGTTCCGCAGTGGCTTTTCGGACTTGATCGAACGCCGCTTGGTCGAAAGCACGTTCTTCACTTCTCACCCGTCTGTCCACTGGAACGTCCATGCCATGTAGTCGCTATCGTCGTAATCCAGCGAATCAAGCGGGAAGCGAGGCGCACCCTTTGGCACGCTTACAAACGCTCGCGGCGCCCCCAATTTTCGCGGAATCACACAGCGGCTATATTGACGATAGTTCAGCCCGGGTTGCCATCGAAAGAGAATAGCGTCGGCTGTGGCGGCGGTCACGCGAAGTATCTCTTGGAAGATATCCCTATAGCTGATTTGTTCCCGAGGCCAAATCGCGTCCAGCAAAACGGATGCGCGAAACTGCCCTCCTTCCCCGAGCGTTACGTTACCCAAGGAGAACCAACCCTCGTTGCCTAGTTCGTCGCGGAACAAATAGACGCCGCATGGGTGTGAGGGCGACCCCGGCCCATATCTCCAACGCAAGAGCGCCGGCGATCGGTCACTCGTAATATGGTCCGCAGAGCGGTGACGGCCGGAAAGCTCCGAGAGTTTCTCCCAATCTTGACAAGGCTCGACAGCGAGTTTCGCCGAGGGCCGCGTGAGAAATCGCAAAATCGGATTGGCGCTCCGGCCGCACATGCGAGCGATTGTGGCTGCAACCTGACTTGAAGTCCTGGAAGCCACATATGCAGAAATCAGCACATCGAGTCTAAGGGGGAGAATATACTGCGTTTCAGAATTCGGGACAGGACGGCCGCCGACGCTCCTCCAAAGCTCGCTTGAGTCCGTGTTACACGTGGAGGCAAAGTAGAAGGAATAGCCTTGAGTGCTCAAATATCTCTTGAACAGATAGAATCCCAGCGAACGAGCAGGGGGTTCCACAAAAAAGGTTCCGGAACACAACCCGAGAAGCCGTTTGTCCGCGGACAGGAACGCGATAGGGAAATGGAGATTGAGGCCTCTTATAACTCCCGCGCCATCACGCAGGCAATAGCCGAGTGTGGAATCCGCGGTTGCGACGGGATTGTCAATCAGCAGCCACCTGAGACGCCGTTCAATGCTGCCAACACTTTCACGAGCAGGTTTCTGAGTCGGCCAATTTTCGGCC
This sequence comes from Bryobacteraceae bacterium, assembly GCA_051003475.1. Taxonomy (GTDB): domain Bacteria; phylum Acidobacteriota; class Terriglobia; order Bryobacterales; family Bryobacteraceae; genus Bog-105. The sequence goes on from JBPCLH010000067.1 coordinate 2,477, forward strand.
TCACTGATGCGCCACCTGTGTAAGAAGGCTGCCACATCGGGCAGTGCGGAGCGGAGGATCGGTTGTAGCTCGAACGTTCCATCCCGTCCTTGTTTCATCCGGCTTCCGCTTTTGGAGCCAGGCGACGACCAGGCCCAGCAGCCACTGCGGTTTTGAACTTGTATTCGACCCGCCTTTGCCTGCTATCCGACCTTTTGTTTCTCTGCTCGCATAGGTAGCGCAACCAATTCCGGTAGAATTGGACTGCCTCGGGACGCCAAGTGCTTGTCACTCTGGCGGCTCGCATTGCGCCTGGAAAATCGGCGAAAGACTGTTCGCAGCGATCGGATACTGCCCGCGCCCGCAGAACAGTAAAGGCAGCGACGGCATCTTCGTCGAAATAGCCTTGCGGCATGGAAGGGCACAAGTCGTTTTCCGTATTGAGGAAGCGCCGGAAATCTCTTCGATATTCGAGTAACAAAGAGGCGGCTTCATATTCCGGATGGCCTTGGAAGAAGACGAACAAATTCTTCCCTTGCTTTACGAACGCGTCGACACCCCCATCTTTCAATTGCGTAAGAACGCGATAACCGCAGGCAGATAACGCATCCTCGGGTATGTCGTTCCACCTTGAATGCGGCATCCAAAAATGGGCCGGGACGTCGGCCGTCAAGGGGTGGTCAGATACGTTCGCACATTCAAAGACTCCGAAGAGCTTGTCGCTGCGTCGACGCCGTTTGATGCCATCCATCCGCAGCACGGCGGCATGCGCGGCCAAGCAACTCCAGACGGATGAATGCGTGTTGTGCTCCGCCCACTCGATTAATTGTGTCAGGCTTGTCCAGTATGGCTCGTCTGTCAGGTTTGGGGCCACTGGCTCAGCACCGGTCACGATGAGGCCGTCGAGACGGCTGTCCCACAATGCGCTGATGCTCGAATAGGAGCTGCCGATCCGGCGTTTGGCTTGGTCTGAGCGCGGAACTTCCGGTAACGAGAAGAGCGACAAACGTACCGCGATCCCTTCAGCCGCGGCGGATAGCAATGTTCGGAACTGCCGTTCAGTCGCCTGGAGCGCGGAGTCGGGCATGTTGTTTACCAAGCCAATATGGATGCACTTTGCATCCGCCTCCCATCCGTTTGTGAGGCCTGTCATAGACGCACTTGGCCAGTTCGGAGGCGGCCGTACAGGTCAGTGTCCAGAAGAACGAATGCCCCGCGATGGCGATCATTGAAATAAATGACGTCATCTGCCGCGACCGGATCGTATCCTTCCCGCATCAGATTTTGCTTCTTGTACTTGAAGGTCGCCGTCAGTTCCAACTCGCTGCGTATCCGCAGGAACAACGGATGCGCATACTCGGGAAGGCGATTGTGGAGGTGAATCCGGAAACTCGCGAGATTCAACTCATCGCCGGAGACGATCATGGCCATGCCGGCCCGGCCGTCGACGCCGGGGACAGGGACGCCATAGACGTTGGCCTGGCTGATGCCGGGAAATGTGCAAATGGCCTCTGACACCTCGGTACTCGAGACATTTTCCCCTTTCCAGCGGAAGGTATCTCCGATGCGATCGATAAAGTAGTAATATCCATTTTCGTCCCTTCGCATGAGGTCGCCGGTTCGAAACCATGCGTCGCCGGGCTCGAACACATTGCGCAGTACTTTTTTCTCGGATTCCTCGCTGTTGGTGTAGCCTTCGAACCGGTTGCCCCGATTTGAGAGGTCATCGAAAATGCGGCCGATCGCTTCACCGGTTTCGTTTGCAGCGGTGCCAACGCAGAAGCCCTGCTCATTTCGCACCGGCTCTTCCTTTTCGATGTCGAACCGCACCAGTGTTGCAGGGAACCGGTGCGAGAGATAGGAAGGGATCCGGCCGATAGCGCCGGGCTTGCCTTCGACGTTGAACATCGAGACGTTGCCTTCCGTTGCGGCGTAGAATTCCAAAATCCGTGGAATGCGGAAGCGGGTCTTGAAGCTATTCCAGATGTCGGGCCTCAGTCCATTGCCGCAGCAAATTCGGATGTGGTGCTCCGTCTCAATTGGATCCTCAGCGGTGTGTAACAGGTACCGGCACAACTCGCCGATGTACTGAAATAATGTGCACTCCCACTGGACCACGTCGTTCCAGAATTGGCTTGCCGAGAAATTCTCGCGGACCACCACCGAGCCTCCGGCGGCCAAAACCGCGCCCGTTGCCACAATCCCGCCCACGCTGTGATACATCGGCAAGCAATTGTACAAGCGATCGCTCGGGCCGGTCTCCATCATTCCGGCGAACCAGTGGCTCCACTGCATCAGCCGGGCGTGGCTCACGTTGGCAGCCTTCGGCAATCCGGTGGTCCCAGAAGTATAGATGTAGAGGGCGCGGTCCTCGATAGTCACCGGCCGGCGTTCGACGCCAGAAAGCTTCTCAGCCGAGTGCCGCTCGATCTCGAAATCAAAGCGATCAAATCCGGCGCGGCTGGTACCGTGAACCCAGATCCTTGACACGTGCACAAAGTGCGGCAGCGCGGAGGTTAACTGATCGATGAGTTCCGCTGCCACGATGATGTGCTTAGGCACGACAATGTTCACACTATGCGCGAGCGAGAGCCCGGTGAGATTGGTATTCACCAGTGCCACCGCGCAGCCCGTACGGGTGATGCCGAGCCAGATCGCCATATATTCCGGCCGGTTCGGCATGAGGAGACAGACGGTGTCTCCCTTCGCCAGACGATGTTGAAGCGCCCAACGGGTACATTGGTTCGAACGCTCAGCAAGCGCAGTATAGGTCATGCACTCGCGGCCGGAAAGGAGAGCGGGCGCCTCGCCGGACGTTTCGGCCCACTCTTCGATCACGGACGAAAACAGTCGCTCTGGATTGCTGGCGATCGGCGCGGTGAGCTCGAGTGCGCGCAGCCACGACCTGGCGGGAGAAGGGCCGCCGCAGGCTGGCGTTCGGGCTGTGTCGCATTGGGTAAAACTCATCGGCAATGCCTTTTAAAAGCCGCTGGGCCTAGGCCGTCGTACCCGCGTCCACAGTGAGCACTGTGCCGGTAATACTTCTTGACCTGTCACCGAGCAGAAACTCGACCGCGTCGGCTACATCTTCTATTGCAGGAAAGCGGCGCAGCGCGCTCCGACGCGCGATCTTTTCGCGGTGGTCCTCATCCATACTCTGAGTCATCAACGTATCCATGAATCCCGGAGCAACCGCGTTTGCGTTAATGCCTAAACGGCCGACCTCGCGCGCCAGCGATCGGGTAAACCCGACCATCGACGACTTAGTCGCGGCGTAAACCGAAAGGCCACTGTATCCAGTGAAGGCGGTGATCGAGGCGACGTTCACGATGCGTCCCCCACCGTCGGACATCATCCGGCGGACCACATATTTCGTCAAGATGATCGGCGATAGAGTGTTCAAGCGAATCAAGCTCTCGATCTGCGAGTTGGGCATCACAGCCAAAGCGCCGTCAGATCCCAACGCCGCATTGTTCACCAATCCGTGAATAGGCCCAAACTCCTTATATAGATTCCTGACTAATTCCGGTATTGTCTGCACCTCGCCGAGGTCGAACGGTACGAAACAAAGCGATCCTGGCCGGGAGCGTTCACTCTGTTCGATGACGGTCGCCAACTCGTCGTTCATGTTTCGTGCTATGGCAACCGCACGGTAGCCATCGGCGGCCAGCCGGCGGACGACTTCCAAGCCAAGTCCCCGGCTTCCGCCCGTCACGATTACATTACGCATGATGACGAACCAGTTTTCCGGCCGCGGCAACTTCCAACGAAGGTACGTAACGCACGGTCGCTGGGACTTTGTGGGGGGCCAGGCTTTGCCGGCAGATCTCCAGAATCTCAATTCTGATCGCGGCGGTCCGACCGTCCGCGCCGTCCGGCTCTGGCGCTTCTTTCAGCATCACGTCGGCAGAAACGAGCGAACCTGTAATGGGATTTCTCCTCGACCGTACCACTGACATCCGCACGGCCGGATGGCGATTGATCACCGCCTCAACCTCTTCGGGATATACCTTCAGGCCGCCGACGTTGATAACTCCGTTCCTGCGGCCGAGAAAGTAGTAACGATCCCCGCGCAGTTCCACGATGTCGCCAGTGTCGACAAAGCCTTCGCCGTCGGCGAGAGGCCCATTTCCCCCGGCCAAATAACGGGATGCAGCCCGATTGGATCGAATCTGAAGTGAGTCGTTGCGCACCCTCATCTCGACGCCAGTTTGGCTGCCTAACATGGACGCAGGGAAGCCCGCCAGACCATCATTGACCTCAAATCCAACGCCCGCTTCAGTGGAAGCAAAAGCATGGCCCATGGCCGCTTTCGGGTAAAACGAATGCAGCGTGTTTAGGATGGCTTGGTCGGCGATCTCTCCAGACAGGCGAATATAGTGCGGTGCGATCCGGTGGGCCTCCGGGCTCATCAGGGCACGCCGCCAATGCGATGGCGTGCCGGAGAGATGTGTTACTCGGTGCTCGCCTAGCCGAACCAGATGGTCCGCTGTAGCTTCGGCAGTGCTGGAGAGCACGAGCGATCCGTCGCCCATAAGGGCGCGGAGGAATGTCTGAAGTCCGCCGTAGCGGCGAATGTCGTAAAACGTTCCCCAGACAGCGCTGGTCACCGGGTTCGTGGTGATGCCGATCGGCGCCGTGAGGCTGGTCAGGTTGTGAACGATCATTTTCGGCGCACCACTTGTGCCGGAAGTCAGAAGCACCCACTCCGTTGGCCGATGGCACACTTGCGCGGCCTTTGCCGGCGCGACTGCAGAGCCGCAGCTGACCCGTAAAAGTCCGTTTAGACAATCGTGCTCGGGCAGTTCGCAGTCGGACACGATTGTATCCACGCCACCGTTTCGGATCAATGAGGGAAATTGTTCCGAAGTGGTTTCAGGCGGGCAGATAACGATTCGGTCGGCTATTCCATCCAGTTGCAAGAGAGCCAAAGCCGCAGTGAACTGGCCGTGTGTGACCAGCAGAATCGACCGGCCCGACAGCTCATGCGGGGGCCGATCAAAACTCGAGCCATGGAGCAGATCGCCGATCGCGACGCCAGCCGTGGCGCCCCATAGAAAGCGGCGGCTTGAACAATCCGCGCTACTCAGCTCGTCCCGGATGCACGTAACGTGATTTGTCAGCGTGCTCATATAGTCGGATGAATTCTCCGAGAGTGACTGGTGGGACAGTGATATCGGAATCGGTAAACGGATCAAGTCCTAAACTGTCCTCAAGCCTGGTAACGAGAATGGCAAGACCGAGAGAATCGAGGCCTGAATCCAGCAGAACCAAGTCATCCGTGAGCGGGAGAAGAGGCTTCTTGGAGGCACGGCGAATCTCCTCAAGTTGCGATATGACAGTCGCCTTGATTGACATTCAGGGCCTTTGGCGCGGCTACGCGGGCACAGATGACCGGCCGGTGAAGATGCTCTCGATCAGCGCCCTGAGGAGGTGAACCCCTTCGTAAAGGTAATCGGCTGGTTCACGAGAATCGGACGCAATGATCATCTCGGCCTCTAAACCACGAAAGAGCCCCTCGGAGTGGGCGACGTCGCAGACCCCATGGACTTGAGTATATTCGTTCTCCGCTGACCCCTGCTTCTCAGCGAGTTCTTCCAAGTAAGCCATGAACCGCTGAATAAAGCTCTCGAAGAAAGCCATCATGGCGACAATGGGCGCCGGAGAGAGCCGTCCAATGAATAAGCGGACTTCCGATAGGTTCGGATTGACCGCAAGCGCGTCAGCATCGTTCGGTTGGGCGTTGGCCGCCATGGCAAACTTTCGAAGCATTAGAGGATGGCTGTCACGAACCTCTTCGAGAAGATTCTCCACGATGATCGATCGGGCTTCCTCGGACCGGGCTGCGAGATAAGCGCCAGTCATCCAGTAGATGAAATTCCCTTCGAGCACGGCGCTATACCGAGCGATGATCCCACGTCGTCCGCTCGCGGAAAGCTGACCGGCGGCTGGAAGCGACGCTAACAGCTCATCAGAGACGCCATCCAAATACTCTTTTACTTCCGATTGGGTTCGGCTCGGAGCCAGAACCTCGGCATGCATCGAATTCATAGATCACCTTAGAGCAATTTCAAAACCAACCTGGAACTGCTTGGACTGCACATACGTTCTTTTGAGGGCACGCCCTGAATGCGCCCAACACCTCTAGTATCTATCTGGTATCCAACTCTTACGAATCACCTACGGGAGACGAATTGCGGATTCGGACGAGCGCGTGAAGCCAATCAGAAACGGATCGGGACACCAAAAGACCACCCGAAAAAGACCACCCGAGGGAAGAAGCTGAACGAAGCCTACCCTGCGCACGTTAGCCCCCGGCTGTATACGGGAATATACACCTGTACCGCCTTGTAAACGCCTAGAAGCAACAGCGGCGAGTGCGGGCTTCCGCTAGCTTTCACCGCACTTAACACCAAACCGTCGGTCCATATACCTTGACGATCACGGGGCTAAGCGAGTCCTCTCGTACTCCTCTAAAGCCATCTTGGTATTACTGAGGCGTTACTCGGCATGCCGTAAATCCACGTCTCTTCGCATCAGTGCTTGCGAGTTGAAAAGATCAGGAATTCGGGCGATACCGAAACAATAGAGCTGTATACTCATGTACATTTTTAGCATCGCGTCCGTGTCACCACACGATTGAGACAGGACATTAACCCTTCCCAAGTCCGTTATAATAGGTGTTTCGCGAAAAACGACGCCGTGGGTCTGTACACCAATGGAGAAGGTTTCCCGGATTCGAGGCGTGGGGTGCTCTTGACGGAGGTTCAAGGAAGGCGGTTGTGATGGGATGACTATTGTGGAGGAAAGTGTCCCATCTCTAAGGTCGCTACGTCGTGTCCCACTTATAGTTGGGCTATCTCCATCTGTGGTGAGCAGCTTGTACGCCCTGGTTCGAGCGCGCGCAGACAGCCAGATCGACACGGCAGCAACGCTTGGCGGCCTGCTATTCGGAACGGTGAAAGAGCGCAAAGTAACCGTCGAGAGTTTCAGAGAATTCGCGCTCCCCGACTTCGATGCTAGTTTGGGCGGCAATGACCGATCCCAGGGAGACTTCGAGCAGTGCTTCGCAGCTTTGAAGGATGAACGAGAACTAGCGTCTGGTGACTTGATCGGCTGGTATAGATTTCGCCGCAGTGGAGAGACTGACCTGCTGGATCGAGAGGTTGAATTTCATAAGCGGCATTTTCGCCGGATTTCAGATATCGCCCTAATTCTGAACGTTGAAAACGAGGCCGTGTCGCTGAATGTTTTCACCCGATGGGCAAATGCCGCGATGTCCGCCGGAAGGCATCGTCGCGCGGGGATACAGGGTCTAAACGGGATCGGGATAACCGAGCCCGTTGAACTGATCATGCAGTCTGCGGTCGATGACGAATACCAACCGTGGGCGAATCAAGTCGTCGACGTGCTGCAGGAGAAACAGCGAGCGGAGAAGAGCCGCGCGCTCTCACAAAAAGGCACCGGGATTTCGATTCCAGAATCGGCAGAAGCAAAAAATCAAACTGCCTCCCACACAGAATCGGCCGGTCAGGTTTTGCGGCAATTACCTGACAAGCCCGCGCTGTCCTCGGCCGACCCAGCTGAACGACCGACATCTTCGAGCTTGCGGTTGTCGGATCCTGCTCCGCTAATCTCGTCACGCTCGACCGCACTTCGTTCCCTACCACGTAATCGTAAACTATGGATCATATCAGCCTCTTTTTTGGCAGTCGCCGCGACTCTTACGTGTGTATGGTTCTACGTGGGTGGAGCTTCACGGTGGATTCGGAACGCTGTTCCGAGTGCCATTCTAGAGACACACACGTCCAGGGACCTGGGCATGCGAGTTGAGGCCCGTGGGGACGCGCTGCTCGTCAGCTGGGATCGCCGCAACGAAAAGATACAGTCCGCCACTTCGGGCATGCTCGAGATCAGTGACGGATCGAGACATCGCAAGATTTACTTAAATTCCGGCGAGATCGCGAACGGCTCACTTTTGTACAGGCCAGCATCGCCCGATGTGGTTCTTCGACTGAATGTCTCGGGCAAGCACGGGGCAACAACATCGGAGAATGTGCGGGCACTTGACGGCTCCGAGCGCAATCACGAACCGAAGGGGAACGGAAATCGTCAATCGAGAATGCCAGGTTTAAAGCCGCTTCGTGCGGAAGAACAACGCCGCGAACGCCCAAACGTATCCGCTGGAAGGAAGGCGACTGCCAATCCGCGAACCCAGCCTAGTGCGCGAACGATACCGCCTGACTTACATTCCAAAGCTTCATACGCTTCCTCTGCTTCTCTACCTCTTGATAAACCTCCGCATCGCAAATCCGATTTTTCGAGAACAGTGCCAACACCAGCACGGAGTTCAGCCAGCCACGTATTTACAACCAAATCCGCAGTCGCGAGTAATGGGGGTACAAGAGTTGGGGTGCAACCAAGTGCTGCGACGAACTTGCCGGGAGGTCAATCGGAAATCGCTGCTACGAGCACTGTGGTATCCGGTACAACCGCTGGAGGAGCTCGTCATGTATATGTACCAGCGCGACCGACGAAAAAGGTGATGCCGCGGGGCCTTTCCGGGAACTCCGTTCTTTACAAACCGCAGCAAATCAACGTTGAAGTTGCAATCGATAAGTCGGGGCGCGTATTCGAAGCGCATGTGGCGAGCGACGCGTCGAATGACAACAACGGGTCGCTTGCGACATCAGCGCTTTCCGCCGCCAAAGAGTGGATATTTGAGCCAGCGACCCTCGACGGCCAAAGTGTTTTTGGCCACCACACAATCGAGTTTAGATTCAAGCCAGAGCGTCATTAGAGAGCCGATAGGGACCTAGGCGTATTGAACCGTACGCGGGAGGACCGCAAGCATTTTCTACGTCCTCGCTAAAAGCCGCCCCCGACGTGAAGAGCTCTACTCTCTCGCCTCGGCTCGTGAGCACGTGCTACAGCAAGCACCATCTAAACTGACAGCTTCCTAGCTATGACAACATTTGCACAATCGACTACGGCGGAATGGGAGCCGATTACCACAACCGGTCCCTCATTGATCGGACGTTGGGCAAAACTGGAAAACTCCGCTGCAGTGTGTGATCGCAAGGCAATACTCCAAAGAAGTGACCATCGTTTAAAAGCCTCAAGAGGTCACTCTCCCCACGATGTCGAGTATCTATGTAAATTTGGGCGGGAGCTCCGCAATCTCTCCTGGCGCATTCGAATTCTACGATAAAAAAGGTTGCATCGTCGCGGAATCGGGCCTGCTGTTTTTGCCCTCTATGCCGAGACAAATGTGCCGTCTCTCATACCTATCGAGACGCCCGCATTCGCAGCATGCAAAGAAGGCGGACCATTCACCTTGCGGCAAGTCTAGTAGATCACTTTCTGATTTTTCAGATAGTTCTTCTAGGTCTGTTTGGGGAAGGTCCCCATACGGCAGATGGATCTCCTCTGAACAAATTCTGCAATAAAGACAGGGGTATCCATACCAGTAGTACCCCGTCCTAATGTCTACGTCCATAGGTCCTGCTTTCGTGCTCGTGACCCCGCAGGGGTGCACAGGAAATTGCTGGTCGTCAAGGGCACTAGAACCACGCGCATTTTCAAGTGGATCTTTTGTATGCGCAGAGGCAACTTTTCGCAGTGTTGTTGCGAGTCTCAAATGATACAGCCCGATTCGATGGCACGCGAGCACGCTTTCTACGCTACTGCATGCCTCGTTGCGTCCCCTTGGTAGCGCAATCTCGTCCCCTCCTGGTCTGGATCCATTGCGGCATCGGCTTGTTCGACGGAGGAATTGGCAATTTGCTGTTTTATCCACTCGTATGTCTTTTCCAAGCCCTCTCGCAGCGGCTTGGAGGGCCGCCACCTCAGTTTTTCTTGTATCAGACGATTGTCAGAGTTTCTACCTCGCACTCCGAGCGGCCCTTCGACGTGTCGAAGGAAGAGCTTCTTGCCCGCAATATCCATCACAAGTTCGGCCAAAGTATTGATGGTGACCATTTCTTCTGAGCCGATGTTTACTGGGCCCGTAAAATCTGACTCCACCAAACGACGGATGCCCTCGACGCATTCGTCAATATAGAGAAAGGATCTAGTCTGGCGCCCATCGCCCCAAATTTCTATTTCATCGCCCTCCGAAGCTTGCGCAATCTTGCGGCAGATTGCGGCCGGCGCTTTCTCGCGCCCCCCTTTCCACGTACCTTCCGGCCCGAAAATATTGTGAAATCGCGCGATGCGAACCTGAACGCCGTAGTTCCTCATGAATGACAGATACAGGCGCTCGCTTAAAAGCTCCTCCCAACCGTATTCGCTGTCTGGTGCGGCCGGATAGGCTGAGTCCTCAGAGCATTTCGGATTCTCCGGATCCAGTTGATTGTACTCTGGATAGATACAAGCAGAAGAAGAATAGAAGAAGCGCTTCACGCCCGCTTGATGCCCGAACTCAAGCATGTTCAGGTTGATCGTCGCTGAATTTCGCATGACGGCAGCGTCATGTTCCCCGGTAAAGATGTATCCCGCACCGCCCATGTCCGCGGCCAGTTGATAAACGTCGTCCATCCCATCAACAACACTTCTCGCGAAGTCCTGGATGCAGAGATCACCGAGAACAAATTCATCGGCGTGTGTGTCGCTGTATTCGTGCTCTTTTATGTCGACACCGCAAACCCAGCAGTGTTCGGATTTCAATCTTTTTACCAGGTGACCGCCGATGAATCCACCGGCCCCTGCCACAAGCACACGTCTCATATTCGATACTATCCTTCCGTTAATTTACTGCCTTTGCGGCTGTTGCAAATCTTAGCTCCGAGACGTTATGACTCGGTGCTTCCATTGCCGCGAGGCGTGATTGAGCCAATACTTCCGTTGTTTTGAGATCTTCTTACCCAGCAGGCTTCCGAGGGGATCAAGAGTCTCGGCGCGAATTCACCAATTCCCCTTTTCTCACGGCGAGTAGATTGTAGCGCTTGAGCCTAAGCAACTGCAGAGCAAAATAGATCACGAATCGGGGATTATGCTTCAGATATCGTTTCCAAAGCCTACGAGGTTCTGTAAGCAGGCGAAACAACCACTCAAGCCCTATACCCATCATCCAGCGCGGAGCTTGAGCTTTAGATCCTGCCAGGAAATCAAAAGCCGCACCGACTCCGACCATTACTGCCTTAACCTTACCTCGGTGAGTGGACATCCAGTAATCCTGTTTCGGGGTACTTAGTCCTATAAACAGAATCCTTGTGCCGGATCGGTTAATCGCATCGACAACTTGTTCGTCTTCGCTTGGGGTCAGTGGTCGGAATGGGGGGGAGAAGGCGTACGCCAATCGGAGGTCCGGAAAGGTTTGTCTGATCACATTCAATAGACGGCAGAGAACGTCTGACGCTCCTCCGTAAAAACCGACGGGTAACCCTATTTTTTCCGCTTGCTTCAGCAGCATGGGTGTAAGATCCGGTCCATATACTCGCGTCGCGTTTCTCTGACCAAGCAGCCTAAGTGCCCACACCACCGGCATGCCATCTGGAGTTACTAGGTCCGCCTCGTTCATCACGCTTTGGAATTTCGCGGAATCATGTGATTCCATGACGTTATTCACAGTCGCAAGACAGACATATTTGGACGCACGCTTCTGAGCCCAAGCAGTGATGGTTTGCATCGCATGATCGTACGAGGTGTTACTTACTTTCATTCCCAGGACGTAAGTTTCAGCAACTTTGGGCATCTTTTAAATCGGAGTGTTCCTATTAATCTATTTAGTTCTGGACATAGGCGCGCTACGGTAACTCCCCAGCCCGGGAATGATAATGGCGCAGCGGTTGCGAATGCGCTCTCGAGGCATTCCCTTCATCTCAAGCGCTATCAACGGCATAGTACCTTTGATAAGGAAGCCCCGGGACAGAACTCAGCAGCAGTGTTGCCCCGAGTGCTTCCAAAGGCTCGGCCACAAACGTCACAACGAAAACTTGGCCGGTCCCGCACTGGCTGGCCGTGGCTCCGGGGCAAGCGAGGTGCGAACGCCCAAGTTAACGGAGACGAATCCTCAAAACTTCAGACTTACAGGGCATCAACGTGCCCGCTTCATTCGGCGACGGAGTTTGCATGTCCACCAGGATCGCGGCCAAACCATCCTGGGACCTTAGAATGATGGGAATAGCTACATTCTCGAAAATGACACAATCTTTGGCGGCGCTATTACCCAGGGAGAAGTAGGCGAGGTCGCGGGTTAGAATGCAATAGCCGTATAGCGCCGCTCCGCAAAAATACTTACCCGCGAAATCTTAGCCATGTGAACAGGATCGGTCGTGTATAGTCGTATATATAAGTTGCCCGCTGATTCAACCAGATGCTTCACCGCTGCACTCTAGAAATGGGCTTTCGGTAAGCGCCTTGCCTCTGGCTATGTTGGCCGTCGCGAGACCCGCGTTTACCTTCGTCTCGGGCGTCATCAGTGCCAGGCTTTCAGTGTGCGCCATCCGTGATCCTTTCTGCTGCCTCCTGAATAGGCAGAATTTCAGCCCCGGACGCGATGGCGCAGCGCAGCACTTCCCGGAAAATGTTTGGAGTACATCCGTACTTGGAAGGGGCCGGAGTTACATCATGCGTGTACAGGACGAGCCAGCCCCTCTGGATCTCGTTCTCCTTCATAGCCACCATGACGCGGTCCTTTGAGCCATACAAAGAGTAGGCCCTAAGAAGGGCCAAGTCCACGATTCCTCGATTGATCCCTGGTTCGATACTGCGGCATGTCAGGTAGCGTGCGCCCAAGACGCACTTCGGGGAAAGCGCAATAGAGCCAAACGGAAACGAGAAGTTCCGAAGCTCGTAACCTGGCACTATTTTGCAAACCGCTGCCTTATTCTTCTCACAGTTGTTGACCACTTCAGAAACCGACAGACTGCCGCATGGGACATGGTCAAAGGTATGGCAGCCAAGCTCATGGCCAGATGCGACCAGTTCTCCCAAATCTTCCGGGCGAAACATCTCCCCCGATTCCGTTATGGTTCCCATTAGGCCCAACGCTGCGTAATAGGTGCCGCTAAGCCCATGCTCATTGAGCATTCTTCCTCCGGTCCTAAGCGCTGACCGGGGGAAGTCGTCGAATGTGAACGAGACAATCGGCTTCGATAAAACGCAAGCCGCAAGCTTCCGCCCAAAGCGAGTGGCCAGAAGTCTATCAAGGCGCCGCCGAACCGGCATCGTAACGTTTATTACTTATCTTCCAGCGCTCGCGCAAGTGCTCGATGCGGCATTTGCCGCGATTGCCTGCTCGTAGATGTCCATCAAACGCGAGTAGTTGGACTTAGCCGTGTATTGGGTTTCGAATTCGCGCCGCGCTTCTCCCCCCATCGCGGCAAGTTCCAAAGGATGGTCGAGGGCCCATTGCACTTTCTCTGCTAGATCCATAGCATCGCCCGGAGTAAAATGCAGGCCAGTGCGTTGATCCTCCACAAGCTCCTTCATACCTCCTAATCGTGAGCACAGTACAGGAGTGCCACAGGCAAATGCCTCCACGATTGACATTGGAAAGTTCTCGTAGCAGAGGCTTGGGAGGACTAGGAATCGGGCGGTTTTGACGGCTGCGATAGCCTCGTCACGAGAGAGATGACCACACATTGTGATCGGTAGGTTTCTCTCCTTTGCTGCATTCTGAACGAGGTCTTTGGACGAGCCTTCGCCGATGATTTGCAGTGCACACCGAGATCCAATCTGCTCCCATGCATCCAGCAGCGTCAGCGCCCCCTTCTCGCGCGAAACTCGGCCCATGAATACAGCGAAGTTACCAATGTTTTGCCGTGTTCCTGGATCAGGGTCGACAAAATTTGGTTTCACGGTGATCTTCTCCGCCGGAATTCCCCCGGATACAAATTTCTTTCTCGAGAACTCGCTCAATGCAATGTAACGGCTTACCATTGTTTCCCAGGTTCCCAGCTTTCGATGCGTCGCGATCATCAAGGCAACTGCAGCCGTCGCAGTCCGGGAGCCGTGATAACAGCCATGTCGGACACTACGCAACAGGCCATGATCCACACACTCTTCACAAACACCACCGTCACGGAAGAAGTTAGCTTCAGGACATAACAGGCGATAATTGTGCAGGGTTTGAACAACCGGGATTACGCGTTCCCTGCAAGAGGAGTATATAGAAGGAGAAACCATCATGAAGGTGTTGTGGATGTGCACCAAATCTGGCTTCTCCCGAGCAAGCAACTGTTCGAATTCAAGCTTGCTGTTTGTGGCCCAGACGATACGAATAGGCAGTATCGCGCGCTCCCAAGACGAGAAGCCATTAAGTTCATCGTTGCTACGGCAGTATGTGGCGACGTTGTGACCCGCGTCTTCCAACATTCGTTTCTCCTGCTCGAAAACGACATCTTCACCTCCGGGTTGCCGATACTTGTTGTGAACTAAGACGATTCTCATCGGAAGTGACGCCTAGACCGAACCCTATCGCCCAGGGGATTGGGGCTTCCCTTCAGGAGTTCCCGAAATGGGCCGTTCATACACCGGGTCGCAATCTCCGCAAGCTCACTGTTCGTCACAAAGATCGCCTCACGCTTGCATTGCCCCAAAATCCTAAACATTGTGTCCACGTTTTCCCATTGACCCCTGTTTTCAATGCCCCACGAGTGTCCCCACAAATGGAACACTTTTCCGTGCTCTGATACGTGCCGAAGTACTGCCGCTGCGGTTCCCACCCAATCCGACTTGCTGAAACGTATGTAACGCAGGAGATTTCCGAGCTGCAAACGCTTGACGCTATTTCGTGCAAACGTCGGTAGGCGTGAATCTAGCGCTTGCATCGTGGTTGCTAACATAGCAACCCCATCCTGCGTTAGGGGATTTGCCACAGACATCAGCTCGACCGTTCGCGCGCTTCGAAAACCCGCTTCAGCAACTGCCCGCACGTGGTGACGCCGGAAGTGACCCTTTGGAAAACAAAAAGCAGCGCAGGGCTGGCCGCTGATCTGTTCCAGTTCTTGCTTACACTCCCCGATTTCGCGGCGAGCCGTTACATCGGATACCGTCAGCAGGTCGCAGTGATTCACAGTATGTCCTCCAATCTCGAACCCGGCGGCTACTAGCTCGCGGATTTGGCGATGCGTCAAGAGAGGGAAGCGGTGTTGAATGGGGATGTAAAAAGTGCCGGGCAGGCCGTTTTTGTGAAGCAATTCCGCTACCCGCAGATCCAAAGGGTGCCCGTCATCCCAACTTGTGGTGATGTACATAAGACTTGTCAACTCTAGATGCCGAACACAAAGTCTCGGAAGAAACTCGTTACAGTATCGGCTTACTATAAAAGACAGTATCGGCTTACTATAAAAGGGCGCTGATCTCAGGACGCTTGTCGTTGTTTGCGGTTTAGGAGGGATCAGGGCCCGACACGCTCACTCCCGGCAACGACGCGAGCAGAGCGTCAATCAGCATCTTTGACACTTCTTGCGTCCGTCGCAAACGCGACGGATTAGGACGTGGTAAGCATCCCGAAACAGCTCGTCGCAGTGCTTCGATGAAATCCTGTTGGTCCGCAGGGTCGAAAATAGAGTCCCTATCGAACAATTCTGGTGCGCAGCCTGCGTATCGTGAACAAAGAACTGGCAGGCCTGAGAGCACTGCTTCGTTCGCGACAAGCCCCCATACGTCCTCCATCGTTGGGAAAATCAAGACGTCCGCGCTGCGATAGAAAGAGGGCATATTCTCAGGTGATTGGGCAGGATAGAACTGTACATCGCGCAGGTGGAGATCATTTGTGAGTTGCTGAACCCTCTCACGATCGGGACCGCTTCCTACAAGTGCGATGGAAAACTTTAGACCCTCCCGCTTGAGGTGTGCAGCCGCGCGCAGAAACTCCGGGATTCCTTTACGCCCAATCATCTGGCCAACATGCAGCAGTACGGGCTTTGGCTGGAGCTCGAGACATGGTTCCACTGCTGGGCCGAACCAACTTTCGTCAACTGTATTTTGAATCTGTAGGATGCGGCCGTTGGGGATGTCCAGACTGCGCAAATATTCCGTCGATGTTTGACCGTAACTGATCCATCTCTTCGCCCACCTCGCTACCATCCTTCGCGCCATCGTTCTGAGCCCGGATACGTTCCGTTCGGTGTGCAACGTACCGCCCCAGAAAATCCAGACCGGTTTGCGGAACAGAGTGCCGTACGTGAGCGCCATGAGCGTGCGGAAACCCATCTCGCCGGTGACCACAGCGTCTGGCCTGTCCCTGAGTAGTTCAAGGAAATACCCCGGCTCTATGTGCAGAAACCAGCGATCAAACTCTTCACCCTTGTAACGCTTCGGTAATGAAAACTGCCATCCTGCGACGCGGCGCACCTGAACGCCCTCCACGTTCCTTTCCTTCCACGAAGTGCGGTTGGGCTCCAACGCGCCGTGTAGAATGCGCAGGTCAAAGTGGGAGGCCAAATGGGCAAACAAGCTCACCTTAGAGGGCGCAACCAGATTCGTCAAAAAGGCCAATTTCGGTTTTCTCAAGAAATTAACTTTCACGATTGGGATTTCACAAAATTGCTCGGCTACCGATAGTATGCTACGGCCTGCTATGGCCTGTAGATTGCTGCCGTAGTTATTGCCTGAATCGCAGTCGAAAAGCCACTAGCAACAGCCGTCTTCAGTCTGCTGTTCGGAACAAATAATATATCCTGGGCGGCTAAAGGGATATCGGGAGACTTCCCATGCAGTAATCGATCGAGGTGAATATTCGATTCAAGGTATCCGGATTCGGTGTTATGAATGAGTTTCGCCTGGTTGAGGGCCGCGGTTTTGTTGACGCCCGAAGCTAACGCAATCGCTTGCAGCACTGTCAGCTTGCCGTTATTCTGCATCTGAAATCCACCTGGCTTGCCGACGTCACCTACAACGTAGATGATCGACGCACGAGACACCACAACACGATCTCCTGGCATGACCTGCACGTCCCGAGCAAGGGCCTTGGCAGGATCATTTGCGTTTAAGACAATAATCTGTGCCGAACCGTCGTGGTGGCCAATAGATACGGTTTCGCCCGCGAGCTGAGTTAATCCTCCTGCTGTGGAGATCAGATTCAACAGGGTATGCGGACCGATCAGCGGATACGTTCCGGGGTGCGTCACCTCACCCATGACGGACACTCCCTGAGTGGCGTACTCGGTTACGAGAACAGCGATATGCGGATCGACGAGCAGGTTACGGGTACGGTATTCGCCCTCGAGAGCCTCCTGAAGCTCGGCAGTCGTTTTCCCAGAAACGTGAACGCGTCCGATAAGCGAGAAAGTGGCGTCCCCGGCATCACCAACCCGAACAGTCTGTTCAAGTTCGGGAACATCAAAGACCTTTATGGAAAGTAAGTCGCCAGGTCCCACCCGAGTGATGGCTGGGGTCAGAGCATTCAATCCCACTTCAGTTCCACTGTACGCTGGCTTAGACGGCGCGGAAAAAGCAACAGTGCCGACCTGACGTGCCACACCGACCCGAAGCATCAACAGCATCGCAAACGTTATAAAAGTTGTATTCGCGAACATGGCAATTGCTGCCGATGCAGATCTTACAAGATTCTTCATGCCGATTCTACTTCTGTGCTGCTGAAATTGTTGCCGTAATATTCCTGGTAATCGGAAGAACTGAGGTTTACCGCGTTCACCAATACACCCACAATATTCGCATTCGCGCGAAGCAGCAGATCGCGCGTCCGGATCAGGGCGTCCTTCGGCGTGGCTTCTGATCGCGCAACCAACAGCACGGCGTCGACATTTGTAGAGAGCACCACCGCATCGGTTGCCGACAGAACTGGGGAGCTATCCAGCACAACGAAATCGAAATCGCTGCGCCAGGTGTGAAGCAACCTCCTCATCTGTTTGGACCCAAGTAACTCGGCCGTTCGAACAACCTTTTTGCCACCTGGGAATAGGAAAAGGTTCGGCTGTTCAGGATATTCAACGATCAGGCAATCGCATGCGGCGATGAAGTCAAATCCACGGTTCTTGCCGTCCTCAAGAATTGCAAAGCCAGAGCTAGACTGCAATTTCAGCCGTGCGTGAATCGAAGGACGGCGTAAATCAGCATCGACGAGCAGTACTCTCGCGCCCTGCTGCGCTAACACAGTCGCCAGATTGATCGCCGTAGTAGTTTTGCCGTCGTGCATCATGGGACTGGTGACCATGATCACCTTAGGCGCCTCAGGCATAGACATACAGATGCACGTTCTAAGTTGGCGGTAAGCTTCTGCGATGCTCGAATCGGAAGCAGTAAGCGCTATGGGCTTTGACGAGTTCGCAATCACTCTGCGAGCGGCTCTGCTCAGCGGCACAGATCGGAGGTCCGGAATCAGCCCCAATTGAGGCAGCAAAGTCACCGCATGAGCCTGATCGGGATTCCGAATCGTTCTGTCCAAGGCTTCCTTCCCAAACGCCAGGACAACACCGACTAACAGCCCGGCCAAAAGTCCAAAACCGATTATGATGCTACGAGGACGAACCGGATCTGTCGACGGACGAGCTGGATCGAGAACAAGCATGTTCGTGGACCGCAGACCCGAAAGAACACCGGCACTTTTCAATTTCATTTGAAGATCGTCGTAAATTTGCCTGCTTGATTCGGCTTCGCGCTTCAGAATCGAGAACTGAATGGCCTTGCTATTCAGCTTGTTGGCTTCTGCCTTTTGGTGTTCGAAGGAGCTCTGCAACATGCGTTCCGCGTTTTGAGCCGCCAAGTAATCGTTCTCTGCGCGTTTTCCAATCTTTCGGGTCTCGTTTTCTATCGCGGCGTCCAGAGTATCCAGCTGGCTGTTCATCTGAACAAGCTTGGGATAGGCAGGTCCGAACTTCTTCGCCGCCTCCGCGTACTGCACCTTCAGATCCTGCTCTTGTGCTCGCAGGTGTTGAAGATTCTCCAACGGATTTTGACCCGCAAAGCCTTGTCCTGAAAATGAACTCCCGGCAAGCCCGGATACCAGCTCTGCGTTACCGCTCCTCACCAATTTATAAATCGCCTGGCGGGTGATGCGGTTATCCTCTGCCTCCGTCAGCTTTTTATTCAGGTCATCCAGCTTTGACATGACCACATTCGCCGCGCCGTCGGTGCCGAGAATGCCCGCCTCCTTCTGATAGTCAACCAGCTTTTGATCAGAAGCGGCAACCTGCGCTTTCAGCTGGTCGAGCTGCTTCGAAAGCCAATCGGAAACCTGTGCCGTCGCCGTGGAACGGGTGCGAAAATACTGCTCTAGATAATCGCTGGTTAGGTGGTTCACAACCTCGGCTGCAAGCTGAGGATCCGGATCCTTGAAACGCACCTCGAGTAGGCGCGTTCCGGTGACGGCCTTTACTTTGAGCCTTCTGTGAAAGGCTTTCAGCAGACTTTCACGCTTGTGCGGCGCGCTTTCGACCGGTGCGTGTATTTCTGCCTTAACCTGATCGGAGTCGAACCTGGAGGGCTTCCACGCAAACTCAGGCCTAGTATCCAGGCGCAATTGCTGAATCACTTGCAGCGCCAGGGTATCCGTTTGCAAGGCCTTTTCGTGAGTACCCATCGTGATATTGAATTCCAAAGCGTCAGATCCGGGGGCACTGGAGGCAGCCGCTCCATTGTCTAAGCCCAACATGTCTGCGGATTCCTTATTGATCTCCAGGATCGACGTAGACTGATATTTAGGTGTTATTAGCATCGCAACCGCAACGCCGAGAGCCAACATCGATACTATGGACCACAGAATAAGGACCTTCCGGCGGCGCAAAACACCTGCTGCCTCCCTTACGGAAAACGAAAGGCTGAATTCGGGGTGGTCGTTAGGGACCGGGTACAGGGACTGACTGCGCAGCAAAGCCCTGCTTGGGTCAATGTTGGTATCCATTTTCTTGTTCTTGTTGTGACGTTCGAGTGACCTGCTGTCGGTTCACTTAAGTGGTGGACGCGGTCGGAGTCTGCATAAAGCTGGGCCTTGCTGGAACTAGTACTGCTTCACGAGTATGCAGTCCGGCGGCGAGGGGCATCTCCCGCGCTTGATACACCGGCTCTTCCCTTTGCGATCTGTTGAGCGCGACGGGAATCGCGAATAGCATAATTTGAAACAGCGAGTGGCGATCGACTAGCATTGTCTCGGTAAACATGTAAAAGAATATATAGCTGTAAAAGAGCAAGGGAAACTCTCGAATGGCATGGTCTGGGTTGGCGCTGTAGCGGCGCGCCCGGCGCATGCAGCCGAAGAGTCCGACCAGGAACAGCCCCAGCCCTATAATGCCGACATTCAGCGATAAGTCGAGGAAGGCGTTGTGAGCATGAGGTGCATCCCAACCGATTAGAGCCCGAATTCTATCTCCCTCCGATGTGCCCCAGAATACGTCCCATCCGGAGCCCAGAAAGGGCCGTTGCGCCACGGCTTCAAAGGACAACTGCCACAGGTATGTCCGACCACTGAGCGTGCTACTCCGGCCGATAAACTGAAACAGCGCATCGGTATTCCCTTCCAGTACGGCAGAGACTGATACCCCAGCGAGCAATACAACGGCAAAAAATGCAACCGATTCGGCCCGGCGCAGCTGTCGCCGCCGCCAAAGCCCTACCGCACACGTAATCAGAGTCACAAGGATCGCCGTGATCGACCGCGATAGAACAATCAGCCCAAAAGCACCCAGCAAGAAACCGCTGTACACCCAGCGGTTACGCTTCGAATCTAGCGTCAGGCAGGAGAAGGTTACGAACGCCAGCCCCATGATGCGTGCCATCGTGTTCTTGTGAATGTAGATGCCGCGCCAAGCGCCTAACAACGCTCCCGACATCAGACCCGCTGCAGGAAATAGAACAGCAGCTACGATGCTGCCGACAATGGCGAGCGCCAAAGTAAACGCGAGCAGCCGCAAAAGCGCCTTCAGCTCGAATCGGATACCAAGATAAATGCCGAATGCAGTCGTGCAGATCAGACCCAAATCTCGCCGAAGCGTCAACTGAGGATTTTGCGACCAGACAAGAGACAGCATCGCCCAAACCACAAACAGGAGGAGAGGTACTTGCCTCCTTGCTGCGCCTATCACTTCACGGATGTTCATCAGGCAGACGATGAGGACAACAGCGTCCACCGCTGCCCACATCCATTGAAGCGTCGTATCACCCTTCAGCGTCGTTTCCAAGGCAGTAGCGTCGCTAACCCAAAAGTTCAGAAAAGCGCCTGAAGACAGCAACAGGACGGCTACGATGATCAAACTCCTCATAGCCTACCTGCACTCAACGGACTTGCACTCCGGTACGGCTCGTAGCACAGATGCATCAACCCCCCGAGCATGCCCGCGCCCACACAAATTCGTTGGAGTGCTCGTACCGCTTGGAGCCTGCCTAGTAAAAGCGCGAGCGGTAGAGCCAAAACGCCCTGCACAGTCCGGACCGCTCCCTTGAGACTTCGATGCGCGCAAGTGATAATGCCCGGGCTACTCGCCATTTCTATCCGGGCTGTCAAGCTCGCATCGTGATATTCACGGCGTAAGAGAGACCGCAGGTTTCCGCGATCAGTTCCGATATGCTCGTGAGCCAGCGCCTCGTCGCACCACACAATTTTGCATCCCGCGTTCCGCGCACGGCGGAAGAAATCTGTGTCCTCGCCTCCGGTACTCCCGAATCGCTCGTCGAATACACCGATCTCGCGGAACACGCCTCTGCGTATTAGCACATTTCCGGTTCCGAGGGCCTTCGGGATGCTACCGGTTGCATATCTCGGGCGATCAGCAAACCCGCCCTGAACGAACCACCGTGGCACGCCATCACTGAACTTCGGCAGAACCGGACCCGCTACGATGTCGGCATTAAAGGTTTCGGCCGTACGAATCAGCTGTCTCAGCCATTGGGGTTCCACAATCTCATCGTCATCGACGAATGCAATGAAGTCAGTCGACCCTGCGTATTGAACCGCAGCATTTCGAGCCTGCGCAATACCTCGCCTGGGTTCGACGGCGTATCGCAACTTCCAGGGCAGCCTTACGTGCTCGGTCACAGCTCGCCCCGACTCCCAGCCATCATTGTCAATGACCAGAACTTCAATTTTCAGACCGGTCTCCGGCGGAACGGTCACCGTCACGAGCGAGATCAGCAAGTGGGTCAACAGCTCTGGCCGTCGGTAAGTAGTGACACAGATCGTTATCGCTCCCGTAAGACTCGCCATACAATCTCGACCTTACAACCTCATTCCCCGACCGGGAGCTGTTCCGGAAACACTTGTGACAGATGCGTCACTGATAAAGACCAGTTGGCTAGATGAAAACTGGTCCGCCTAACGCATCTTACGGCTGGCCGGCTATTCCTTTGGGGGGTGGATAGACGATGTCCGTGCCGGCGGTTCGGTATGCTTGATACTTATGGCCGACTAGTCCTACGAGCATGCCGACGCCTAAAAATACCCTGGAAAGAGCTCTAACTATGGCCGCCCTGCCAACAAATAACGAGACCAAACAGCATGCGATGCCTTGGAAGATCCTCGCGAATGCTTTCAAAAATCGACGTGTCCGAGTCGAGATTCGTTTGTCTAAGGACAACTCGCAAAGGACCCAGCCGTTGCCTTCCCGGTATGCTCGACGCAGAATCCACCCGACATTCGCGCGCTGCGTCGAAATCACCTCATTAACAACCGCCTCTCTTGACCAGATGATCCTGTAGCCAGCCTGGCGGACTCGCAAAAAAAAGTGCGTATCGTCCGCACCAGTTAACTCGAATTTTTGATCGAAGGAGGGTATCCGAGAAAATACTTCGTTTCGGATTAGTACGTTATTAGTGGAGCACCTCTCCATGAGATAGCCGACTGGGAATATCGGTCTACGAAATAATCCTCCGGTCCGGATCCATTTTGGTACGTCGGGCGTAAACGCCGGCAGAACCGGTCCAGAAACAACGTCTGCCGCGAACTCGGCTTGAGTCCACAACAACTCATCCAGCCACAACGGCGTAGGCACTTCATCGTCATCAATGAAAGCAATGAAATCTACATTTCCTGCTTCGAGCATCGCACGATTTCTTACATGTGCGATTCCCCGTTGTGATTCTACAACATATTTTATCGGCCATGGGAGTTTCACCGACCCACAGATCTCTTCTGCGGTTCTAGAGCTCTCGTTATCCACCACGATGACGCTGATATCCGGTGCTGGCATTTTCTGGAAGGTCAGCTCCGAAACGCCGACCAACAACTGTCGCAGGAGTTCACGTCGTCTGAACGTGCCTATGCAGATACCTAACCGCATGCTATCATAGCTCGACCGAACAGAATGGAGGTGTGAATTCTATACTTTTCGGTTAAATCTCTCAGCACACAGGCTTGGAAGGCACTATCATCCTTTTTTGATTCTCTTGTACCCAGGGCACGAGCAATCAGTTACGAAGTACGCCGCCTGAACCGGCAGGCGAATCACCTGGCCAAGCGAACTCCACACTGCGTTCCGGGCAAATGGGCTTCGTGTTAGAAGTCCGAATTGTGCTTTGAAGCGGACAACAGGTTGAGTTGGGCTCAGGCGTCCAGCGCCTAACTAGGTTCGAGCAGCATCGGACAGGGGCCGATCTGTACCATGCCACCGACGCGCTGCTCCGGTCCAAGTAGCGAGACGGTGTGTGTTATGCGCCAATCCGCCGGAATCGAAAACTGCCCCTGCCTCTCGGAATTCCAAATGATCCATTCCCGGGTTCTGTCCCGTTCCAGTTCGCAGACCCAGTTGCCGGCAGCGTCCGATTTGCATGATCGCATTGCTGCGCCGGTAAGCCAGTGTTCAATGGTCGCATACGCCTTAGCCGCGGGCTTAAGCGTCACATTGTCCGATTCAGTCATCTCAAGCGAAACCCAGCCATGATTGTCCCAGGCATACCAGTAAGACCTGGTAACACCTGAAGCCCAGAGCAAAAGATAGCTTCTCGCCACGTATGCCGCGGCTAATTCGTCTGAGGGAAATGGCCTAGGTTGATCCCAGCCCGCCTCAGTGTTCCAGATAGATTTGTTGACGTTGTTTGCGCGCAAGACACTTTTCACACGCTCGGCGACAGCGGCCATAGCCTCGGGCGGATTTGCGTGCACGTAGAAGTGATAGCCGACTACATCTCCGTACTGAGCCCCGCCCCTCCTTAAGAATGCATCGAGATACTGCGGACCCGTTTCGGTAGTCGCCGAGGGTAGTACCACCAGCGCCGCAGCGTCAATTCCTTTGATGATTCGATAAGCGTCGCGAGTGAGAGCTACAAGTTGGTCGACACTGCCTGTCCAAAACATTCTTACGTTTGGCTCGTTCCAGATCTCGTAAGCTTCGATCCTCCCCCGATAGCGCTCAACAACGGTGCGAACGAAGTTGCGCCAGTCTTCCGCTTGTAGTGGTTCGGCAGCGCTGCCTTTCGGAGTATTACGAAGATCCTCATGAGGCCGCGAGGATGCCCACGCCGGCGTGCTCACGAGGGGCAGTAACACCGCCACATGCTTCTGCTCAGCGAGCGCAACGTATCTATCCAGCCGTGCGAATTGGAACTCGCCCTTTTTCGGTTCAAGGTCTCGCCAGGTGACCCCCGCGTCATGTAACCGCCAGGCGGCGAAGCGGACGCTTGGCCATGGAGTTACTTTCCCGGTGTTCGGCCTGGGAATCTCAATTCCGTGGATCTGCATACCGAAATCCGTTTCCGGGACGATTTGCTGTGGCGGAATCAGTTGCTTGGGCGGCATAGCCATCCCTAAAACAGCAAGCAGACTCACGGCAATCACTGATGCACGCCGAAGCAGCTCGATCACTCTGCGCATTGCTTTCACTCGTCGCACGTAACAGATCTCGGTTTGCATTTGGCTGCGGTGATTCTCAATAGCGCTGCGGGGACAGAACGCCTTCGAAGGTAGCGACGCGGTTAGTCTTTCTTCGCCTGAGCGCCGCGATCACCAGCCAGAGCGACACAAGCAGCAGGGCATCCGATGCCAAGCTCGACCAGGCTGCTCCTCGCCACGAATAAGCGGGAATGATCCAAAGATTCAAGAGGACGTTGAACAGCGCCACGATGATCTGAATGGTCATGCGCAAGCCCTGATAGCCCGCACCCGTAAGCGCGTCGGCGAAAAAATAATGTGCAGTCTTGAGCAAGGGCAAAGGAGACAGCCAGCGCAGCGCTTCCACTGTGCGTATGTACTGCGACCCAAGGATGGCAGGCACGATGGGAGCGAAGACGAACAGTGCGACGAAACTCACGGAACTAAAGATAAGCGGCCATCGCAACAGCCGCCGGGCATACCTATACGTGTCTTCTAAATTTCCCTCGCCGTACCGAAAGAAACCAGGATATGCAGCAAAAAGCAGGGATCGCACTGGAACGAACGCAACATCAATCAGCCGGTAGGCGGCCGCATAGATACCGTTGGCATCCAAAGTCGCCAAGCGGGCGAGCATTGTCTTGTCTACGTCATTGTATATGCTCTGTGCAGATTGCCCACCTGAAAAGTACAGCCCCTGTACTATCTCGCACTTGATCCGTCCCGGTGAAAGTTTGAAAGAAGTCACCACGGTTCTCACAAAAACAAGCGAGGTAACCATGGCAACCGCCGTCGTCGCCGCGTATACAACAGACCACGAGAGCGCTGATGCGTGATGTGTCACAGCTACCAGAGCGGCTATGCCGGCTAACCGAGTTGCGCTAAGCAGCACGTTTAGCATGGCGGTACGCCCCAGCAATTCGAGCGACTGAAACGCGCCTGCAGCCAGATCAAGCAGCCGGGAGCACACGAGATCCGAGAACGCGACCATGACCACGATTGTCATCGCGACTGATGACGGTAAAGTGTAACGTGCGATGTTCAGAATAATTGCCCCAGCCGCTAGCCCGCTTGTTATGGTCATGACGACGCCGTTGCCGAAACACTCATCCAGCAGTGAAACGTCTCGCGCCACGTTTTTAATCAGCAACTTATCGCTTCCAATTCCAACAAATGGAGCAAAAATGGCCACCAAAGCTGTGACTGCAACAAATGAGCCGTACTGCTCCGGCCCTAGACTCCTGGCGATTATGACGAAGTATCCCGCCTGGATTATGAGACGAAGCCCCTGCCCAAGGAACATCCAAGCGGTATTTCGTGCCAGCGTACTCTGCCGGTAGCGTGCAACAGAGGGCTTCATTGAAGAAAGCATCTTCCAGATGACGAACTTGGGTCGGCGTGCTATCACAATCAATTGAAGCGCATGGTGAAAACGCTCAACACGCTCCCCTCGGTATGATTACAGCCTGAACCGTACGAATAAGGATGTAAATGTCAAGCCAGGTGGACCAGTTCCGGATATAGTAGGTATCCTGCGCCTCCTGTACAGTGATATCTGCATTGCTGCGATCGGAAACTTGCCATAAGCCCGTTAGGCCCGGAGTTACGCTTCGCCTCAACCTTCGGAATGCTTCGGAGAAACCGTCTAGATGATAATACGGAAATGGCCGTGGTCCGACTAGGCTCATCTCGCCTACCAGTACATTCCAAAGTTGTGGCAGTTCATCAAGGCTCGATGCTCGCAAGAACGCTCCGATACCCGGCAACACCCTGGGGTCTTTCTTTAGCTTGAAGTGACGAAACCATATCGCTTTCTGAGTGGGATTAGCTGCAAGGTGATCGCGCAAAAGCAGTTCGGCATCAGGGTACATTGTTCGCAACTTCCAAATCGTGATACGTTTCCCATTCGCCCCTTCGCGTGGTTGACAAAAGAAGGCCGGACCCGGACTAGCGATTTTGATCCAGATCACGATGATGGCTAAAAGCGGCAGACTACAGACGAACAACGGAATTGAAAGGCAATAATCGAGAGTTCGCTTGATGATACGGTTCTTTGCAAGAAGAAGACTCTTCCTCAGTTCCAAACCCAGTACCCCGCCCAAATCCCGAGAAGTCGTCCAGAGAGTCTGCACACCGGTAAGATCCGGTATAACGATGACGCTCGGGAAGGAAAGCTGGTGGACCAACTCCAGTAACCGCCGACGATTCATTTTCGGCATTGCGACAATCACAAGTTTCACTTGGCCTTTGAAATTGTCGGCAAGCGAGAGCGGTCCAGCTACGGGAACTTCCCCGATTTTCGAGCCCCATTTTCGGGAATCATTGTCAAGAACCGCGACCGGCAGTAAACCAAGATCTGAGTTATTCTGCAACTTACTGATTACGAGCCTACCAGTCTTACCGGCTCCCAAAACGAGAACCGGGGCGGCGCCGACGCCGCTCCTCATCAATAACTTGCGAAATAGCGACTGAACCAGCGGAGGCACAATCAGAGCGAAGATCATCGTGCTCAATATGACGCCCCGTGACCACTCCCGATGCTCAAAAGTGTAATTCCATGCGAGCAGCACCGAAAAAACAAACAACGTTGCGAGCACACGGCTCCGTAGCAGTTGGACCGGGTTCATGGCGTAACCCGGATACACGCCCATGCAGTAGTAAGCGAGTGGGAGTATGAGCACGCCCAAGGCAACCCCAGCGAATTGCGGTGTTCCGATAGTAATCGGCAGCCACGGGTTGAATGCAATACGAGTCAAACAGCCTAAGAACATGGCTATCTCGAGTGCAACCGCATCGCTTAGTACCAGCAACGCGGTTGCAAACGAGCGCCGTTTGATATCGGGAAAGGCAAATACACGGTCTGCAGTAGCACTCATTCCGACGCTTGATACTCCTGTGTCTTGGCATCGATCTTTATCGTTTCGATGCCCAATCACGAAACTGGAAAACTTTGTGAACGCGTATCCGCGTTTGAGAATGTTATTGAAGCGCGAAGCGAGATTCGCTTTCCAGGGTGCTCAAACCACTCCGAGTGGCATCGCTCTGCTTTGGAAGGACCGGAAAGACTGCTTCGATGTGTTTGTCCCTGGACACGCGGGTAGCAACGGCTTCGATCGAGTCTCCGCCGTTTGAGGGCCCTCTGTAGAAGCAGCTCCGCCCTCTTACGGCGCAAACACTTAGAAATTTCGAGGAATCCGCTTTTCCAAGCACGGCCAGATTTGCAGAACCCCTCACTCGACCTGCCGAGCGACGGTTATGTAACGACAGCCCGGTAGAGGCAATTTCAACGCCAAGCGGGAAGCTACGTAGAATGCATAAGCTCAGGAGCCACGACCCGTTTAGCGTGTCGATAACCGTTTACAAACATATGGAGGTGTATAGTCCCGTATACACGGGTGGGCAATTAAGTGCTAGAGCATGCGTTGATTGATTCGAACGGCTCCGATTTGCAAATAGCTGGTCGTTGTTTCGCCCAGAAGCTCCCGGAACACATCAGCGGGACGTCAACCGAAGCAATTGGCCCGCTTCACTTCGCGCAATGGCTTGCAGACGGGAAAGCACCGGTGTCGGCGGCGATTCCGGGCGGTGTACCCATCAACGCCAGGAAGCTGAAAGTGCAAACACCGTCAGTTTAGCCGTGTGAAGTCTTGCCTGATAAATGGGGTGTTCTGAATTTTGCGCTGCTTGCCGAGGAAGTTTTGACGGAAAGAAACTCACGTTCTACTTTTACACCGACAGAGCGCCGAAGCAGATTGACCGAAACGACAAGCCACCTCCCGTCACTTGCGTCGACGACCACGCCCTGAACACCTCGTAGTGGACCGGACTCCAGAGTAACCTCCTGTCCGGGTAAAACATAAGGCCAGGGTATAGGCATGAATCCCGACTCAAGCATGCGCCTGACTCCTTGAACCTCGTTTTCGGAAATGGGCTCCGGTTCAGGTCCGTTACCCACGATAGAGAAGATACCCGGAGTCATCATCACGGGCAGCCGGTTCGAGAGCTCAATGCGGCAGAATACATAACTAGGGAATAGCGGCAGCTCGAAGCTCTTGTTATATTTCACTCGGTGGCAATACGTCGGGAGAAAGGCTTCATACCCCTTCGCTTGGAGTATGAGAGCCACATTCTTTTCGTGTCTGGGTTTGACATAGAGAGCAAACCACGGCAGATGTTTAATAGTATTCATCGATCAAACGGTTGGCGCCAGGCCGTCACCACGGTAGCAACAGCTCCGCCCTGTTGAGGCGAATATCGGTCAGGTCAAACCCCTTGTAACTCCAGATGGTGCACCCTGCCGTCGCAAATGGAAATCTAATTCTCTGGGAAACCGCGCTCCCCGGTCAACTTTCGTTTACTTTGGTTCTACCTGGCGTAAGTACTTCTACGATCAGCGCTTATCCCTTATTCATCACGCTTAGTACTAGACCTCGGACGAACCCTATCTTTCGATGGGTTACTTTGGAATAGGTTTATTTGGCCTCAATTCCCGGGAATTGCACCGAAGATAATACCAAGAACATATTATATTAAACGCAGTGAAACAACTAATCGGCTCTTACGTTCGAAGCAGGCATTTTGGCTGGTATTAAAGGCCATTGGGTCCGCAGGCGTACTTCCCCGGATGGGAATGAATCACGATGTCCGTTTAAAGTCACGCAGGTATGATGCCGTTCCATTCACAACCAGGTATAATCCGGTCCTTTCTCCGCGGCAACCGGCGGACAGCGAAGAGCAACAAAACTTTGGACGTCGACCGAGAGTTCGGCGTCTAAAGATGCGCTTATGGCTGCGGCCCGCAGGGGAAACGACAAACGAGCTAATGCAGGATGAGCGACGCCCCCACTTTACTGGCGGTCGAAGCGGTTACGGTTGCCGTGGCCACAGCAGAACCAGCGGTATTGGAAGCCGTAAGCGTGTAGACGGTAGTTGTCGTGGGGCTGACAGACGTTGAGATGAGCCCCGTGACAGTTCCAATTCCCTGGTCAATCGAAAGACTGATTGCGCCGGTTGTTGTCCAGGAAAGAGCGCTTGATCCACCCGCTGTGATCGTGCTTGGGGTTGCCGTGAAACTCGATATGGTCGGTGGTTGAACTACGGTCACCGTGACGGATCGCGAGATGGAGCCCGAGGAGTTTGTGGCAGTCAAGGTGTAGACCGTCGTAGTAGTGGGACTGACGATTTTTGAATTCGTGCCCGCTACGGTTCCCACCCCCTGATTGATCGACAGCAAGGTGGCGCCGCTCGCCACCCAGGAGAGCGTACTCGACTGACCCAGATTAATGGAAGACGCACTCGCCGCAAAGGAAGAAATCGAGGGAGGAGCAGTAATCGCGCTACCACAGCGCGGCAAGCTGGTCTGCGTCGTGTATGGGGAGTTGACAGTGCAGTTCTTCGGCACAGGAGGAATCAGAGGAGGGACAAGCTTGGTTTGAATCATAGCCCAAGTAGCCGATCCGCTGAGACCTAGTACTGTCTCTGCTGCTGTTCCCGTGACATTTCCGGTGCTGGTAGAAACGCAGCTAGCTGTTCCGATCCAGATATCGCTGCCGTTCGATCCGCCGATTTGGCGGGCAATGTTATTAGTAATCTTGTCGCCAGAGCATGTGTGGCCATATTGCTCATCAACGGCGATCCCCGTGTTTGTCGAGCGATAAGCATTGTCCATCCAAACTTTATTCGCGTTCACGGTGACGCCTACGCCGTCTGCGACCATAATTCCTACCTGGCCTGCATTGACTACGGTGTTGCTTTGGATAGATTCGCCGTTGGCATATTGATCGGTAATGATTCCAGTGCCGGACAAGCTGGTGCCGCCTACCACATAATTTCCAGAAATGGTCCCGGCGGAAGATGGGGGCACGCTGGCGTAGTAGAAATTAATCGAATCTTCCTGGTTCTCCGTAAATAGGTAAGCTGGGGACGTAGGACAAATGATCTGATTACCACTCCCACCTATAACGCAACTGTACGCATAATTGTTGGTCACAGTCATGCCGTACGATCTTGCAGCCTGAAAGTTATTGCCGCTGCCGTCGTACCCACGGGGGTTGCAGAGATAGTTGCCGTTGACCGTCCATCCGGTTGATGCTATTCCACCCCAGTCTGTGGCCCTAACGTTGGCGCTGCCGTAACAAACCACATTGCCCTGAATCGTCAAGTTCGCTGTAGCTTTCCCCTCAACTCCGGCGTGGCTGGCAGTCGAGCTAAAGCTGTTCGTCAAGGCTCGATTCTCGACGTGGATATAACTGTCGTAGATGTTGTTTCCGGTACCGTCAATAATCTCGATACCATTGGAGTCGGCATCGGAATTATCCTGGCCGCAAGGACCAATATTTGAATTAGAGATCGTGACATTACTCACGCCCGTCATCTTTACACAAGGGCCGCTGGTCGTCGAAATCCGGTAATTATCAAAGGTCTGACCGTTATTGGTCGAAGTAAGAGTCAGGGTGCTGGTAAGTGTAGTTTGTCCGAGGCAAGTGCTCACCGCCAACCCGCAAAGGACAAACAGTCGTTTCACTGGCACGCGAGTACCACCGTTGCTTGCGTCGCCCCCCCCGTGATGTAGGCGAGATAAAAAGCAAATACATCATGCGCGGCGATTGTGGTCTTCCACGCAGATAGATTAGTCGAGTAAGTGTGCTTACCCGAATTCACGACCGGGGAAGATCCCCCTGTGATGTTATTAGCTGAAGTTGGGAAAAACGGGTAAGCAGTTCTCCATACATCAACTCGAGCGGTTCCCGGCTGATTGATAAGAAGATCCCAACTGTGAAGTAGAGTGCATCCTCTAGGTACCGGCACGTACGCGACTTCACCGGCGCTGAGGGGTGTGCCGTCCGAACTATAAAACGTATAGCCGAACCAGTGCATGCCAGGGTCTTGAGCGAACGCCAGTCCGGAAGCGAGAAGAATGAGTGTAAGTAATTTAGTCAAGAGTCTCTGTACCTTTTTTGATGTGCTTGGCAAGAATAGATCGGTTATTGACACTGCAAAACGAGACTCGCTTGTGTAACTCCGCCGGACGCAAATTTAAGATAGAAGCCAAAGTCATCGTATGGAGATACTGAAGTACTCCAACCGGCGAGGTTTGTTGAATGAACGTGATATCCCTGCGTAATCGCCGGAGTATTCGATGCGGTGATGCTGTTCAGGTATGTCGGATTCGACGAGTCGTTACCTCGTTTCCAGATATCGATGCTTGCGGCCCCGGCGTCGATCGTCATGTCCCAGCCTTGAATGGTGCAGCCAAATGGAACGGCAAAATACACAGTCTTGCCCGAGACGATAGCAGAACTGTCCCCATCGAACAGAACCCCAATAGATCTGACAGGTGGCGGCCCGCCGGAAGCCATCAGAACAGGCAGAATCGTCATTACCGCAAAAGCTTTTAGCATAGGTGCATCTTCCCCACGTAAATTATGTGTATTAGTCGGTATTGCCAGAGTAGACTTGCTTGTCTAACCCCAAATATGCGCTCAAGGTGAAACTCGAGAATGTCATTTTTGCAACCGCCATTGCCCATCCACTCAGATTTCGAGATGAAAGCCGTGCCGCCGGAGATCACAGGCGTGGCTTCGGTTGTGATGGTATTTGAAGCCTTTGGAACCGCAGTTCCGGAATCCATTTTCCAGGTGCCGATTGTGCTTGTTTCCCCCAATGGAGGTATATTCCACGCTTGAAATACGCATGCGCGTGCAGCAGTCGCATACTTTGGTTTCCCTGCACTCAGCTTCATGCCGCGCTCATCGTATGACATTCAATGCCACGAAGTGGTTCTAGCCCGGTAACTGGAGGCACAGCACGCTCTGTATCAGCGCACAAAAAGGCAGCGCCCGAATATGTGCAACTCTTTCGGAGTGAAACAATATCTCCGAATAGCGCGTTGGATATAACATCTAAAGGAAGGTTAAGCATCTAAATCCCTTGAGCAATGTACTCTCGAAGCCTGTAACGGCAGCAACCTACGAAACCTGTTCCAGACGTCATAACATCTTTTTTCATTATGGTTGTTCCGCCGTTCGTAGGCCGCTAGACTTACCTTTCATCCGCGGGCTTCGATGTCAGTTGATGACGACACGTTCCGAGTTCAAAAATGCAGTAGGATCAGACCGTAACTTCTCTTACACAAATTCAAAGGGGAGGCAAAAAAAGTCAAAGACAATTGGCCACGTTTTATCTACGCGCTGAAAGGTTTCGCTTGTGGCGTGATGCAAACTTTTGATTCTATAAGCGGATTAGCTTTTGCTGAACTATATTTGACAGACGATATGAACGTAATGCGGATAGGGAAGCTGAAAGGACCTTATTGCCCAGTGGAGGTTTGTACGCCTGTCTTCGATCTTCGTTAAAGGATGATTCTTTGCAGCGCCGTATCCAACTAGTAGCCTCAGATTCCGGTAAGAATACTGCGGAGCACGATCGCTATCTCCATTTCTGGATTAGCCAGTGCGGGTTGTTATCTGCGCCGATGCTTGGAAGAAGCGGGCCAGTATCTGGCAAATGCTAATCGTTTGCGCGCAGCTGATTGTAACTTCTCAGAGCAAGGTGACGTGTGCCGCCCTGGTTCAGTTTGTGCCCCGACCATCGCTGGCATGCTGCATCACGGCGGATATGAAACAATAAGTACGGTGTGCTCGCGCTTGGGTCAAAGGGGGCGCTCAACACACTCGCAAGCATTAGGACCTCGATGAGGTTAGGGCTGGTTTTAGGGTTAGTACTTAAAGGCGGGCCGTTCAAATACCTTTACAAAGGTTTGTTTACAAATTTATTGTAAGCATGACATAACAGATTCTAGCTCCGTAGTAAACCGGAACTGCGCAAAGCTGACCAGAACCTACATTCCAGGAAACGTTCGATTAGCTCCGCTCAACTTAAAGCGATGAAGGGCGTAGTGCGAAATCGTGATCAGCAATAGATCCAGCCAGCCCCTCAAACTGGTGATGTCTTGATACGAGGCATATTCGAGCGGTCACTCGCAGGATCGACGGACGTCGATGGGGAAGTCAGGGTCGATACCGCGGGGTTCCTCACCCGAAGCGCGCGTGGTCAACCCAGGCGCGATGAATCCAGGGATCGATGAACAACGGGGGTCTCGAGAACGCCGCACTGGCCGCGCCAAACAGTGGACTTCGAGCTAAGCGAAGCTAGGTGGGAGAGCCGGCACTCATACGATCGAGTTCCATTTCCGACCGCAGCTAGTACAGCGATGAGCGCGAGCTTGACCGATCCGGTACGTCCTGACGCGCCTCTTGGAAGTTGTGTGTGTCAAGTTCAGCAAATTGGATGTGGAGCATTCTAGGCCTTCTGTTAGCCGGGATAGGTCCAGGGCAAGGGTGGCAGCTGAGCGCCTTGCCCTGGTCAGTCCGGTAGAACCGTCACGCCGCATCTTCCAGCTTTCGTAGAGCTTCTTTCTTCTGTTCTCGCAGTGGATCCATGTTCAGGATTGCATTGCTTCGATCCAGATAGGATGAGCAGGATCCCGTGCCGTTGATACCACAGCGCGTGATTTCAGAAAGGAGCTACACTCATGCCTAACACATCGAAAAGCAAGCAGAAAGTACTAGCCGTCGAACTCACGATCGGACTCGATCTAGGCGATCGTTGGGCTCAGCTATGTGCGTTGGACCAGGAAGGCGAAATCGTCGATGAAGGAGGGTTGAAACTGACACAAGAAGCTCTTAGGACCCGTTTCTCTGGTGTTCCTCGAGCGCGCATTGCGCTCGAAACCAAAACCCACTCGTTGTGGGTGAGTGCCTTACTCACCGAGCTCGGTCATGAGGTTATAGTCGCGAACGTTCGGGAACTGGCGGCCATCAGCGGAAGTAATCGCAAGAGCGATCAGAATGTAAAGCTGGCTCGCTATGCTCGAGTGGACCCCTCGATCCTTTGCCCGATCCAGCATCGCTCCACCGAGTCACAGCTCGAACTCAGCGTCATCCGGGCCAGAGCTGCTCTCGTTCGAGCCCGAACATTGTTGATAAATACAGCGCGCGGAATCGCCAAGCCACTGGGGTACGGTTTGCCGAAGTGTACGAGCAAAGCGTTCGCAACAACCTGCCGAGAGCAGTTACCGGAAGCTCTGAAACCGGTGCTCCTTCCTGTCATCTCCCAGGTCGAACAGTTGACGGATCAGATTAATCATTACCGGAAACAGGTCGAAGCGGCGGCCGAAGCAAAAGGGCACGAGATGTCGCCGCTGTTATCGGTCCCCGGCGTAGGCAATCTAACCGCAGTAACGTTTGTCCTTACGGTCGGAGACAAGGAGCGCTTCAACAAGAGCCGGGATGTCGCTTGTTATCTGGGGCTACAACCGAAGCGAAGCCAGTCAGGGGAAAGGGATCCTGGCCTTGGGATCACAAAGGCCGGGAATGGCTATCTTAGAACACTGCTTGTAGAGTGCGCTCAACATGTTTTGGGACCATTTGGGCCTGACAGTGCACTCAGGCAGTGGGGACTTAAACTAGCCTACCGAGGCGGGAAGGGGTCCAAGCGTAAAGCCATTGTTGCGGTCGCGCGAAAACTGGCTGCGCTCCTCCATCGATTGTGGGTTACACAGCGGAACTATGAACCGTTCTACGGTGTAGCCGAAGCAGCATAGCCGATTTAGACCCGAGAGATGGCGAGTTATTAGCCCAGATGAATGTGCGAATCCGTGTTTCCTCGGTGACTGCGGCATGAAAACGGGTCTCAGTGAAGACCGTGATCTAGTAAGCAGCACCGGCTCGATTGAATCGGAACCTAACGGGCGCAAGGCAAACATTGCCGGCTAAAGCGCGGATGGAAGTTAGGAAAGAGTACGAGCACCGAAAGCGCATCACAACTTGGACGTTGGCTGCCATTCCTTCCACCCACCCAGAACTTACTCCATCGCTGCCACCCGCCAAGGTTCCCCATCGGCGCGCTTAGCGCGACCTTTACTGGACCCGGCCGCGATGCGACAGCATTCCTTAGAAGAGGAAATGGCAGGCTGTGCTGCGCCATGCAAAAGTCCTTGACTTCGGGATCCTGCTCATGGAAGTTCTCGTGGATCTCGGCGGCCAGCGCACGCACGAGCCGTAAACAGGCGGCCGCGTTGGGAAAGATGCGCACCACCAACGTGCGCCGTTTCAATTCTTCCATCAAACGCTCAAGCATGATAGTCGACTTCAGGTTCTTGTGATGCTGTCGCGGCAAGCGGTAGAAGCTGAACGTTTCTTCGATGTTTTCTTCCACCCAGGCGCACAGCTTGGCGTAGCGCTTGCCCCACTTCAGCAACCACGCCGAAAGATCCTGGCGTGCCTCTTGGGCGTCCCTCTAGCCAAAGGCTCAGCCCAGTTCCCGCAGGCAATCTTTATGGGCTTCTGCGCTGGAGGTCGGGCATTCTGCAGAAAATCCACGTAGCGACGCTGCCACGCACAGCTGCAGGACTTCTCGGACCGCAGGCTGCAGTCCGGGCTGTCAGCGCTCAATCACCCCTTCCAGTTGGATCAGGTTTACCGGCATTCTCGTAGTGAGAACAGTCGCGCCTCAGACGCACTTCACGGCTCTCGATTTTCGAATCCGGGAGTCTCGGGTCAGAAGGGGAATCTGGTGCGTCAAACTAGTACCCGCAATGATTTCGTCGGCAGGATCAGAATAAAAATCCAGAATATGCAGATTCAGGCACTGTTGGCGGGTAATGGGCCAGACATGCGCCTGATCCAGCGCTGCAGCGAGAGGTTTCATGATCGAGGCTATAGCGAAGGCGACCGAGCTGATTCAGCTTCATGATGTCCAGAGCACGATCGCCGAAATGCTGCATTCAGGATCTTCGGTGAGAACGGCTCGCTCGTGTTGCGTGACCTTTCCCTCGAGCGCCTTGACCAGAATATGAGTGTCCAGATTCAGCATTCCAGGTGACTCCAGTTGAAAAGAGATCGTCTTGCGGGGTAGGCGCTAGGTCTTCACACTCCCAATGAGATCGGAACATGAGCGGGGCACGGACGTGACTTTGGCCAGGGGTCGTCCTCGTTTCGTGATGAGAATGCCACCAGCAGGTAGACCGCCCAACGACTGCAGGCATTGCTCGCGGAACTCGCTGATATTTACTCTTTTCATATCTCAAGTGTACAAATTACTGTACACTTGCAGCAAGTCTGCTTGCTTACCCCGGAAGCTCGCTCCTGTCCACAGTCCTTAATTCGCAACCGTACTTGCTCTTGACGGATTTGGTCGAACTCGTCCAAAGATACGAACCTTATCTCCCACTGTTGGATCTTCTTCAGTATGCGTGGGCAACTGGCATCGATATCCTTGGTTGCTCCAGCCCCAAAGACTCACCCATCGATTCGCGAAGCTTGGACACCCCTTCGCAACGTCTCCCGAGCAACACCGGGACCCGCGGATATCCATTCGCGCTGCCTCGCCCGCGCAGGAACGGCTGTGGAGCACGAGTGCTCGCTTGGTCAAAAATAAGGCGCTCTCTTGGCGCCTGAATCGGCCAAGAACTTCGCATTTGCGCATCAAGTGATTGCGCCAGCGGTACGAGAGTCGATGCAGCTGGCAGATACGACAAGCCTCTTACTGGCTGACCAATTCGCCTTGTTCTGCTTGCGGCTTCGGTACTGCTTCCGTCTCCGACTGGCGCTTCGGCTCTGCAATGTCGGGAGGCGGATCCGGAGTATCGTCAAAGGCACCCGTCTGCTGCAATTCAATTGGAACTTCGACACTGAATTGCTGAGGCAAGCCTGCGTCAGCGCGCCCGTCCAATTGCCACGCAGTTTGAGCCTCGGCTGACTTCGGCAAGAGCTTGCATACGCGGTGAATCATGGTTTTCAAGGCCATGGCATCGAAGTGCTCAATCCAGACACCAAAAATCTGATCGTTTCTGTCGCGAGTCATGGCGAACCGGTCCCGGTGCTGCTCGATTTCTTTGGTCCGGGCGAAATCGATGCGCTTGAAGCCGCTCTTCAGCGCTGCGCCAGCCCAGTAACCGTACACCGGGCCGCGATCCTCGAGGTGATGATACTTGTGCCGGACAAACGGCTCGAGACCATCATCAAACTCGAACTTGTCATGCACGTGAACCGGCTTGGCATTCAAACCCAGCAGCTCGCCCGTATTTGAAACCAGCTTAATTTTTCCGTGATGCCCGAGAATCAACTGGCACTCGCGGGCTCCTTTTCCGTGGTTGGCCTTCTTGTTCCAGAAGCCCGCGAGAAAGCACTCTCCCAGGACAGTCGATGGCTCAAGTCCCAAGATGCTCGCCTGCACGACCGATCCGCAGATCGTTAAGGCATTACACTCGAGAAGTTTTCGGTTTTGAGAAACGGCCGTGATCGCCGCGCGAATCATCCGCTCTGGGGTCAGATGTTTGGGCAGCGCATTAGCGATTTGATCCTTGTACTTTTCGAGCAGCTGACTCAAACCGCCTAGCGTGGTGGCAGCCTTGTTTTGTGCTTGTCCGTTTCCGCTCACAGCCGGTTATCTCTTCCTCGCCGCCACGGTATTGATCTCCACCACCCGAACGCCTCGGACGAAGCGCATCAACTCCGGCCCCAGCGATCGCGCTGCGGCGTTCAAGGCCGTTTCATTCGGACGGAGATACGCTTCCGGGCAGTTGCCTTCCGCCACGTCTCTCGCCAGTTCGCGAAGGCTTACCACCTCTGCCTTATACGCGCTCCTTCGAATGATGCCCTCGACACGCTGGATCGTCGGGGCTACCGCCGGCTTCCGCAATGCCGCCGGTTGCTCGGCGATCGCCCGGACCTCATCCGGTGTCGCACCATGGGCTTCGGCCGATTCGATCGAGCGCTCAACGATCTCTGCCGTTGCCCGTTCGGCGGCTTCCCACGCCAGACGCTCGGCCTGCTGTTGTCTTGCCCTCTGTTCCCGCTCGTAAGCCGCGATCTTGGCCCCTATCGCAGCTTTGATGTGCTCGAGCGGCCCCAGATAACTCTTCCGTTTCGCGCACGCCTCCTGCCAGGCTTCGTAATTCTTCTTCACGATCGAGTCATAGGCCTCGTGTACTTCGCCGATCATGGGCGTGATCACATCAAGCAAAAATCTCGCCGTCTCCTCGTAGCTCCCCTGATCACGAACCTCCATCGTTTTCGCGCGCTCGGACACCGACAACGCACGGGTTTCGAGTTCGCTCTGGTGAATCGCCATTACCGCGCTAGACATTCTGCTCCTCCTGCAGCTGCGCGACACGCACGCATGCTAGAAAATCTGTGAAATCCCGCCGAAACTCCTGCGGCTCGAAACTCGTGATCTTATAGGCGCCATCGGGCTTCAATTGCACGGCATAGCGCAGGAATCCCGCGCCGTTCGGAAACCCGTTCGCGTACCCTGCAGTCTGCAGGCGAGCCCATTCCGGAACCACGCCGGTTTTCCAATCCACCAGGACTCGCTGTTTCTTCCCGATCAGCCCCAAGTGATCCAGCGTGCCGGCATAACTCAGGTCAATCGCCCAAACGCGCGCTTCCGTCAATTCGGTCACAAATCCGGTGTCCCGCTTAAAGTTGCGGGCCGCCTCTAAATAAGGGCGGATGAGGGGCGACACGGAACTCTCGTCTAGGTCCCGCTCCGCGTCGAAATGGATCGCCAGGTGCACGGCGCGGCCGCGCTGCCTGGCGGCTTCCGTATACCATTCCGAACGAATCAGCCCGGCCGCGTGAATAACCTGCGTGACCGAGATGAGGCGCCTCCCATGGAAGCTATAGGAGTGGGTGGATGGGTCAAATGTGACAGCGGTGGGAGCTTGTGCCGATGTGGCGGCCGAACTATCCGCCTCTTCCCGGCTCCCGGTGAACACTCTGCTGGCGTACGTTGATTCCATGTGCGGTGTTAAGAGCGATTCGTTCGATGAGCGTTCGCGTGGGCTGCCGCTCAAGTTCACGAGCCATGTGCATGCTAGGCTCTGTCGCTGCGAGCAGTCAAGCCGAACCTTCAAAAACCTGTCATCGCCACACCATCGCCCAACGACAGGTGCCCAGACCAGTTTGTGGAACGTTTAGTACAGGAACACTTCCCCGTAGAAATGGAAGCTCTGTCGCGTGATCCCAAGCCGTAACACAGAAGGCCATCATTCATCTCTCGTTAGACCAAGGTGGTGAGTCGAAACCCGTATACTCCGCTCGCTCATTTGCTCAACGGTGCTCGGCAGCACAGCGCTTACTTTGGCTGCTCGGAGAAGGCTTCATCGAGAGACGTGGCCAGTTCACCGGCCCGAAGCGTGGCCCCGCGCTCAATCCTGGTCGGGTCGCAGTGGGCGTGGTATTCCCAGGCGGTTTGTTTCACGGGGTCAAGGACCCAGCAATATGGAACGCCCCATGCATGGTATTCCTCGCATTTAGCAAAGGCCGCGCTCAGCCGGTCCTCGGGGGAGAGAATTTC
The DNA here is from genome assembly GCA_051003475.1 of Bryobacteraceae bacterium. Classification (GTDB taxonomy): domain Bacteria; phylum Acidobacteriota; class Terriglobia; order Bryobacterales; family Bryobacteraceae; genus Bog-105. The sequence goes on from JBPCLH010000067.1 coordinate 42,519, forward strand.
GACGCATAGGGCGACGGGCTGGGTAGGATAAGGATCCTCGATCCGGACATCGGCGATCACGTCAGGAATTAAAAATTTCGTGCCGCTCACCCGGACAGTCACCTCGGCCAGAGCTTCGAAGCCTTGCCTGCGAAGAGCCGTGACCAACAGAAATTGAATGAGGGCGTGCAGTTTCGTTGGCATGGGTTTCTGACGGAGCACCCCATCGATGTACTCACACACGGGTTTGAACGAGCCGCTTAGATACTCGTCAACCGATACCGATAAGGTCGCGCTGCTCATGGCTGCTGTACTACTCCAGAATACCGATTCTCCTGACAAGCGGTAATGCTGTCGCGGCCAGCGCCTCCGGCAACCCTCGGAGCGCCGGTTGCCCCCGGACTGCAGACGGGAATGCATGCGAAAGGCAACGTGCGATACGAATTGCACCGAAAGCAACTCAGCGACCCACCGTGATGAAGTTGTTCCGGCATGTCCCGATCCGCAAAGACATGGAAGCCTTCGTGCTATGAGCAGCGCAGAAGTCTTGATCAAGGGTCGCCATGTAAACGTTTCTGTTCGAGAGCCATGAGAAGAAGGTCGAATGGGTCCCGGTGCGGCGACTGAATTTCTCCGATAGATCTGACGCCGTTGTCGGTGATCGGCGATTCCGTGCATGAGAACTCTTATCATGAGTGGTTCCCACTCGTCGAGGCTAAATGGGAACATCGCCATATTTTTCAAATGGTTCAACTGCATCTGGTGGATGTCACGTGGCCTTACAAAACCGCTTTTGGGCTGCTTCGATTGCCACAAAGACTTCATCGAATCCTCGTCGGTCGAGTAGCCATCCAGCATCGTGACCGTGACGCTATGCGGTGTTTAGGCGATTCGTTCGATGAGGGCTTCGCGTGCTCCGCAGCTTCGAATCAACGAGCCATGTGCATGCTAGGCTCTATCGGATGTGGCAGTCAAGCCGAATCTTCAAAACCCGTCATTGCCACACCATCGCCGGGGCGACGGGTGTTCCGGTTTACGTTGTGTGTCGTTTTCGTACAGGAACAATGCTTGGCAGCAATGGACTTCATCCGCGTGATCCCGCAGCTGCATCGTTTCTTCAACATTGCTGAAGCCTCGATAAGCAAATTGCTTACGGCGGGTCGCAGGTCTTCTGTACACTACCCAATCCGAGCCTCACCACTTGCGGCTCCGCCAGACCTTCAAAACACGTGCGCATCATGCCACGGGTTCCGGCGCCGCTGTGTGGTGCAGCCGAATGGCAGGCGTGAGCCGCGGTCCTAGAATCAGCAGGTCAATGCGGGTCGCGCTTTGGCGGCACTCCACCATGTGGGTCATCGGTCGAGCGTCGGCTGGGAATGCAATTGCTTTCCGTGGCCGCTCTCTTGTGTTTGGCTTGGCCGCCGTAATGGGCACTACTTTGGGGTATTTGGGCATGGCTGAGCATAACCTGATGCGGGCGGTTGAAAGCAAGTTCCACATCGGAGCAGGCATGAGTGATACCTGCCATGCCAGCGCGGCGCCCGAGAGAGCGAGCAAAGCAACTCAGCGGCCTGAGAAAGGGCTTGGCGCCCAAGGTCTTTAAATCGTTCACGTCCGGACTTGCTTTTGTTTTCGATGTGAGGGATGGATGGAGTCGGTGCGGTCCACACGCCGTGCGCCGCACCAGAAACGAGCGGAAGCCACATGCGATTTCGCGTGACAAACGAGGATCAGATACTCGCCATAACGGATGATCTGCCCGGAGAGGCTGAGAAGGACAGCCGTGCGTTCACGAGTCGAGAGGAGCTGCATGACATGGCCGCCGCCTGGCCGATGCAGCGGCTGATCGAAATCTGGAACCGTCTGCCGCACGTGCGGCCAGTAAACAAGTTCGAGAATCGCAATATCGCGGTCGCACGGATCTGGCGAGCGATCCAGCCCCATGCAGAGCAGCATCGCGCTCGCGTGCGCCCATCCGGGATGCGAACGGCGGACGCCACGGCCATGAGATTCCACGCTGGTTCGAAAGCGGCCCAGGTCTGCACGCTTCTCGAGCGGCCCGATGGAGCCACACTCGATGAGATCCAGGCTGCTACCGGCTGGCAGGCCCATACGGTGCGGGGCTTTCTCTCCCGCACGGGAGCAAAGCATGGCCGTATTGTCCGGACCCTCCGGAGAAATGGAGAACGCGCCTATCGCTTTTACGGCTTGAGCGAGCCGCCCCAGCCGTCGTACGGCGAAGCGCCCCGTCAGCACACAGTCTCCGTCGAGCGACAAGTGCGGCAGGGTCGCACAAGCAACCCGAATGGGCGATTCCCGGACGCCCATCGAACGAACGAGCATCCGGGAGGGCTAGGCAAACGGACGTCCGCGGAACGAAAACGTTTGCCCAGTGGTATCGCGGCAGATTATCGAAAGACGGCACCTCGCAGCAGCGAATAGGGCATTTCGCCGACTCGGCCGCGCATCGGGAACTCCTGCGCGATGTAATAGCCGAGCGCATCGCTCACATGCGTGCGCATTGGATCCGATTTATCGAGGTGCAACAGAGAGTTGCCGTTCCAATCCGTCTTCCACGACACCTGCTCGAAATCCCGGATCAGTTGCCAGCAGCGCGGGTCGACGAACAAGCGGCGCTCGCCGAACGAGTTGCACACCCGGCTGTTCACGCAGTTGATGCGATCCTTCACGGGCGGGTTCGAGGAGCTCACACGAATCGATGCGTCGCAAGCCGCCTTCTTCGCGTGGAAGAAGTCCCGGATGATCCGCCAATCGGTGCGCGACGCAGCGGACGTCCGGCTGTCGCCCGTCGCATCGCCGTACACGTGGACCGCAAACGCGTCCGCATCCGACCACCACGGCTGGGTGCGGCGCAGGAACTCCTCACAGGCCGCGGGCGTGTTCGAGTCTGGAAGAACCAGCTCGTCGAGCACGTAGACCGTGTCGGCGACCCGCTGCGCCACGACCGAGCACATCGGATTCACGTTGAAATCTACCGACCAGATCACGGGCACGCCCGGACGATACCGGCACTCGGCTACATTCCGGGTGCGGTCGAATCCATAGTAGACACGGCCTTGCCCGAGATGCTCGAAGCTCGCCTGAAACTCCTGCCGGTAACACCGCTCATCGAGCTCGCGCGCTGCGCTCGCCAGCTCTTCTGATGATACATTCCCGCCCTGTTCCGTCGTGAACTGGAAGGCGGCCCAATCGCTCTCGGTCTGAGCCCGGTCGTAACGCTCATAGAAGTGATTGAAGCCCTGCGGCGTCCCAATGAATAAAGCACCACCCGCCCGATCGCTCAAGGCGGGCCGGATCACCTCCGTCCAGCAGGCCGGGTGCATGGAGGCATATTCATCCAGAACGACGAAATCGAGTCCGTCGCCGCGCAGCCAGTCGTACTGATCGGCCCCGCGCAGCGCGATCACGCCGCCCCAGGCTAGCGTGATCGCCAGATCGGTTTCGCTCGGGAGCGATCTCCAATAAGGCCGGGTCAGTTGTTTGAGGCGGTTCCAGGCGATGCGCTTCGCTTGTTTGTATGTGGGCCCGAGATACCAGACCAGGCGCTCGCCGCCGCACGCCGCACGCAGCAACTCGGCCAACGCGAGGTACGTTTTGCCAAAGCGCCGCCCGGCTACGAGAACCCGAAACCGCTTCTCGCATCGGAACACGCGCATCTACGCCGCTTTCAATCGGATCTCGAGCGTATTCGAACGCGAGTCATACACGCTGCTCATTGGACGGGTCCTCCTGCAGCAGCTTGCTGCGTCGCCTGATCATCCTCGCGAAAGATGATCTGCGGCGGAGGCATGGGCGGGCTGCCCATCTCGCCGGGTCTCGGGCGACCGAAACCCCGCGTTCTGTCCCAATATCTGGTGGCCTGGAAATTGTTGCCCGAGGCCGCCATACGGAACAGGGCCCTTCCTACTTTGATGTTCGCCTCGATGGGTCCCAGCTCTAGCTCGCGCCGGAAATGCTTGCGGAGCGTCTTGGGTGCGATTCGGAGAAATACGGCGATCTCCTCTTGCGAGGCATTGAGGTTGAGCATCATCCTGACGGTGTTTCGATTCTCTTCGGTGGGTTTGAAGTTAGGCCGCGCCATTGAGGAGCACCTCCGCTTCTCGAGCCGAGCGGCGCTCCGCCCGGATCTGATCGAATGTGCGGCGATCGCCTTCGAGAATCGCTGCTTTCTTCGTGAGGGTCTGCCACCTGAGGACGATGACGTCGGCATACAGCGGGTCGATCTCGAGGCCATAGCAGATCCGGCCTTCGCCTTCAGCTGCCGCGAGCGTCGAGCCCGATCCGAGAAACGGATCATAGACCATCTCGCCCCGTGCGGTGTGATTGAGTATCGGCCTGCACATGAGTTCGACCGGTTTCTGCGTTCCATGCCCGGTCGCGAACTCATCGCTTCCTCCGAAGGGATTGAGATTCGATACCTCCCACAGCGTGGATTGCTTGCGGTCTCCGCACCAGTGCGCTGGGCGGCCCTGCCGCACCGCGTACCAACACGGCTCGTGCTGCCAGTGATAGTTGCCGCGGCTGAGCGCAAAGTGCTGTTTCGCCCAAATGATCTGAGAACGGATGCTAAAGCCGGCCTGCTTCAAAGACGCCGCTACTTCCGCGGCATAGAGCCCCGCATGCCAGACGTAGGCGACATCGCCTCGAAATAGCTCGAAGGCCTCGGCCCAATCGACGCGGTCATCGTTCTGCACGATCCCGGTCTGCCGTTGCACACCGAGTCCAGCTTGTTCGCGCCACTGCGGGTCGTATCCGACCCCGTAAGGAGGATCGGTGACCATGAGCACCGGAATGGATGTTCCGCACAACCGCTCGACATCGGTTGCGCTGGTCGAGTCACCGCACAATACGCGGTGGTTTCCGCACATCCAGAGATCGCCGCGAACGCTCGTTGCGACAGAAGGCGCCGGAGGAGCCGAGTCGAGCGTCTGTTCATCGAGGAGCGGCGAAAGAAACTCCTCGATCTCCGCGGCATCGAAGCCGGTCAACTGCAGATCGAAGTCAGTTTTGCTGAGTTCTGCAATCTCGTTCGCTACGGCGTCGAGATCCCACTCGGCCCAGGTGGCCGAGCGATTCACGAGCAGCCGAAAGGCGCGCACCTGTTCTTCGGTCCAGTTGCGGCAGACGATCACAGGCAATTCCGTGTAGCCGAGCTTCCGTGCGGCCTTCAATCGAAGATCGCCGTCAATCAGTGATCCGTCTTCTGACACAAGCAACGGGATCTTGAAGCCATAGGCCTGGATCGAGTCGACCATGCGCTGGACGGCGCTGGCATTCTTGCGAAGACCGGTTTTATAAGGCGCGAGGTTATCTAACGCCCGAATTTCTATAGAAATGTGAGGGGGTGTTTTTTGAAGTATTGGTTTCATGGGGTGGGGGTGCGGCGAGGCAGAGCGCCCGGCCGGAAGTGGGGAATGCAGGAGAAGGATCCGGTAATCTTCTACCGGGTGGGGGGTGGATGAAACGAAGCGCGGCCTGGAATGAAAAGGGCCGCACGGACGTGCGGCCCTTTGGCGACGATTCAAAAATGTTCTGACCCGTTGCGCGCGGCACAGCCGTGCGCGAGGTCAGAGCGAGAGCTTTAGATTTTACTTAGAGAGGTTCGCTGGGGCTTGATCGAACAAGTCTTCGAGGGTGCCTGCCATGCGAACCAGGACAAAAAACGATAGGAAAAGGTTTTGGACGGATAGAGCAGCAGCCGAGTCTTGCAGGAGGAGAAGCGCGGGTCGCGACCTCCGGCCGGCACTCAAGTCCCGAGCGAGTGTTGGTGGACCCGGTTCACCGCGACAGACGAGTTGGTGGCGAAAGCAGGAATGAACCCGATTCGAAGTCGGCCGAGTTTTTCGCTCATGGTTGTAGTGTGGGCAAATCGCATTTTGGGGACACTTCTAGGAAGTTTTGTTCTGACCGAGCTGGATGCCCTTATCCGATGCTGTCCCCATCGAGGCGCCGCTGCATGTCAAGTTTCGCCGGTCCTCTTCTCTGGCGCGAGTCTCTTCAGGTAATGGCTCAGGCGTGAAACCGGTCGCTCTACAAGTGTGAGATGACCGTTCTTGACCGGCTCGACCCCGCGTCTTCGGCGATTTTCGACCCTTCGGGTTCGTCGTGCTCGGGCAAAAGCAGATGCCCGAACGGCCGCCCGATCACAACGGAATTCGCCATCAATGCAACCTCATACTAACCCCATAGCGGTCAGACAATCCTTTCGAATCGTGATGCAAGCCGCGAGTTTGGAGGGTGCTGGTCGCCGATTAAGGATCTCTAACTTTCGATAGGATTCGCCCGAACAGGTCGGCAGGAGAACGCTGCATTGGCGAGCGAAATCCAAACAGCAGGCGCAACTGCCCTAAGAATTGGGCTTGAAGGCGAGAATGCGTTTCCTGTGGAGACTCGGGATCGCCGGTCTCTACTTGCGCTCCTGTGAAACGGCGCTTGCAGAAACCAAGTGTTCATTGGAGAAGCGAGTCTCGAGCGATGACGACCGTCTCGTAATGTTTCCTCGGACAAAGAGCCACACCTCCCGTCCTCTGTGAGAAGGCGTGCGGTCTGCCGCCAATCGGTCAAACCGCGAATCTCAAAGCTGCGGTGCGAGCCACCCTCCAGCGTCATGGGTACGGTGACGGCAAAGAGGGCGTTATGGACCCGCATTGGAGGTCGAAATACTCCCCCTATTTATGTAGTGTGCATCACTTGCTCATTTGGGGAGAACTCCCACAGCTTTTCCACAGATCATTTCCATTCGCCCGTGAGAACGCGCTCGACCTCGTCCCAATGGTCCGTCAGCCACCGCCAGGCGGCCTGCATGGTGCGCCGCTCCTTATCGTCTTGCGCGAGATGCTCTAATACGAATTCACGCGTAAAACCCGCCAGTTGATATTCCAGTACCTTCATAGCGGCATTATTGAGGCCGGCGCGCTCGGCGACTTTCTCGAAGTTGACGACAAGCTGCGCATCCGGTTCGTCGTCTTCTAGCACGAGCAGGTCTTCCGGAACTGGCCGCCCCTTCACACAAGGAATCGGCCGCCCTTCGTCATCGTAGAAGCCCTCCTCCTCCCCCGGATTACGCGCCTTCCATCGGCCGCCACTCTTCACAGCTCCGACGTCAGACGACGTTAAATCGAGATAGTCTTCAAGCGAGAGCGGTTGCCCCTCGTCATTGCGAAGGTTCTCGGGAATGGTCAACGTGCTCTTTCGATCATGCGTCGAGTGCATCTCGCGCGCCTTGAGGCGGGCGACTTTTCGCAGATAGGCTTTGGGATGTTTAGCATTGCGCCAGCGGCTCTGTAGGATCGCGAGTTGCACGGCCAAAAGATAACTGAGCGGCAGTTCGAGAACTCCGGTCACGAGCGCCGACCACTCCAGGTCTGGTGCCTCCTGATCTTCTGCGGAGCCTTGCCCTTCCAGTTTCGCCGCGGCGCGTTCCAGTAAATCAATCAGTTGCGATCGTTCTATGTCGTATACCATGCAATCAAAATTCCTCATCATCCGATAAAATTCCTCGTTTCTCTAACTCCCTTCGAGATCCCGCCTCGGCGAGGTCACGGTCGGGTTCTCGGTAAGGCATCACCGTTTCGAAGGAAGCTCGCGCGATCGAACTCTCGCGTTTTTGGGTATTCCAATGGCGAACACGAAAGACGCGCACGGCGCGACCAAGATGCCCGACTGTTGGTTTGGGTGTACGGTGAACGGAAACGACGTTTTAATACTGACTGCGCGGACGCCTCTACCGCAGGCCACTTTCCGTTATGGCGACTATGTCAATTAGATTCTTACTCAACTCGACAAAAACCGCCATACTTTTAAATGAGGATGCCGGTTCTCATTACATTTAGCTATACGGCTCTCATTAGTTTTAGCTATACGGCTCTCATTAGTTTTAGCTAAGCAGTCTTAGCCATGGGCTGCACTAGTTCTGATGATGCGGAGCATAAATAGGAGCTTGCCACTGGCTTCAAGCATCATGCAGGGTTTGCTGCGCTTCGTCCTAAGCAGTCCGACAAGCATTGGTGTTAAAGTTTCAGCATTGTGCCCCAATTCGTGATCGAACGCGAGATCCCTGGTGCCGGAACACTGTCAGAAGCCCAGATCCGGGACATCGCGCTGCATTCATTGGAGACGTTAAAGGAGCTGGGGCCGCAGATTCAGTGGCTCCACAGTTACGTTACCGAAGACAAGGTTTACTGCCTTTATCTGGCGCCAGACGAGGACAGCATTCGGGAACACGCCCGCAGAGCAGGTATCCCAGCCGATCGTGTTGCCGCGGTGCGCCGTCTGATTGATCCCGCTAACTTGAAATAAAAGACCCCGGGTCCTCCAGAGAGTATCGGATAGCCTTTTCTACGCTCATCACAGAACCTTCTGCCCACGCGCGCTTCCCCTCCGCCTCACTGAGCGACTTCCAGGCGGGTAGCAGCGTCTGATCGACCTTAAATTGTTCCGCTTGGTGCAGAGGAGCGCTGATCGACTGGCGTAAATGGGCTGCGGCGGCGGCGAGCTTCAGCGCACGTTCGGCCTGTCCTTGAGCCAGGACCACACAAGCGGAGCCTTCGAGTGCCCGAGCGATACCACGCCGGTGCCCCAAACCGGCAAAGATTTTCAGGGCTTCGCGGCATGCGGTGTGTGCAGCCAAATGGTCTCCTTCCGCACAGTTGATAGAGGCCAAGTCTGTGAGGGACCGCGCGGAACCCCACGGGTCTGCCGCCTCCCGGAAGGCTGAGAGCGCACGTTGATACAACCCTCGAGCGGCAGCCATGTCGCCCTGTGCGCGCGCTATGTCGCCTTGCTGGTTGATAGACCAAGCGCCGCCGGTGCGATCACCCAGTTCCTCGAAAATATCCGCCGCCTCACGCAGAGCCCATCCAGCACGTGGATAATCGCCGCGACCCTTGACCACATTGGCCAGGTTGTGAAGACAGCGCGCGATTGCTAACCGGTCCGACAGCATACGCCAGCAAGCGAGGCTTCGCTCGAAATAGCTCTGGGCAGCGGAGTAGTCACCGCGATCCCGCGCCGATACCGCTAGAGCATTCAAAGACGCGGCGATGCCCGATTCATCGCCCAATTTTTCATAAAGAGAAAGGCTCTGTTGTAGAAAACGCTCGGCAGCCGGATAATCGCCCTGGGCCGTGGCTAAGGCACCGAGAAAATGCGCCACCCTAGCCCGTTCTTTTGAGCACTCAGCGCCCGCGAGGCGCAGAACAGTTTCCAGCCGGGTACGGCCCTCGGTCAGGTGTTCCCGCATATCCCAGAATCGAAACAGAGCCATGCAGAGACGCAACGCCCAGTCCAGATCCAGCGTTTGAAACAGCCAGTCGATGGCGCAACGGAAGTTATCGATCTCGAGGTCGCATTGCGTCAGCCAGCGAGCCCGATCGGCGGGGCTCAGTTCTGGATTTCCTTCCTCCGCCAGGACGAGACAGTATGCTGCATGTGCCCGCCGCGCCGCAGGCTGCTCACCGCGATCGGTGAGGCGCTCAAGAGCGTACTCGCGAATTGTTTCCAACATCGCGAAACGCGGCTCGGCCTCGGCTCGGTCCACACGCTGAACCAAATTCTGATCCACCAAGGATGACAACCCTTCAAATAGATCGATACCGAGGTCGCGACTTGTGTTGCAGACGGCTTCCGCGGCCTCCAATGTGCATCCGCCGACAAACACGGATAACCGCCGAAACAGTTTCGCTTCGGCCTCATTCAAGAGACCGTGACTCCAATCAATGGTCTTGCGCAGCGTTTGTTGCCGTTCCGGCAAGTCGAGCGGACCACCAGTTAGCAATTGCAGACGGCTTTGGAACCGATCCAGGATGGCCCTAGGCGACAGTACCTTGGTTCGGGCAGCCGCCAGCTCGATCGCTAACGGCAGTCCATCCAGCCGCAAACAGATTTCCTGAATCGCAGGTGCATTCTCTGAAGTAATTGCGAAATTGGGCCAGACGGCTGCGGCGCGTTGCGCAAACAACTCGAGGGCGGAATTCTGCGTAAGCGGCGTTACAGGGAATTCCTGCTCACCGTAGACACGCAAGCACGACCGGCTGGTGACCAGAATCTTGAGAGATGGGCATGCTTCTAGTGTTTCGGCTATGACAGTCGCAGCCGGAAGCACCTGTTTGAAGTTGTCGAGCAGGAGCAAGAATGGTCCCGAATTCTGCAGCTGATCGCCGATGAGTTGTGGGATGGTGCGGTTCGCGACTTGCTGAATTTCGAGCGCGTCCGCGAGGGCGGTTGCCACCAGGTCTGGTTGCCTGATCGAAGCCAAACCAACAAATTGAACACCCGCCGTGAACCGGTCCGCAATCGCGGCAGCTACAGCGACAGCTAGCCGGGTTTTTCCAGCACCTCCCGGACCAGTGAGGGTCAGAAGTCGAACATCTTGTCGGAGTATTAAGTCCGTGATCTCTGCCAATTCTTGTTCCCGTCCGATGAGCGAAGTACGCGGGGTTGGCAGATCGTGGCGCTTCCTTGCGAGCTTCGGCGAGGCCCGCTCACGGCGCTCGGACAACTCGAAGGGATCAGTTGTTGGGAGAGGATCTGAGTTCGTCGCACGTTGGATCACCTCGGCGGTAAACAAGTAGCCCCGCCGAGGCACAGTCTTGAAGAACTGCTGGCTGCGATCATTCATGGCGCGACGCAACTCGACGGTACACTGCACCAGGGAATCGTCAGTAACGACGGAATCGGGCCAGACCGCTTGCATCAATTCCTGCTTGCCGATCAGCTGTCCAGGGTGTTCCACCAGGTACCTGAGGGTTTCATATACCTTTGGGCGAAGCTTAATCTCCTCGCCTGCCCTAAGCACACATCCCCTTACCACGTCCAGCGTGAAGTCGCCGAATTGATAGTTTAGGGACCTCGTTTCCAAGTGCGCTCCTGTTTCAGCAAAGTCAAGCAGCTTGCGCGTCCATATTTTGGCTTTTCTTTGGCGTTATTTCGTTACTTCTCGTACTGATACTTGTTACTTTGCAATTGCTAGGCGAGGGACTCAGCACTCCATTGCGCACAATTCCTCGACGGCAATCTACGACGAAACGCTTTCTACAGAGCGGGTTCTAGCAAAATGCGGTTGCCCGCAGAAGCGTCAGTAATAACGCAATGGAAGATGAGTACCGATCCGCAAAAGGAGATAAATCCAATGAGTACATCGGAGGTTAAGACTATCTATATGAAAGTAAGACGATTCGCGACGCAATTGCCGTATTTGATCATCGCCATCGCACTTATGAACGTTGGTCCGTCGCGCGCCCTGGCGCAAGATGACCACTCACACACCATGACCCAACAAAATCAACAACTGACGCCGGAACAACAGAGCAAGCAGAATGCGCTTGTCAAAATTGTCCGGCAATGGACCGAGCGCTTCCAGGAAGGAGGCCGAACACGAGGGGTATCGCCTTGAATTCGGTTGCGTGAGCGGAGACGACTTTGGGGCAATGGGCCTCCACTACGTGAATGACAAGCTAGTGGGCTACGGCATCGTGGACGTCACGCGTCCCCAAATCGTGCTCTACGAGGCGCAGCCAAACGGAAGCCTGAAACTGACCGGCGCCGACTATCTGGTCCTCGCCGACGCGTGGGATGCGAAGCATCCGGGCGTTACGCCCCAGCTCATGGGACAGATCTTTCATTACTTCCCGAGCCCCAATCGCTTCGGGCTCCCGGCCTTCTACACGCTGCACGTCTGGGCGTGGAAGGAGAATCCCATGGGCGCATTCGTAAACTGGCACCCCCACGTTTCGTGCCAGTCATTCGTCGGCAAGACCACCCCTTAGTCAAGGCGATCGTCAACCCTTTCAATCTGCTGGCCGGAGCGAAGGGGCTTCACCGCGCCAAAAGAGGATTCACACAGTTAAGAAAAGGAGAGAGATCAGATGAGTACAACAGAGATTCCCGCAGTTGACATGAACAAACTGAACGTTTTTATCGGTCAATTCGTGACCGATCTCGGCGCCGCAGTTCATGCCGGAATGGTCGTCATCGGGGAAAAGTTGGGGCTCTACAAAGCCCTCGCCGGAGGCCCAATGAGTTCAGCGCAACTCGCCGCTCAAACGAAGACCGATGAGCGCTATTTGCGCGAATGGCTCGCGTCACAAGCTGCGGGCGGGTACGTCACCTATGATGAGACCAACGGTAAGTTCAGCCTCAGCGAAGAACAAGCGTTCACGCTGGCGGCGGAAGACAGTCCGGCATACCTGCCCGGAGCGTTTGAACTGGCTTTGGGCTCGCTCGCGGCCGTTCCACGAATCACTGAATCCTTTCGAAGCGGCGCGGGCATGGGTTGGCACGAACATGTGGACGGCGTCTTCCCATGGTTGTGAAAAATTCTTCCGTCCTGGCTATGCCGCTAATCTTGTAAGCTCGTGGATTCCTGCCTTGAGCGATGTCAAACAGAAACTGGAGAAGGGGGCGCGAGTGGCCGATATCGGCTGCGGGAAAGGGGCTTCCACTTTATTGATGGCAAAAGCATTCCCCAACTCTCGATTTTTCGGATTCGACTACCACGTCAAGTCGATTGAGGCGGCCCGCGAATCCGCCAAGCGTAACGGTATCGCCGACCGCGTCACCTTCGGCGTGTCAAAGGCAAAAGATTTTCCTGGCAAAGACTACGACTTTGTGGCCGTCTTCGATTGCTTGCATGACATGGGCGACCCGATCGGGGCGGCTGCGCACGTCCGGCAGTCCTTGGCCAAGGACGGCACATGGATGATCGTTGAGCCTTTTGCCAATGACCGCTTGAAAGACAATCTGAACCCTGTGGGGCGGGTCTACTATTCTTTTTCAACGCTGTTGTGCACGCCTTGCTCACGATCGCAGGAAGTCGGACTGTGCTTGGGTGCCCAAGCCGGCGAGACGCGCATTCGGGAAGTTGTGACATCGGCCGGGTTCAATCGTTTCCGCCGCGCTACGGAAACACCCTTCAACATAGTTTATGAAGCTCGGCCATGATTTGCTGGCCAAACGTCCGCGAGCGACGGTCTTTGCAAGGAACGCACGCCGACGCTCCTGCAAGGACCTCGCTCCTTGGGATACGCGCCGACTCTCAACTGGAGTTTGAACTTCATTCACGGCCATGCCCGAGATGCTCGAAGCTCGCATGAAACTCCTGCCGGTAACACCGCTCATCGAGCTCGCGCGCTGCGCTCGCCAGCTCTTCTGATGATACATTCCCGCCCTGTTCCGTCGTGAACTGGAAGGCGGCCCAAGGCTGACGAGCAGTTCGGTTGACGCCGTATGAGTATTGATTCATGCTGATAAGTATGAAAATAGGCGAACGGGGTCAAGTGACCATTCCCAAGGAGATCCGTGCGCAATTTGGTCTCGTGCCGGAGACGAATGTGGAGTTCCGGGTCGTGAACGGCTCCATCATTTTGAAGAAAACGCCCAAAAAGCTGAACTTCGGAAAATGGAAGGGACGCTGTCGACAGAGTTTTTCCGAACTGGGCTACTCGTCCGTGGACAGCTTTGTGGATGATGTCCGCGGTCGATGATCACCAGTATCGATACGAATGTGCTGCTGGACGTACTCGTACCGAACGAAACGTTGTACAACGCCTCAGTAAGGGCGCTTGACAACGCCGCAGCGGACGGATCATTGGTCATCTGTGATCTGGTCTACGCTGAAGTTTGCATCCAGTTTGACACGCAACGGGAATGCGACCGGTTCCTAGAAAGTACCGAAATACGGGTTGAGCCGTTGAACAGGGAGGCACATTTTGTGGCAAGTCGTACTTGGCGCGCGTACCGCAAACAGGGAGGACATCGAACTCGAATCTTGCCAGACTTTCTGATCGGCGCTCATGCCCAGGTTCAGGCGACGCGCCTGGTCTCGCGAGATCGCGGGTTTTACCGGAAGCTCTTTCCTTCGCTGAACGTTATCGATCCAGCCAATTCCGCGTAAATAGCGGACTCGGTGCGCGGGCTGGGAGGTTAGGGTTCAGTGTGGGAACCAAGTCCTCTCACCGGGGCTCGGGAAATGAAGCATTCCGGAAAACGGGCTTAGGATGAGCTTTCAGCGCCTGCGCGTTCCTGCTCCTGCCCGCATCCATCAGGCGCTTGACCGGCTTTATCGGTCGAAAGATACGGCCTTCTATGATCCCGCTTCCCGCAATCCATTCATTTAGGGCATCCTTAACCCACACAGGGATACGAATGGTTCGAATATGACCGGCTCTACCGAGCAGATCGGCAACTACCCAATGCTCTTCGCGCATCTGAATTGACCTCATTGTGAGGGCAAGCAATTCGCCTCGACGCAAGCCACAGCCGACAAGAAGGGCCAGCATCGCGTGATTCAGTTTTTCCAAAAACAAAGTCTTTCACGACATCGCGGTTGTGCTAGTGGTCGACAGTTCGCCAGGGTGGCCCATCCCTTACGGCCCGAGGTGATTCAGGAAAGTCTCGATGTGAGCCAAATCGCTCCGATGTCCGCTCTCTACTGGAAGTAGCTGACGACGTTTTCGAAAACAGCAAGTCCACGCCCGTTGGATGATGAAAAGAGCTGTGCGTGCACTGAGAGTGTTAGAGTAGCGCCTCAGGTAGGGAACGTCAGTTTGTTCCCAAGAGCGCGGCCTGCACAGCTGTGCCGAACTTATTCTTGAACTTATGGCCCCACTTTCAGCTCCATACCCGCCAAGTTGCTGAATGGTTCATGCAAGAATTTTGGGCCAAGCCAGTGACCGATCAATGTAACGTAACAGAGATCTTCGAGTGTCTCCATAAATTTCGCTTCTCAGGAGAAATTACATACTTGTAGTTCAACAGCGCCTCGGCCTTTATTGTTGAAACCGAGTCTTTGAAAGGGCGTGGCCTGCCATCTATGCAACCTCGAGGAAGTCTGAACTGCAAAAGGTAAAGATCACGGCGGAGCTTCACACTGCCCTGACCCGAGGGCTGGTTTCGAGCGGAATGAAGCTTTTAGAGCGCCAAAACGATTGGCAACCAGCTTTCAGCATCCCTCGTGAGCACGAAACCGTCAATCTTTATACGGCTCAGCCCACGTTTTTACCGTTTGGGCATCTTATTTTATAAAGCGCGGTAAAAACCCCGCCCGTCAACCGGTTCGCCGGCACTCAATAGGCCAGTTTCCAGCACCGATTCGAGAAGGCATTATCGATCGAAATGTGGCCGCCGCGACGTTCCCCCCATAATTCCGGCGAGAGACACGTGGAGTTGTCGCGCCCGGTTCAACATCTATAATGCACTGTTGCCTCCTGCCATCAACCCGTGTGAGTATGCCCAAAGCGTTTTGTAGAATCGGCTTATCATGCCGGGAAAACGCGCTCTGATCACTGGCTCGTGCGGACTCATAGGATCGGAAGTCAGCCTACACCTCGGGCGCCACGGTTTCCGGATCTTTGGTATCGACAACAACGAGCGAGCCGTTTTCTTCGGCCCCGAGGGGGATACCCGGTGGTCCCTCGAGCGCTTGCAGTCCAACCTTCCCAATTACACTCACTTTGATATTGACATTCGCAATCGTGACGGCATCCTGAAACTGGTTGCCGAGGTTAAACCGGATGCTATCGTTCATACGGCTGCGCAACCGTCCCACGACCGTGCGGCCTCGATTCCTTTTGATGATTTCGATACGAATGCGGTCGGCACCTTGAACCTGTTGGAAGCTGCACGCCGCACATGCCCCGAATCGCCGTTCGTAAACATGTCGACCAACAAAGTATATGGCGATTCGCCAAACACCATACGTCTACGTGAGCTCGAGACTCGCTGGGATTACGACGATCCAAAGTACGAGCACGGAATACCAGAGACGTTTTCTATAGACCAATCGAAACATTCTCTGTTCGGCGCCTCCAAGGTGGCCGGAGACGTTATGGTCCAAGAGTACGGACGTTATTTCGACATGCCGACGTGTTGTCTACGCGGGGGATGTTTGACTGGCCCCAATCACGCCGGAGTTGAGCTGCACGGTTTCTTGAGCTACCTGGTGCGCTGCAATCTTGAACAACGTGAGTACAAGGTATTTGGGTACAAAGGTAAGCAGGTTCGTGACAACATCCACTCCGAGGATGTTGCGAATCTGATCCTCGCATTCTGTCAAGCACCGCGGTCTGGCGAGGCCTACAACGTGGGTGGAGGGTATGAAAACTCGTGCTCTATCCTTGAGGCGTTCGCGACGGTGGAGGCCTTGACCGGCAAGCAGCAGAAGTTTAGATATGTTGATCAGAATCGCATTGGTGACCACATCTGCTACTACAGTGACCTACGCAAAATAAAGGCGCATTTTCCAGGCTGGAGTATTACGCGACCGTTGCCGGAAGTTTTTAAAGAAATTGTGAATGCCTGGCACGCGCGGCTCGACGCGGCTCCCAAAATAGCCGGCGCTAAGGGATGAAGATTCTCATAACGGGGATCTGCGGCTTCGTCGGGAGCCGGCTCGCTATGGCGCTTAGGGAGAGCCTGCCCCTCACGGAGGTATTCGGAATAGATAACCTGTTGAGGCCCGGATCTGAAGGTAACCGCCTCGACCTCAGTTCGAGAGGTATCAAATTCCTGCATGGCGATCTCCGCATACGCAGCGACGTCGAGGCTCTTCCGGCGTGTGATTGGGTCATTGATGCCGCCGCGAACCCGAGTGTTCTAGCGGGTGTGGACGGGCGTTCCAGTCCACGGCAAGTTGGAGAACACAATCTGATCGGGACGCTGAATATTCTCGAATACTGCCGCGAAAAGAAAGCCGGCCTTCTGCTTTTGAGTAGTAGTCGCGTTTACTCCGTTAGAGATCTTGCGGGGTTGCCCGTCCGTGAGAATGAGCAAGCATTCGTTCTCGAGACGACGAAATTATCGGCTGACTGCGTGAGCGAGGCCGGCATCACGGAAAGTTTCCCCGTGCGACAGCCCATTTCCCTGTACGGAGCAACCAAACTTTCGTCCGAAATTATGGCCATTGAGTACGGCTCGACATTTGGCTTTCCGGTCTGGATCGATAGGTGCGGCGTGTTGGCCGGAGCAGGTCAGTTTGGCACGGCCGAGCAAGGCATCTTCTCTTACTGGCTGCACGCACATGCGGCGCGAGTACGGCTTCGCTACATCGGGTTCGGAGGCCGCGGGTACCAGGTTAGGGACGCATTTCATCCTGAGGACCTAGCGGATTTAGTGATAGCGCAAATGCGCCGCGACCCGCCCCAGGACGCAATCTACAACGCTGGCGGAGGCGCGTCCAACGCTATGTCGCTTGCGCAATTAACGGGATGGTGTGATGACCGCTTCGGAAAGCACGAACCGGAATCGGATCCGCAGGCACGCCCCTACGATATCCCGTGGCTCGTCGTGGATTCCGCCCGCGCTGCTCGGGAGTTCGGTTGGGCGCCAGCGCGTTCGTTGCCTTCGATCCTGGACGAAATCGCGGCGCACGTCCGACATAATCCCGCTTGGCTGGTGCGGTGCGCGGCGCTATGAACCCAGAAGCGGCCGATCCCAACAAAGAGTCATTACGGGCGCTTAGTATAGTCATTCCGGCGCGCAATGAGGAGGGGTGTATCGCTTCGACGGTAGAACATCTATACGTGGAGCTTCGCATCCACGGAGTTCCTCATGAAATTTTGGTTGTGGATGATGGCAGCACAGATTCGACGTGGGAAAAACTGCTCCACTTGCGCGAACGCGTGCCTACGTTGACTCCGATACAAAACCCCGGTGCGAATGGGTTCGGACGCGCGATCGAGTGCGGCTTTGACCATATGAAGGGAGACGCCGCAGTCGTAATGATGGCCGACGAATCCGACGATTGCCGGGACGTCGTCCGGTATTGGCATCTGCTCAATGAAGGGTGGGATGCCGTATTCGGCTCTCGCTTTGTGAAGGGCGGGGGTGTCATCGATTATCCGTGGCTCAAGCTGAAGGTCAATCGCTTGGCGAATTTTTTCATTCGGATCATGTTTGGGATCAAGTTGAACGACACCACCAACGCATTCAAAGCCTATCGGCGCACAGTTATCGAAGGGTGCCGCCCCCTTCTGTCGCCGCATTTCAATCTGACCGTCGAACTTCCGTTAAAGGCGATCGTGCGCGACTATAGCTGGACGGTGATTCCGATCACTTGGCGCAACCGGAGAACGGGAGAGGCCAAGCTCAAGATAAAAGAGATGGGAAGCCGCTATTTGTTTATCTGCCTTTACGTCTGGCTTGAGAAGTATTTCAGCCGCGGTGATTATCGAAAAAGTCAGCGAACTTGATTGCCGGCGAGCAACCCGTCATCTTGCATCCCCCGCACGGCTGTTTGAATTTGCGGATCGTGGTCGGCAGCAATTTCATCCCCCTTATCCACGCCCTGGGCTTGTGTGAGAATCTCTTCTTTCAGGCGTGTTGTGACCCAGGATCGTTCTCGCGTCCACTCGGGCACGCTTGGCTGAATTCGCCGAGAGGATAAGAAGACTTTGAAATCGTCGATTACTTCCGGTGTTATCTGAAAAGTAGCCGCCAGCGGCGAGTGCGTGGATAAATACTGCGTCGCGAACGCCGTGATTGCGCCGCTCGCATCCAGAACAGTTTCGAGCTGACTCGGTACTGTGGGACCGACGCGAATATCTGGCAGAATGCCCCCTCCTCCTGTCACGAGGCGCCCTTTATCGGTTTTATACACCGGCCGATCGGCTGAGGAATTATCGCTGAACCTTTCCGACAGTGCGGAATTTCGGAGCGGACGTTGGATCGATCGGCCGCTAGGCGTGTAATAAAACGCAGTCGTAATTGCGAGTCCAGCTCCGTTTGAAAGCGGCACTACGCTTTGTACAAGCCCTTTGCCGTAGCTCGGTTCGCCAACGATCAGCGCTCGATCGTGGTCTTGCAGAGCGCCGGAAAGAATTTCTGACGCGCTCGCCGTCTTTTCACTGATTAGAAGCGCCAATTTGAAGGTGTACGGAGTCGCATGTTTGGGTACGTCGGCGATCTCGCTCTCGCCTACCCTTCCCTTCGCCGTCAGTATTCTCTGGCCAGGTTGCAGAAACATGGCTGCGGTTTCTAGCGCTGCTTTCACGATTCCTCCAGGATTGTTGCGCAGGTCCAATACTAAACCGTGTAGTGAATTTCCTCCTAGCTTCTCGATTGCGTCTCGTAGCTGCTTGGCTGTACGCAGATCCCAACTGGTCACGCGTATGTACCCGAAGCCAGGCTGTAGCATGAAAACTCGATCGACACTAGGCGAATCGACCAGCTCGGGCGTTAGCGCGAACTGCAAAACTTTTGGAGACCCTTGCCGGCGTATGTAAGCCGCCACTTTCTGCTGCCGCGCCTCGCTCAGCAGCTGAATGATTTGTTGCGGTTCCAACGAACTGATCGAGACGTTATTGATCGCAACCAACTCATCACCCGGCTGAATGCCCGCCTTGTTGGAAGGAGTCCCGGGCAAGGTCTGCAGGAAGATGACCTGACCCGGTAGAACCGAAACAACGCTGCCAAATCCCTTTTGCTCCGATTGTTCCATTTGCTGCAATTGCTGAAACTGTACCGGGTCGAAAAATTGCGTGTGCGGATCAAGCTGCCGAAGCATTGAAGGAATCGCACCCTCGTAGATCATCTTGTCGAGAGGCACCTGATCTGAAGACTCGGCCTGGACAGTAGAGAGGATGTCGATGAACTGCTTCAGCGATGGAGCTACATCCTTAGCGGGATCACCCGCAGATGCGGGTGTAGGTCTCGAACTCGGGACCGATCCGGGATTTTGGGCCGCTACGGCGAGCGCCAGCGCAAAGGCGCAGATCCATTGCCGCGCCATAGACGCGCTTATTCTCCTAATTTTCCGACTCATCGCGAATAACGAGTCTCGCGCCTGGCGTTCGAGCGCTCCAAAGCCAAGCTGATCAGCCGGTCCAGCAACTCTGAGTACGGAATGCCGGAGTACTCCCACATCTTTGGAACCATGCTTATGGATGTGAATCCGGGGATCGTGTTGATCTCATTTACAAAGATCTCGCCAGTTGATCGCTCCATCAAAAAATCCACTCTGGCCATACCTTCGCAACCGACTGCATCGAAGCAAGCTAGGGCAAGCCGCTTCACCTCTTCGGTTTGTTCTTCGGTCAGTTTAGCGGGAAGCTGGATCACTGCCTGGTTCAGCAGGTATTTGTCCTCGTAGGTGTAAAACTCTTGAGAAGGGAAGATTTCGCACGGCACTGAGGCCATGGGCCGATCGCCGTCAAGAACCGCACATTCAAATTCCCGAGCCTCGACTCCCCGTTCCACAATGATCTTGCGGTCGTATTGTGCTGCAAGTTCGAGTGCCTCTCGCAAATCCCGGCAGTTCTTTGCTTTCGTTATTCCGACCGAAGAGCCTAAGTTGCTGGGTTTGACGAACACCGGAAACGGAAAAGGGAAATCTAGGCACTCGGGATCGAACTTCCCTCTAGTTAATAGGACGTACTCCACTACCGGAAGTCCCGCCTCTTTGCACAATCGCTTCGTTATCACCTTGTCCATCGAGACTGCAGATGCTAATACTCCAGCCCCGACATAGGGCAACTCAGCAAGATCCAGTAAGCCCTGTATCGTTCCGTCCTCACCGAAGGTGCCGTGCAGCGCAGGGAAAACCACGTCAACGCCAGAATTTGCGCCTGGTTCCGGCACTATTGGCTCTGGATCCCAGGTGCCGTCTTTACGGATGAAGTATTCAGAAAGACTGTACTTATTTGAATCGAGCGCGCGCTTTATCGACTCAGCGGAGCGTACGGAAATTTCGTGTTCACCGGATCGACCACCGTACACGAGGGCAACCGCAATCTTCTGTCGCGCGTGGCTCAATCTCTCATTGTCTCTCGCTCATCAGCAGCTTCAAATGGAAAAGCCACCCAGTTGTGTCAGCAACCAGGTGGCTCGGCGAAATTGACGTGCCGGTTAACTACTTGCGCGACGAGATGCGGTCCAGGGTATGAATGAATTGCCTTGCTGCAGCGGGAACTTTTTGGTTACCTTCCAACAGTGCCTTGTTATTGATATCGGAACCGTATAACTCACGATTTGAGTCGTCATCTTCAGTGACCGCTGCTCCACTAATATCAAGGGCTCCGAAAAGTCCGCGCTGACGCGAGTAGGTCAGAATTTCCGCATGCATCTGCGCATCGGTCAGCGCAGACGCATTGCGTCCCAGAGGTCCCGCAGCTGCTGAAGCCTCGCCGCCGATCTGGAACTTATTGCTGACTAAGTGGTTCATGCCGCTCTGATTCATCACCAACATGATGACATCCGTTTCTGCTCCGCCAATCAGCAGCCCAAATTTTCCACCTGAGATCCTCAGTGAGCCAGGGGCACTCCAACCTACTCCGCTCTGCTTGCGGCAGGTAAAAAAGCCCTTTCCATATTCCGCGCCGACTATGAAACCGCCCTTCTTGAGGTTCGGAATTACAACCACGCAGGACGCCCGATTCAGCAAATCCTGAGGAATCCCCTTGTCAGACGCATTCATCATCTCCTTCAGGTCCTCTGTTGCTGCCTGCAGCCGTGCGGCTGCTGTCTTTTGCGCAAATGCTGGAACTGTTACGAGTATCGCCAACACTGCTCCCGCTAAAACCTTCATCATTGCTCTCCTCTGTCTTCTTGCTGTATCTCTCGGTGCGGATCTTCGCCCGCACACTTATGAGACGTGCATTGGGTCCGAGATTGAACACCAAGTTTTCGCAAATGTTTCACATACGCGGCTTCTAATTCTTAATTCGCGATTCTACCGTGGTGCGCATTACACTCCGCTCCGTAAGTATACTTTTCGCCGTTTGTTTGGCCATCTGCACGCAATCCGGAACGCCGACTCCATCGTAGGCGCTGCCCACTAAGTACAGGCCCGGGCAATGATCAAGCGCTTGCGCGATGTGCAGGCGCCGCAGACCGTGTCCTACAACGTACTGGGGCATGGACCTGGGCCAAAGATTTACGGTATGAGAAAGTGGCAACTGCTCCAAGCCCATGAGCTTCGCGAGCTCCTCATGAACCAGATCAGCTAAACTTTGACTAGGCGCGTCGAGGAGTTGCTCGGCCTCTTTACCGACAATAAACGCCCTCAGCACTGCGGTTTTTATCGGCGCTCTGGACGGAAATTTTGTGCTCACCCAAGTTGCGGCCGCAATATTTCGGCGCTCGATCCGAGGGACAAGAAATCCAAACCCATCGAGTGCATGCCGCAATTTCGAGCGTTCGTAAGCGAGCGTAACGAGAATCGCGGAAGAGTAAGGAATCTCGGCAAGCTTTGACGCCAGAGTGGGTTCAGCATTTTCAAGCAGCTGACTGCAAACGTGGGCGGGGCAGGCCAACACGATCTGATCCGTCCGAGTCCAGTTGTTTCCCACCTTCAAAAGCCATCTACCGTCAGATCTTTCGATCCCAGCAGCTTCCCCGTAGATCACATCCATGAAAGCAGCGCTTGCCGCAGTAAGCGAATCGATAAGAGTTTGCATCCCTCCAGCGAATGACAAAAAGGCGCTGTTTCCCCGCGAACTCTGGCTACGCTCATGACGTAGGCCGCGGATCAGGCTTCCGTACACCCGCTCGTATCGGAGGAATCGCGGCAGCACGCTTTCAACACTCAGATTGCTCGGATCCCCGCCGTAAACGCCGGATAACAGCGGCTCGGTCACGTAATCAAGCATCTCTTTGCCGAAGTGATCGTCAACGAATTTTTCTACTGACACGTCCTCGGTTCGCTTGCGCGGCGCGGAAAGCGTCTCAACAAGGAACCGCAGCTTCGTTTTGACACTGAAGAGCTCAGATCGCAGCGCCGGCGTCCATTGGCCAGGAACCATCATCACCATGCCCTTAGGAATGGGTACCAGCTTTCCTCGCCGAACCACGAAAATGCGTCGGGCTTCATCATTGGACCCAATGATCTGGTTCCCTAAGTCGCCCAGCTCCCGTGCGAGTTCCGTCACCGCTGGCTTGCTGGCAATATAACTGTCCGGTCCGGCCTCGAGTTGGCATCCCTCGATCAGATCGGTTTTAATCAGACCGCCGAGTCTATTCGATTTCTCAATAAGCGTCGAGCGTGTCCCATGCTTCCCAAGGAAGTAGGCGGTTGCCAAACCTGAAATACCGCCGCCGACGATGGTTACGCTTCCTGCCCCCACGTCTTTATGGACGAAAGTTTCGGACGATTTCAACGACAGCTTTTACGTTCTCTACGGGTGTTTCTGGCAAAATGCCATGCCCGAGATTCACTATATGCCCCGGCCGGGAGCCGGTTCTCCGCAGCAGATCGATCACCTTGGTACGAAGCTCGGGCAGCGGTGCAAATAAAGCCACGGGATCAAGATTCCCCTGAATCGCCGAGCGGTAACCGATGTCGGTCCACGCTTGATCGATATTGATACGCCAATCGACCCCCATGACGTCGCCGCCGGCAGCGTGCAATTCGCGAAAGAATCCACCGACGCCTGTTCCGAAGTGTATGACCGGCACGCCGGTCCCGCGGATTCGTTCTATCAGTGCTCTTGAATATTGCTGAACGTAGCGTACGTAATCTTCCGGGCTAAGCGCTCCTACCCAGCTATCGAAAACCTGAATTGCGCGTGCTCCAGCCCCCACTTGCATCCCGGCGAAGTCTCCTAAAACATCCACCAGTTTGCCCATCAGCCGGCGCCACATGATTTCATTGCTAAACATCAGCTTTTTTGTTTTCAGGAAGGTTTTAGATGGACCGCCCTCAATCATGTAGCTCGCTAAAGTGAAGGGAGCTCCGACGAATCCAACCACTGGCACCTTGCCCGCGAGTGCTCGTGTCACAAGCTGAATCGCCTCTCCGACGTATCCAAGCTCGTCAGTTCTGATCGTCGACAACGCGTCAATGTCTTCGGGCTCTGTGATTGGATTCTCAATCGACGGTCCCTCGCCCGCGATGAATTCCAGCTTTAATCCCATCGGCTGAACTGGTAGAAGAAGATCGGCGAAAATAATAGCCGCATCCACATCCAGGATTTCAACAGGTTGAAGGGTAACGGCAGCAGCTAGTTCCGGTTTCTCGCATATTTCTAGAATGCTGTGCTTGGCCCGAATTTCGCGGTACGGCTTCAAGTAACGTCCCGCTTGACGCATGAACCATACTGGCCGGACATCCGTGCTGTGGCGGCGGCATGCCTGGAGAAATCTGCCGCTTACCGGCGCGAAGCGCATTCGTTCCCACCTTTTCTCACAGATCCATACACGGTAAGTCTCCGATCCGTGATGATGACTTAGAGTTTACCTTCGGTGGGAATAGACCTTGGAACTTCTTGAGCCGGAATCAAGCCTGGCTTACGTGTCGATGATTTTAGGTGTGTGAGTGCTCGCCATTTCGCGGACGACCGCGCCGAATTCGCTTCAGTAAGTGTTCCATCTTGTCACCTGCGCCTGACAAGACGTCCGCCTCAAAGTGCAGCTCTGGGACACGGAAAAGATTGAGGCGCTGAGCCAGCTGGCGTCGGAGGAAATGGCGCGCGCCCTCCAGCGCTTGAACACTCTCTTGCTTCTTGCTATCTTCGTCGCTGAGATGCAAGCGCACCTGCGCATGCTTTCTGTCCTGCGAGACCAGGACTTCCGTCACGGCAACATCGCCAATTCTCGGGTCCGAGAGTTCATAGGCGATCATCTCCGCGAGTTCCTCGCGTAGAGCTTCCGAAACGCGCTCGGTCCGATGGCTGTCCACTTTTCCACCTCCAATTGAGTTTACGTTTGCGGCTTCTAAGAGTTTCGACCGGGGCGCCCGGCTTTACACCCATTCAACGTTACTTCCGGCCAACGCGCCGCCCAGCATACTAGCCGCGTGAGCCTCTACCGCACGAAGAACTTGTTCTGCATGGACGCGGTCATTCGATATCGTTACAGCGGCAACGACCGAGGCTTGCCAGGAATCCAGATGATCGATCTCCGCTACGGAAACGTTAAACCTCTCACGCAGCCGGTCTTTGAGGCTCTTAACGACGTGCCTCTTTTCTTTCAAAGAGTGCGAGTGTTCGACATGGATGTCGAGTGTCAAAACGCCAACTATCGGCATAAGCCCGGTTAACAGAGCACGCTATGCGAGCGCATCGTCAATGTAGCTGGTCATTACTGCGCGATTAAC
>JBPCLH010000068.1:0-11881 GCA_051003475.1 Bryobacteraceae bacterium
GCGGTAGCCCTTGCATCATCTCTAGCCCTTCACCTCCATCAGGTTGGGCAGGGACTTTCACCCTTAAGCTGCTGAACATGCTCAGCACACAACTAAGCCGCTGGCGCGGCGGACGCTACGCGAAGGCGATGACCTGTAGTTAGAGAACGATACAGTAGCGGGTCACAAGGAGGGTTCCTTTGTGACCCATTTACGTAAGCAGATGCTGGAGGAACTCCAGCGTCGTAATTATTCCGATAGTACAGCGCGCGGCTATCTCAGCGCAGTCGCAGCGTTTGCTCAGTACTTCGGAAAGTCGCCGGACCAACTCGGACCAGACGACCTTCGCCGCTACCAAGCGTACCTGCTCAAGAGACGCAAGCTCGCGGTGGGCACGGTGAGCGCTCGCGTAGCTGCGTTGCGATTCTTCTTCGTTCGGACACTGAAGCGTCACGAGTTTCGTCAAGACCTGCCGTATCCGAAGAAGCAGCGGCGGCTGCCGACAGTATTGAGTCTGGAGGAAGTGGGCCAGCTCATCGATGCAGCCGGAAACCTACAGCAACGTGCCGTCCTCATGATCCTGTACGGCACGGGAATGCGGCGGGCCGAAGTTTCCCGGTTGAAAGTCACAGATGTCGATAGCCGGCGAATGATCATCCGGGTGGAATGCGGCAAGGGTGGACACGATCGCGATTTACCGCTCAGCCCCGCACTGTTAGAGACGCTGCGTGAGTACTGGCGCTGGAAGAAGCCACGAACCTATCTGTTTCCCAGTGGTAATGGCCACCGAGGCAAGGACCAGCCCATGTCGGACAAGAGCGTCTGGTATGCCTGCACAGAAGCGGCGCGATACGCGGGCATTGCCAAGCGCGTTACGCCGCACACAGGGCAGGCGCTTTCTCGACAAGTATCAATCGAGTTTCGGATATCAGAAGCTCAAGGCATTTCGCGCCATCCAAAACTGCCGCACTGCAGCGCTGGGTGGACATCTCGATGCTTGTTCGAAGTGCGGCCAGCAGGCCATCTCCTACAACTCCTGCCGTAACCGGAACTGTCCGAAGTGCCAGGCGCAAGCGCGTCAACGCTGGCTGGCAGCTCGCGAGCGCGAAGTGTTGCCGACCAGCTATTTTCACGTCGTCTTCAGCATTCCGCACGAACTGAATGTCTTTGCGCTTGAAAATCCGCGTGCTTTTTATGATCTGCTATTCACAGCGAGTACCGCGTCGGCCCTCGAGATGGCAGCCAACCCCGAACGACTCGGCGCCGAGATCGGCCTGATCGCCATTCTGCACACGTGGGGTCAGAACCTGTTGCTCCACCCGCATATTCACTGCGTGGTGCCTGCCGGAGGCCTCTCGCCGGATCATCAACACTGGGTGAGTTCTCGCTATCGATTCTTCCTGCCCATCAAGGCGTTGCGGCGTGTCTTTCGCGGCAAGTTTATCGAGGGTCTGAAACGCTTGCGTCGGCGGAAGAAGCTCAGCCACGCCGGACCCGCTGCTGTATTCAGCGAGCGCAAGCAGTTCGCCAAGCTGGTGGGCCGTTTGCGTCGTCAGGACTGGGTTGTCTACGCCAAGGCTGCCTTTGGCGGACCTCTGCAAGTACTGCGCTACATCGGCCGCTATACGCACCGCATCGCGATTTCCAATCATCGTCTGCCGGCCTTCGATGGAGAACACGTCACCTTCCGTTGGCGCGATTATGCGCACGGCAATAAGTCACGTGTCATGACACTCGATGCGATCGAGTTCCTCCGCCGCTTCTTCTTGCACGTACTGCCGAACGCGTTCGTGCGCATCCGGCATTTCGGATTCCTGGCCAATCGTTTTCGAACAGAGCGGCTCGCCGTCTGCCGTCAACTACTCACTTCCGTTGCTTCTGAACCCTCGTCAGTTATGTCGTCAGAAAGCACTTCCACCTGGCATTGTCCACGTTGTGGCGCCTTAATGGTTATTCTTCGGCGGATCACGCCTCAGGAGCTTTCTTCGCCATGCACGTTTTTCGACTCTTCTTGATACGGCGACCCAGTTGCGTCTCACCGACGTGCTCAACGCACGCCTGCTCAGTTGTGTGCTCTCCTATGCCCCACACAGCCTTTTCCGCACTATCGAGCCATCGTTCTCACTGCCTGTCCAGCTTCCCACCGCCGACTTTCCGGCTGTGCGGGGACTCATCCGCACTCTTCTCTCAGGAGAATCGGCGCCGAAGAGGCTTTCAATCTCCATAGGCCGCGCCCGCCGCAACCACCAGCGCCTTCCTTCAAGTCTCCTTATCGAAAATGTCCCGGCGATCAACGCTACCGCTTCGTCCCGGCATCCCGCGCCGCGACATTTCCGATCAAAGCTAGCGACTATACGTCCAAGTGGATTTCTTTCGTTTTGATCTGTTCGGATTGTCTTTTGCGGGCATTCCCTAATTTGGCAGTGTGAAGTAAAAAGTTGAGCCCTGGCCAACCTCGGACTCGACCCAAATGCGACCGGCGTGGCGGTCCAGAATCTTCTTGCAGTCTGCAAGCCCAATACCGCTTCCCGGCCTGTCTTCACCGTGAAGGCGACTGAACGCAACAAAGATATCGCTTCGATATTGATCTTCAATGCCGATGCCGTTGTCGCGAACTGAGAACTGCAAGCCGCCATCCTCGGATTTAGTTGTTGAAACATGAATACGCGGAGCCCTAGTGCTGCGGTAGTGGATAGCATTTCCGATTAGGTTTTGGAAGATCTGAAGAAGGTGCGTAGGATCAACCGCGGTCGTAAGAGGAAGCGCGTCACTTGTAATCTGAGCACCAGCTTCCGAAATGACGCTCTGGAGATTTGCGATACATATTTGCAGTACCTCTTCAGCTGAAACGGGCCCCTTTGAGCTCTATACTTGCGGTCGACACTTGGGCATAGCGAAGAAGATCATCTATGAGAACCTGCATTCTCGCTGCGTTGCCGGTGATGAGAGTGATGTACTCGCGAGCATCATCACCCAGCTTGTCCGCGTATTTCCGTTCCAGGAGCTGAGCAAATGTCACCACGGTCCGGAGTGGGCTCTTCAAGTCATGCGAAGCCACGCGAGCGAACTGCTCAAGATCATCATTCGAGCGGCGCAGCGAAACATTTGCCTGTTCGAGCGCAGCTTCAGCCTTCTTGCGTTCCGTGATGTTCTCAATCGCCAGAAGAATTCGTTCGGTGTGATTTGGTCCACGGTAAAGCCTTCGCGCGTTGAGAAGCATCGTCTGCCGACCGATGTGAAGAAACGTGTGATCCACTTCCAAGCTCTCAAAGGAGTGGTTCTCGGGAAGAATCACGTCGAGGAGTTGTCTCAGTCCGGGTATGTTCCATTGGCCGTTTCCAAGCTCATATAGAAGGCGGCCCTTCGTTTCTTCCGGCGAGACTCCGAATTCCCGATAAAAGGAGCGATTTGCGGTTTCAACTCGAAGCTCCGAGGTCAGCACCAGAAGAGGCTCTCTCACTGTCTCCACAATGCTGTCCGCGTAAAGACGGGCGTCTTCCTTTGCTGCTTCAGCTTGCTCAAGTTCGGCTACGCGGACGCGAAGCTCCTGAACCTGCTGTTCGAAGATGCCCTTCTCTGGTACGGCCATATCAGGAGAGGTCGACCTCAGCTAAAGCTCGGTTGCTGCTTCTGTGAGCTGAGGAGCATAAGCTCGGGCGGCCTACACCGCATGTTCCCTCGGCTGGTCATGCGGCAGAGCATCATTCCTGGACGGGTCGCAAAACCGTCCGCGCAGCTTCCAGCCGGCGCTCTTCCACCTGGGCGTGCTGGGTCTCGGCGCGCGCGGCGAGGTGATCGAAATCCAAATGATTCAAGCGGGCATCCGCCGGGCCGGCCACGGCGAGAGCCCGCCAGAGCGCCAGTTTCCCTTGGATGCCGAGCGCCAGAAATTCAAGCGCCTCGAAGGTGCCGAGGCCATCCGAGGCGCCACGCTTCAGCTTCAGGCGGCTCACCTTCTCGGCCCAGGCGGCTAGCCCCTTCAGCCCGCTAGATCCTGTGCCGATCTGCTCCGCGAGTTCCTTAAGGACACCGTTGTCCGCCTCCACTTCGACGAGCATCCCTACGGCAAACTGGCCCAGCGGCTCGTCCGTATGCTGGTCACGGATCGCTCCGAGCAGGTCTATCGCATATGCCGCCACGGCCAGGTGGTCTTCTAAATACGTCACTAACGGGCCTATCATGGCTGGGGTATCCTAACCCAAAAGGGAGCTACTCGCCCAGTTTCCAATGTACTTCACTCTACTCCTATCGCGCGATCCGGCCCTACCTCGCGACGGACGATCGCATTGAAGGGGTCGGTCTACGTTCGCCGGTATAAACTCAATTGAAACGCAGCTTGCACCCCATAGAGGAGTTTCGGGAGTACGCCGATGCGATAGTACCAGGTGGCCGCGAATCTCTAGTTGTACTTCAGTCCGGACCTGCACATTGAACGGGTAAATCAAGCGTTCCAAGAGACCTTTCAGATCGAAAAAGAGGACGCAAATTATCGTTGATCGCGAGAACGTCTGAGCGTTAGCAGGTCACGCAGCTAATTATTTTCTGCAACACCGGCAGAACTAGTGATTCCATACTATTCAGTACGGCTAGGACTTCGCAGGTGGTGGGAGTTGAAAGGAATTGAACCGAGAAAGGTCTAGCTATTAGTGCTTCAGGCGAGCGTAGACGGGGGTTCGCGCGATGATCCCGACAAAGAACTGGTGGAACGCCTTTGCAGAAGGGACCCACAGGCCTTGGCAGTGGCATACGACCGCTATGCTTGCTTAGCGTACTCACTTTTTTTTCATATCACGCGAAACCAGTCTTCGGCCGAGGACCTCATTCAGGAACTATTCATGCGCGTGTGGACCCATGCTCGAAGGTTTGACTCAAGTAAAGGTTCCCTCGGTGTCTGGATCCTGTCAGTGGCGCGAAATATGGCGATTGATCACCTGCGTTCCGCCCACGCCCGGTTTACCATGCGTCTTCGGCCGGTCGAAATCTTGATTATTTCTGCTCCCGTGATACTTTGCACACTCGCGAGTCTGCGACCGAGAGAGCAGAGATTGTGAGAGCCGCCTTCTCGAATCTGACATTCAACCAGCGACGAGTTTTGGAATTGGCGTACTTCGAAGGATACTCGCAGTCGGAAATTGCCGTACAGCTTCAACAACCACTCGGAACCGTGAAGAGTTGGATCCGGTCCGCACTGAGTAACCTGCGGACGGCTATAAATGGTAATCCGGAAAGATTTCACGGCATCAGATGTGAGACCCATATGGCGCACGTGCCAACCTCGGCCTCTAAAGCCTCGGCGAAGATGGCGTGAAGAAAGATCCCAAGACGAGCGCTAGTCAAAGGAGAGCACGGCCCGTCTGCATGCGCTCGCGTAGCGCCTCGAAACTTTGTGTCCGCATGATATCTTACATGCTGCGCGCCGCAGCCGGATAACTGCCGCCCTGAGGAAAACTCAGCGCCGGCAGCACCGATCACACATTTCCATCCACGCGATCTAAATCCAGACCACAGGTGAACAGAACCTGGAAGTGGCACAACAGGAACGGATAACCGCCTAGGAGCTTGTTGAAAATCGGAGTACAACAAGTCACGTGAGGAATGTTTTTGTCGTCTTCCATGTATGCGCGGAAAAGACGACCAGCAAGGCAGCGTTTTCAGTTATCTGAGCGCCGAAGACCGTATTCCGGAGGACCATCCATTGCGGGCGATTCGCTGCACAGTGGATGAAGTATTGAAGGCGATGTCGAAAGAGTTCGATGCGCTGTATGCGAAAGCAGGTCGGCATTCGATTGCGCCCGAACGGCTCCTGCGAGCACTGCTGCTACAGCTGTTCTACTCAATCCGCAGCGAGCGCATGCTGATCGAACAGCTCAACTACAGTTGGCTGTTTCGCTGGTTCGTCGGCCTGGATATGGACGAGCCGGTGTGGAACCACGCGGTCTTTTCGAAGAACCGCGAGCGCCTGTTAAACCGTGATGTGGCACGCAGCTTTTTCCAGAAGGTGCTCGATCAAGCTAAGGGCTATCTGTCGGACGAACACTTCACGGTGGATGGCACGTTGCTCGAAGCTTGGGCAAGCCAGAAGAGCTTCCAGAAAAGGGATCGGTCAGACGATGGGGAAGGCACGAACTTTCATGGCCAGCAGCGCCGCAACGATACGCATCAGTCGAAGACCGATCCGGAAGCGAAGCTGTACCGCAAAGGGGGCGGACAAGAAGCTCGGCTATCTTATTTGGGACACGTGT
This sequence comes from Bryobacteraceae bacterium, assembly GCA_051003475.1. GTDB lineage: Bacteria > Acidobacteriota > Terriglobia > Bryobacterales > Bryobacteraceae > Bog-105. The sequence continues at coordinate 6,222 of JBPCLH010000068.1, forward strand.
TAGTCGAGAACCGCAACGGTTTGATCGTCGATGCAATGGCAACCGCCGCCGATGGCCATGCCAAACGCGACGCGGCACTGTTGATGGTGCACGATCGGTGGCGTCGCGGCGCGCGTATCGAGACCGTGGCGGCCGACAAGGGCTACGACTCGCACGAGTTCGTGAAGACAATACGGGCCATGAACGTCCGGGCGCATGTGACACAGAACAATCGCAGCCGGCGGAGTGCGATTGACGCGCGAACCACACGCCACTCCGGTTATGTGATGAGCCAGAAGAAGCGCCCGTTGATCGAGCGGACGTTTGGCTGGATGAAAGTCGTGGCCGGACTGCGCAAGGTGAAACTCCGCGGGCTGCTGAATGTCGATTGGCTAATTGTACTGACGGCGGCCGCATTCAATCTCTGGCGGATTCCGAAGTTGAAACGCGTCCTGGTGTAGCCGGAGCCTCCAAAATGGCTCATAGGGTCGCCCGCGAACATCCTGTCGACTCGCAACTGCACGCCAGTACCCTCACGAATTACTATCGCAAGATTCCTATCTTCTCTGAAAACTCAATGTTCAACAAGCTCCTAGAAATAAGTTCGACAAGGGAGCAGGCCATTTGTGGGCGAGCCGCACCTGGCCAGGAAGGCGGACCTCCAAGGGAATCAGAGCGCAACGGGAGTATGGCCCGGCCATAACCCGCTTAGCTTTTAAGCGCATTGATGCGAGAGAGGCTGCGCCCCTGCTCAACTGAGATCAAGGAAACCGCTAGGTTTCGATAGTTGCTCAGAGTTAACGACGAATAGGTTCACCACAGAACCCGGGTTACGATTCGATGTGACGTCGCTTGCAGCGCGCGGCCCCGCATTTTTGTTGTTTAGTTTTGCAGAGTGGGCATCTCGTATACGTGAACAGCACCTTCGAGATTACTCCTGCCAAGTCGGCAAGTGTCGGCGGGCAACAATCCCGGACGAAGCAGCGACTGGTGACCCGGAACCATCTGCCTCACCAGCGAAAAAGTCAAGAGTGCGGCGCTTGCAGCCAGCGTCACAAAAACAGCAACTTTTTGCCCAGGCATCAGCACAAACCACCCGTGTGCCCCGACATAGAAAACACCCAGAGCCCTGAGACCTACGAAGATAAGCGTAAATGCCAGGAGAAAGGCCCAGGAAGGAAGCATGGGGCGCACGGGCCGCAAGTCGCTGAGGATCCTTTTTGCAGGCGCGCGATTTCGCTCGCGTCTATTTGTGCATCTGGCAAAGGAAGTTCAAGCAGCCCAATAAGCCTCTCATCCCGCTCGCGTCGCCAACACCACCGACCCAATCTGCAGCACCTATCTACATATTCGCGGAAGAGCGTGAAAGGTTACGCTAGCGGACTATAATCGCCAGCATTTCGCGCGCACCCGATTTGTTGCATCGCGTTCCTTTACAAGCCCGTCTCACCGGTTGAATGGCATCGCATCGTGTTATGGCCGCCGCACAAGCCCAGCTTGAGCGCTTGAGCGTGCGTGAGTTTCTGGTCGCTGCGCTCGGCCTGGTTCCCGTTCTCATGGAGGATTCGACTCGACTGCAAGTTGGCGCCGCAACCATCGAGGTAAGTTTCGGGCCAGGCGAATTGGGCCTGCCGCAGGATTCGATTATGGCCTGGGTGTCGAAAGCTGCTAACGCGGTTGCACATTACTACGGCGTTTTCCCCGTTCCTCTCATGCGAGTACTGGTGAAGCCCTCCGAAAGGCAGAGCGGCCCTTTTGGTGGAACCACCTGGGGAACCAGCCCGCCATTTACTCGTATGTTCATGGGCCGGCATACAACCACCAGGCAACTGAAAGAGGATTGGCTGATCACCCACGAACTGGTTCACACGGCCTTTCCTGACGTTGCCGAGGAGCATCACTGGATAGAGGAAGGCATTGCGACCTATGTCGAACCGATTGCGCGCGCACAGATCGGCGATCTCATGCCGGAAAAGATCTGGGCTGACATGGTGCGCGGCATGCCCCAGGGAGAGCCGCAAGCTTCCGACAGAGGACTGGACCATACTCACACGTGGGGTCGCACTTATTGGGGAGGAGGGCTGTTTTGTTTAGTCGCCGACGTTCGCATCCGTCAAGCTTCCAGTAACCGAAGAGGCCTGCAGGACGCTTTGCGCGGCATCCGGGATGCGGGCGGCACCATCGATAAACACTGGCGGGTTGAGAGAGCGTTCGAAACAGGCGATAAAGCGAGTGAAACGAACGTGCTTACGACGTTGTACGAAGAGATGAAAGACAAGCCGGTGTACGTGGACCTGAATGCCCTTTGGAGCCAACTGGGCGTGAATACGTCGAATAACGGCGTTGCGCTAAGCGACGAGGCGCCGCTCGCGGAGATTCGACACTCCATCACTGTTCGAAAATCGACTTAGGCGATGAATAGTTTTTCGGCAGGAAAAAAGAATAGCGACCCTCCATAACTTTCCTCGATGAAGCTTCGAATCAGATAACAGAGCTTGGCCGCACCAACTCGGCGGCTCGGGACTCCAGACTCATACGAAAGGATTTACTGAATGAAGAACTCGATGAAAACGATGATGCTTACCGCGGCCATTTCCGGCTTGCTGGGAGGAACTGCGGCCAGGCTGCAAGCAACTCCGACGACGCCGGCGCCCGAGGGCACGTCGAAGGTGAGCGCGAGCGATGCGAACGCCGGGAAGGTGTCTTTTGCCAAACTCGCACAGGACGGTCAAACCGACAAGCACTCTTGCAAAGGCAAGAACGATTGCAAGGGCAAAGGCGGCTGCAAGTCCAGCGCGAACGGTTGCAAAGGCAAGAACGATTGCAAAGGGAAGGGCGGTTGCGCTACCGATGGATCGAAGCCGCCAGAGCTAGCGGCGTAAGTTGCGTCCAGGTTGGGCTGGCCTGCCGTTTACGGGGCCAGCCTGCTTTTGATAAGGATTTCAATGCCTGCAAATCGGTTTAACGGGTTTACTGACTACGGAGTCGGCATCGGATTGCGCATACCCCACTACCGCCACATCCTGGAGCGAAGGCCGGTTGTGGATTGGTTTGAAATTATATCCGAGAACTACATGGTCGATGGCGGCCGGCCGCTTACTGTCCTCGACCAGATTCTCGAGCAGTATCGGGTTGTACAACACGGCGTTTCGATGTATTTCGGATCTGCTGAACCGTTGAACCGCGAGCATCTCAAGCGCCTGAAGAACCTGGTGCGTCGCACACGCACGCCCTGGCTCTCAGACCATCTCTGCTGGGGCAGCGTGGACGGCCGCTATACGCATGACTTGCTACCAATGCCCTACACCTTTGAAGCAGCAAACGTGACCGCCGAAAAGATTCGCCAGGTTCAGGATTTCGTCGAAGTGCCCGTAGTGGTGGAAAACGTGAGCAGTTACGCCGAATACCATGTTTCGGAAATGACGGAATGGGAGTTTTTGACAGAAGTGGTGGAAAAAGCGGACTGCGGAATTCTGCTGGACGTTAACAATATCTACGTCTCCTCGCGCAACCATGGTTTCGATCCGTTCTCTTATGTCAACGCGGTACCTGCCGAGCGTGTCGCGCAGATTCACATTGCCGGCCACTCCAAGTTCGAAAAGTACATCCTCGACACGCATGATCATCCGGTGATTGATCCAGTTTGGGGCCTGTACGCACGAGCGATTGAGCGCTGCGGGCCGACGGCTACGCTTCTCGAATGGGACGACAATATCCCGAGCTTCGAAGAGGTTCATTCCGAGGCGCTGAAGGCGAATCGTTATTTGCTTCGAGCGGACCGGCATGCCTTGGACCCTGGTGCACGCGCGGCTCAGAACTCGCCGCTTCTGCGGGAGGTTCGGTGAGCAACCTACTGGAACTGCAACGCCGGGTTGCTGCGGTGGTGATGCAGCCGCTGACGCATCAGGATGGCATGCGACGGAAGACGCGCGAAGGCCGGTCCGTGAATGCCGAAGCAGAGGCGCTGATCAAACCCAATCAAGTGCTCAGCTCTTTTGAGAGGCTCGAGATCTACAACCGCCAATACTGGTTTCGCGTGCTTTCCTCCTTCACGGAGGACTTCCCAGGGCTGCGCTCCATCATCGGCGCCCAGAAATTTGAACGCCTGATGCGCGCTTATTTGCCCGATTGCCCTTCGGGCTCATTCACGCTGCGGAATCTCGGGTCGCGGCTCGAAGCGTGGTTACGTTTCCACACGGAATGCATCGCGCCTCGCGAAGCGCTGGCCTTAGATATGGTGCGGCTCGAATGGGCGCACATCGAAGCATTTGACGGCGGCCATGAACCGAATTTGACGCCCGCCGATATAGAAGCGAGCGGGCTCGAACTCCGCGTCGAACTGCAGCCGTATATTCGGCTGCTCGAACTTACATACCCCGTGGATGACTTTCTGATTGAAGTACACGATGATGAGGGTGACAGCGATACCTCCAGCAATGCTGCGCACACGCATCAGCTTCGAAACCGCGTTCACCGGTATGTGCAGCCGGATCCCGAGCGGATTTATCTGGCCGTACACCGCATGGACGATTCGGTTTACTACAAACGGCTAGAGGCCGAATCATTCAGAATGCTGAACGCGCTGAGTAAACAGATGACGTTGGATGAGGCAATCGATCTCGCATTCGTGAGCAGCGCGATGACCGAAGACGAACGAATGCTGGCGACCCAGCGCTGGTTTGCTAACTGGGCGCAACTCGGTTGGTTCTGCAGGCCGAAGCTCAGATTGACCCAAAAATAAGTCGATGAAAGGACGGTGAGTAAGATGCAAAGGCAAAGTGTGTTCAGGTGGGCCGTGCTGGTGTATGAAGCGCTGATCAAAGCCGCTTCGTCATTCCAATCTATATTTCTTTTGGCAGTGCGGTTGTATTGGGGCTGGCAATTTGCACAGACGGGATGGGGCAAGTTACAATATCTCCCGAAAGTCACCGCCTTCTTCATGAGTCTTGGCATTCCCGCACCCGCTTTCTCCGCCTTCGCGGTCTCATGGCTGGAATTAGTGGGAGGCGTCGCGCTCGCTTTGGGATTTGGTTCTCGATTTTGGGGGCTCTTACTGGCGGGCGACATGTTTGTTGCGTATCTAACGGCAGGTCGCCAAAATCTGCTCAGCATCTTCTCCGATCCGGGCAAGTTTTATGGCGATGATGCCTACACATTCTTCTTCGCGTCACTGCTCATCCTCATCTTTGGCCCAGGCAAATTTGCCGTCGACTTTGTACTGAAACGCATGTTGCGGGCGGATGAGCAGTACAGTAGCGCGCCAGGCGTCAGGTTTAGCGACGTCGTCGAGCGACCCAGCGGTCGAATAGATCACCGAGCGATCCAATAGCTAGGCCACCCAGCAAAGAAAGCACCGCAACGCCAAGATGTGAAAAGAGAAATATGCCAAGCATTTAGATTTTGACAATGCATTTCCAGAACGCTGACGCCAACTAAGCCTGATAGAAGACCGGTCGTCGCTCCAGTTTCCTGCGGGGACAAAATTGCCCCCCGCCGCAAGATGAACCAGAAAAGCACCGCTGCGGCTGCCGCAAAACGTATACCAGCATTGAGACGGTTGTGTTGCAAATAGGCGCGGATGATCTGTTAGGGTGAATCTCGATGGTTAGCGGGCGAGCAGCACTGTTCCGTGGGCGACATTTTGCGGATGAGATCATCGTGCTTTGTGTTCGCTGGTACTT
>JBPCLH010000069.1:0-17942 GCA_051003475.1 Bryobacteraceae bacterium
GTCTACGCCTTCACCATTCGTCAGCTCGCGCACTTTTTCTTCCCACTTAGAATTGGTTTTGTAGTTTATGGTCTCGCGTGCACCAAGCTCTTTGGCGCGCGCAAGTTTTTCGTCACTGCTGGAAATCAGAATGGTTCGCAGCCCGGCCGCATTCGCAAATTGAAGTGCAAATATCGACACCCCACCGGTTCCTTGGATCAGGACGGTGCTGCCAGGCGCGCCAGGGGTGTTTTCAAACAGCGCATGCCACGCCGTTACGGCCGCACAGGGCAGTGCAGCAGCTTCTTCATCCGCGAGTGCGCCGGGGATTAAAACAAGGCCCTGCTCGGAGAAGACCGCGAATTCCCGAAGCACGCCGTCGATAGCGCCGCCCATTGCTGAAAGAGCTTTCTCGCGATTCACATGTCCATCGATCCACTTCTGCATGAAGCAAGCCGCCACGCGATCGCCGTTCTTGAACCGAGTAACGCCTGGTCCGGCCTCCTCGACCACGCCGGTGCCATCGGAGAGGGGCACCATTGGGCGCTTGAGCTTCGGATTATAAGTGCCCTGTACAACCATGTAGTCCCGATAGTTGAGTGAGGCCGCGGTCAACCTGACGAGCACTTCGTCCAAACCGGGCCGAGGCGTTTCGCGATCCACGAGGGCGAGCTTGTCTATTCCGAACTCCTGAACTTCAAAAGTCTTCATGCTTGGAGTTGGCTCGTCAGTTCGGTGAGCTGGTCCAATTTCGCTCGCGCAGCACCTGTATCGATCGATCCCGATGCCATGGCGAGCGCACTCTTCACATCGGGCGCTGTCTGCGCGAGAAGAAGTGCCGCAGCAGCATTCACGACGACAATATCGCGGCGTGGACCCGGCTCTCCGTCGAGCACGGAGCGGACAATCCCGGCGTTGGTCTCCGGATCGCCGCCTTTGAGATCATCGATAGCGGCCTCGGGCACGCCGAAGTCGCCAGGGGACCATTGGCCCTTTTGAACGCGCCCGTCCTCCACTTGAAAAACTGTGGTGAGCCCCGTCGTCGTGATCTCATCGAGCCCATCGGAACCGTGCACGACAAAGGCTCGCTCGATGCCCAGGCGTGCGGAAGCGTGCGCTAGCATCTCCGCCGCGCGCACTGAAAACGCTCCAATCAACTGTACGCGCGCACGGACCGGATTCGTAAGCGGGCCGAGGAGGTTGAACACTGTCCGGCCTTTCAGCAACAACCGCGCCTCTTGCGCGTGCTTCACGGCCGGATGCAGCAACGGAGCGTAAAGAAAGCCGATGCCGATTCGCCGGATGCACTCAATGGCGTGATCCGCCGAAAGGCTTACGGAAACGCCCAGGGCTTCGAGTACATCAGCGCTTCCACACTGGCTTGAAATGCGGCGGTTCCCGTGCTTCGCTACGCGCAAACCCGCTCCCGCGACGACAAAGGCCGTAGCGGTCGACACATTGAACGAATTAGTTGCATCACCGCCCGTACCGCATGTGTCGAGGACCGGTTCTTGCGACTGGTCGAGCTCGATAGGCGGACTCATGTCGCGAATGGCGCTGGCAAATCCTACCAGCTCTGCAATCGTCTCGCCCTTGCGCCGCAAAAAGCTGAGCACCTCGGCGATGCCCTCCGTGCTCATGCCGCCCGACAACATATTTCGCATGAGGTCGTAGGCTTCCGATTGCGTCAGGTGAACGAAATTCCGGAAAGGAAAATGAGCCATTGCTCCGCTACTCATTCGATCACATGCATCTGCGAGGTTCACTCCAAGCGCCATCACGCGCAAATCATATTGTGAACCAGTCACAATTTCTAACTGCTCAGAGTATGCGAGCGCCGCCTTCCGCTACCCTGAGAGGCAAGAGGATTCTCAAGCGTGCTTGTCGTTATGAAGGCCCAGGCCAGGCCCTTAGATATTGCCCAGGTTTGTGAGCGAATTGAGGCTCTCGGGTTCAAGCCTCACATCATCCCAGGCGAGCAGCGTACGGCAATCGGCATCACTGGGAACAGCGGCCCTATTGATACAGCAGAATTCGAGCATCTGCCGGGTGTGGCGGAGGCGATTCGCGTCTCGAAACCTTACAAACTGGTTAGCCGTGAGACAAAACCGGAGAACACGGTGGTCCTGGTGAACGGCGTTGCGGTGGGTGGCGAAGAGATTGTGCTGTGCGGCGGGCCATGCTCAGTCGAAAGCCGCGAGCAGATCTTGGAATCGGCGCGCGCGGTGAAGGCCGCAGGGGGTGAATTGCTGCGGGGTGGGGCGTACAAGCCGCGTACATCTCCCTATAGTTTCCAGGGTCTCGCGGAAGAAGGCTTGCGCTATCTCGCCGAGGCTCGCGAGGAAACAGGGCTGGGAATAGTCACCGAAGCAATCGATACAGAGACGTTCGAACTCGTGGAAGCATACGCCGACTGTATTCAAATCGGCGCACGCAATATGCAGAACTTCTCGTTGCTGAGACGCGCCGGACGCTCGCGTAAGCCAGTTCTATTGAAGCGCGGCATGTCCTCGACGCTCGAAGAATTCCTGATGGCCGCGGAGTACATTCTCTCCGAGGGCAATTACAAGGTGATTCTCTGCGAACGCGGCGTTCGAACGTTCACCGACCACACGCGCAACACGCTAGATCTCAGCATTGTTCCCGCAGTTCAGATATTAAGCCACCTGCCGATCATCGTCGATCCCAGCCACGGCACGGGCAAGCGTGACAAAGTGATCCCAATGGCGCTCGCTTCCATTGCCGCAGGCGCGTCTGGTCTCATCGTCGAAGTGCATCCCGCACCCGAGCGCGCCTTATCGGATGGATATCAGTCATTGAATCCGATCGAGTTTGCAGAAATGGCAGATGAGTGCCGCGCGATTGCGGAGTTACTGGCGGCGCGGCGCAAGGCAGCGGCGCTCGTCCGCTAGAGAAGAATCCTCGTTGAGCATGACTCTCGGTCGTGCTGCGCATCAGGAATAGCACCCCGCGAGATACACTAGCGATTGGCCCAAAGAAACAGCCCTTCCTTATTTGGGCGTTTATCGCATTTATGAAGATTCACGAGTACCAGGCGAAGGCGATCCTCGCCAAACACGACGTCCCTGTGCCCCGGGGAGAGGTTGCTTACACGATCGAAGAGGCCGAGGCCGCTGCAAAAAAAATCGGCGGGAGCGTCGTTGTAAAAGCGCAGATTCACGCGGGTGGGCGCGGGAAAGGCGGAGGGGTCAAGATTGCGAAGAATGCTACCGAAGCGGCGGAAATCGCGAAAAAAATGCTGGGCATGACGCTTGTCACGCATCAAACCGGTCAGGAAGGACGCGTCGTGCAGCGCCTGTTAATCGAAGAGACTCTGCCCATCGAACGCGAACTTTACGTCGGCATTGTTCTCGATCGCGCGTTGGGCGAATCCGTGCTTATGGCTTCCAAGGCAGGCGGCATCGAAATCGAAGAAGTCGCCGCGACTACGCCTGAGCTGATATTGAAGGAGCCACTGATTCCGGGTAGCGGCCTGCAGCCGTATCAGGCGCGTAAACTCGCGTTCGGCATGGAGATTCCCGCGCCTAGTGCAAATGCTGCCGCATCTGCAATGACTGCCCTGGCAAAGGCGTATGAGGCCATAGACGGGTCGCTCGCGGAAATCAATCCTTTCATTTTGACGAAGGACGGGAAGGTGTACGCGCTCGACGCAAAGATCAATCTTGATGACAACGCGCTCTACAGGCACAAGGATCTGGTTGAGCTGCGGGACTTGAAGGAGGAAGACCCGCTTGAGGTCGAGGCTTCGCGTTTCGGACTGAACTACATCAAGCTCGACGGCAATATTGCCTGCATGGTGAACGGCGCAGGTTTGGCCATGGCGACGATGGACATCATTAAATACGCGGGTGGCAGACCGGCCAACTTCCTGGATGTCGGCGGGGGCGCGAGTGCTGAGCAAATCAAGAACGCTTTTCGCATTCTGCTCTCGGACGCCGGCGTCGAGGCGGTGCTCATTAACATTTTTGGTGGCATTCTGCGTTGTGACACGCTGGCGACTGGCGTTGTTTCGGCGGCACGCGAGCTGGAAATTAAGATCCCGATCGTGGTGCGGATGGAAGGCACGAACGTCGAGCTTGGCCAGAAGATTTTGAAGGAATCGGGTTTTAACTTCACGGTAGCGGATGGAATGAAGGATGCGGCCGAGAAAGTGGTGAGGCTGGCACAATGAGCGTGCTCGTAGACGAAAACACAAAAGTTCTCTTTCAAGGATTTACCGGACGCGAAGGCACCTTCCACGCACAACAGGCAATTGCATACGGCACACAAGTCGTCGGTGGAACAACGCCAGGAAAAGGCGGTCAAACGCATCTCGATCGACCCGTGTTCAATACCGTCGAACAAGCTGTTAGAGAGACTGGCGCAAACGCGTGTGTGATTTTTGTACCGCCTCCGTTTGCGGCGGACGCAATCATGGAAGCGGCCGATGCTGGTGTTCCACTGGTTGTCTGCATTACCGAAGGCATTCCCGTGAACGACATGGCACGAGTGTGGTCGTTCTTAAAGACCAAGCCTTCCACGCGCTTGATCGGTCCTAACTGCCCGGGCGTGATTACGCCTGGCAAATGCAAGATCGGCATCATGCCTGGCCACATCCATAAGCCCGGTGGCGTCGGTATCGTCTCGCGCTCGGGCACTTTGACGTATGAGGCCGTGGGACAGCTGACCAGCCTTGGAATCGGACAGTCCACCTGCATTGGCATTGGCGGCGATCCAATCATCGGCACAACGTTTACCGATGCGATCAAACTCTTCAACCAAGATCCGGAGACGGAGGCGATCATCATGATCGGCGAGATTGGAGGCAACGCGGAGGAGACGGCAGCCGCTTACATCAAAACGCACGTCAAAAAGCCGGTGGTCGGTTTCATCGCGGGCCAGACGGCACCACCCGGACGCCGCATGGGACACGCAGGTGCCATCATTTCGGGGGGTGCCGGCAAAGCAGAAGACAAACTTGCGGCTATGGAGAGGGCGGGTATTCTCGTTAGCCCCTCTCCTGCCCTTATGGGCAAGAAGATGCAAGAGGCGCTCGGGAACCGGACAACTGAATCCGGTGATAAACCCAGCTAGAGGTCGAGTTTATTAATGGCTTTAGAACGCACTCTTGGAATCATCAAACCGGACGCAGTCGCCGCTGGGCACGTTGGCGCAATTCTCATTCTGATCGAGCAGAACGGTTTCCGGATCATAGGCATGAAAATGCGGCGCCTAGCCCAGCGGGAAGCCGAAGAGTTCTACAGAATCCACAAAGAACGCCCATTCTTTCCCGGGCTGTTGACGTTCATGACGGAAGGTCCTGTACTTTTATTGGCCTTGGAGCGCGACAACGCGGTAGCGAAATGGCGGGAATTAATGGGGGCGACCGATCCGGCCAACGCAGCTGACGGAACTGTCCGCAAACGATTCGCCGAGAATGTTGAGCGCAATTCGGTTCACGGCTCCGACGCCCTGGAAACGGCGGCTCAAGAAATCCCCTTCTTTTTTAGCCTCTCCGAGCTGTTATGAAAACTGGGCACGGCGGCCGTGCCCCTCTGGAAATCTAAGCTACTTTGGCCTCGTATGCCGGAGTTTCCAGAGCGGTTGCGAGCGCCTGCTTAGTTTTTTCTGCGAGATTGCGAAGACGAGCATGCTTCGGGCGGCTCAAGCGGCGCTCGACGCTGCGGCGTGCTCGAAGCAACCGGATCCGAACGGCCGTCTCTGACCATCCATGCTGACGCGCAATTTCCTGCACCTTATAGCCCTCAATGTAATGGCCTTCGAGCACCACGCGGTCGTTCGGCTTGCACTCTTTCAAAATGCGCTTTACGTCAATCGCAGCCACGTTCATCCTTGGAGGTGCCTGCAATTCGGGCAACGTTTGCGTCTGGGGTTCACGTCTCAAAAAAGTTCTGTGAATATTTAGCGCGATGCTATTTGTCCACGTAAGTACAAGATTTGGATCCCGCAATTGCTCTCTGCGTTCCCAACCCTTGGCCCAAGCTGCTTGCGCTGTGTCGAGCGCCGCGTCATAAGAGAGCCCCCGGGACACTAGGAAGCGTACCGTCAGGTTGAAACCACGCTGATATGCCTTGCCGTATTCTTCATTTGTCATTTACTTTCCATCGCTCCTTTTTTCTCTCCAGCCGCGATTCTTATTCAAATTGAACTCTGCGTTGTGAACCGCTATGGGATCTAACGATCTCTTCCGGATCGTCTTCGGTGGTCGATTCCTCTACCACCATCGGGGTAGTGGTAGGCAGTTTTGCTGCCACGGTGTGCAGCATCGTCAACAGTGGGTTTATGGAGACGGAATTAGGAGATAACTCTCGCCAGTTCAATAACTTGAGACTTTGTTACTGGGTACTCGACGCGGTAAAATTGAACTCCGCCATCTCAGCAAATCTTTCTTGCGTGGTGCAAAAATTGCGGGTTAATGGATTGCGAAAACAGACGAACGGCCCAGAACAAACACCGCCGTCTATACGGGGAAGGTACGACTCAGATCGAGACGCAAATCGGCGGCGTTATTTGGGATTCTCGTCGCGGTTCGAGGGAGGGGTCTCGATTTTCTCAGGATCCCCGGTGATGTTTTTCATGCTATCCCGGAACGAGCGGATACCCTTGCCGAGGCCTTGTCCAAGCTCTGGAAGCTTTTTGGGGCCGAAAACGAACAACGCAACGATCAAGATGATCAACAGATGTTGCGGCTGCAATAGGTCGTGAATCATGAGGGTTCTCCAGGAGAATGGTGGGTCTCTAATGCCCCAGCCATCTCAAGTATATCCGATGTGTAGCCCCTCTGACCTGTTGCGGTAAGTACTGCCATGTTTTTAGCGACCAAAACCGATCGGGTTGCAACACCCCACGAATGAACGTCGGACCTTGACATGGAGGTTGACATCCTCGGAGGCGTCCGGTATAGTTCTGAAGTACTGAACTATCAATAAGTTGAGGCCGAAGTTTGGCATCCCGTTCCAAGTTCAGGTCTTATGGGTCCATAGCGGCTACTTTCCGGTTGCTGGTCTGCAAGTGGCGGCATCCGGACGCAGGAACAAGAAGGACACATGGCCAGCACCTCTGAGAAATATATCGAATTGCCTGGGACCCTCGATAGTGAAGACTATCTGGCATTCCTGGACGGCTATAGCAGCCAATTCACTTCACCTGAAGGACAAATTCTCCGCGGTCACGTTCTAGATGTCTCTGACAAGGAAGTAATCGTCGACATCGGACGCAAGAGCGAGGGACTCGTTCCTGCGTCGCAATTTCCTTCGATAGAGGGGAAGCCCGCCGTGAAGCCGGGCGATGTCGTAGATGTCATGTTCGATCGGACGGGCCCGCCGGTCGAAGGCTACATCTTGCTGTCCCACGAGAAGGTGCATCAGCGCCAGACGTGGCAACGGCTCGAAAAGGCAGCCGCTGAAGCCACGCCCGTAACGGGTCGTGTGGCGGGTAAAATTAAGGGCGGCCTGGCGGTGGATATTGGCATAATCGCTTTCTTGCCGAACTCACAGATAGAAACACATCCGGTACACAATTTGGATGTTTATGTAGGGAGCGATATCGAAGTTCGCATCCTGAAATTGAATGCGCGGCGCGGCAATGCGGTTGTCTCCCGTCGAGTTGTTCTGGAAGACGCATTACAGGCTCGGAAATCGGAAGCGCTGGTAAAAATTCACGAAGGCGCTGAAGTAACCGGCACGGTGAAGAACCTGACTGATTACGGCGCATTTGTCGATTTGGGCGGGATAGATGGGCTGCTGCATGTCACGGATCTAAGGTACGGGAACGTCGCGCACCCTGGCGCTGTCGTTCGGGTTGGCGAACAGATCACGGTCAAGGTTCTAAAATTCGACAAAGGAAAGGAACGAATCTCGCTCGGGCTGAAGCAGATGCATCCGGACCCCTGGATCAATGTCGAAGCCCAGTATCCGCGGCATAGTCGTGTAATTGGCCGCGTGGTCAGCGTGACTGATTACGGCGCCTTTGTTGAGCTCGAACCCGGAATTGAAGGACTGATACACATCTCCGAAATGACCTGGAGCCGCCGCATGAAGCATCCGGGTAAAGTGGTGAAGCCCGGCGACCAGGTGGAATCCGTAGTTCTCGATGTCAAACCGAAGGAACATCGCATTTCACTCGGGATCAAGCAACTCGAGGCCGACCCTTGGACTACTGTCGCGGATCGTTACAGTGTGGGCTCAGTGGTTGAAGGACGCGTGCGAAAGCTTTCAGATTTCGGCGCTTTTGTCGAGATCGAAGATGGCGTGGACGGGCTGGTTCACATTTCCGATATGTCCTGGACAGCGCGCGTGAAGCATCCGTCTGAGGTTGTCAGAAAGGGCGAGATCGTGCAAGCCGTTATCCTGCATATCGACGCACCTCACCGGCGTCTCTCGCTGGGGATGAAACAGCTGCAGCCCGACGCTTGGGAGACATTTTTCCGAACCCATCGAGTTGGCGATACAGTAAGAGGACGCGTTTGCAGGGCTGCTGCTTTCGGTGTGTTCGTCGAACTGCTCCCCGGCATCGAAGGCCTCTGCCATAGCAGCGAAATTACCGGGGAAACCGGCAAACTCGGCAAGTCGCAGCGGCGAGAGCCCGAGCCCGCGCTGCCCATCGGGGGCGAATTTGATTTCAAGATCGTCAAAATGAACGAAACTCAAAAGCGGATTGGGCTTAGCTATCGCGCGCTTGCCGAAGATCAGGAGCGAATCCGCCTGGGAGACTATAAACGCCAAGCTGCTGCCGCAAGTTCCACCGTCGGAGGCGCGATCAAGCAGTACAAATCAGACGAGAAAACCACTTGAGGAATATGCAAAGTATGACGAAGGCTGAGCTGATCGACGAAGTATCCAAAGTCGTGGAGATGACGCGCAAGGATTCGGAAATCATCGTTGAGACGATCTTCGAAAGCATTGTGAACAGCTTGCACAAAGGCGATAAGATCGAGATCCGCGGATTTGGCAGCTTCCGAACGCGACAGCGCCAGCCGCGGGTAGGAAGGAATCCCAAAACGGGCTCACGGGTTGAAGTCCCGTCTAAGCGGATTCCTTATTTCAAGCCGAGCAAGGAATTGCGCGATCTTGTAAATCAATCCGCAGTGGACGGAACAGCTGGAGGCAGCTCAGCCGCTCCGGCAACCGAAAGTGAGCCGGAGCCGGCCTCGACTGTTTCAGACAAGGATTTCTGAGCTCCCTTCGCCGTACTGTAATTGACCACTCATCTGTGGACGCCCTGGCGCTCCACGTACATGCAAGCTGGGACTGACAAGCAGCGCTGCATCTTTTGTGAAGCGGCAAACAGCAGGGACGACGAAATCAATCTAGTCGTCTATCGCGGTGCGGTGTGCTTCGTCATGTTGAACCGTTACCCGTACACCAGCGGGCACCTGATGATCGCTCCCAATGAACACGTCTCGCGACTTACCGCCACCGCTGAGAGCACAACGGAAGAGATGATGCGACTGGCACGGCACGCGGAGCAAATCCTTGAAGCGGTTTACCATCCCGACGGATTGAATTTAGGTATGAACCTAGGCGAAGCGGCGGGCGCGGGCATCGAGCAGCATATCCATTTGCACGTGCTTCCGCGATGGAAAGGTGATGCGAATTTCATGAGCACGGTTGGGAATACGCGTATCATTCCGGAAACCCTGGAAGACACCTACGTGAAGCTGAAAAGCAAGTTCGCAAGTACCAATTCGCCAGAAGCCCCAAGCTCGCACGTTTAGCGCCTTCGCCACGCTTTTCTGTAGAGAACGTAATTAGTTTGCGGACACTAGCAATTCAACTCCGATGTTTAACGCTTGGCTCGACCCCCGCTCTCAGCTTGCGATCATGTGCCTGGTTACTGCCTTCGTTTATTGGAACAACGATCTGCTGTTCCTGACTTTTTCAGCTATGGCGTTCTGCACCAGGGTTGGCGGCAGCGCGGCTTAAATTTCGTTTCGCCAGCGGTGATTCTTCGTATCTCCGCAGCAGGTCTGCTGGATCGGCGTAGATGGCGATACAACCAGCCTCGCGTAGCGCAGCTTCACGAAATCCGCCGCACAGGACACCCACCGTACGAAGTCCCGCCTTGCGCGCCCCTTCCGCGTCATGCGGGCTATCTCCCACCACCACTATTTTCTCCCGGCGAACCTTTCCCAAGCGATCGAGTGCAGCGTCAAAGATATCGGGATGCGGCTTCGACTGTTCGGCATCGCCAGATGAGGTCTCCACATCCACCAGGTCCTCGATATTTGCAATTTGCTTAAATATCTGCAACTCATCCGGCTTGGCCGAAGAAGCTAGGGCGATTTGCTGGCCATTGGCCTTTAGCTTTTGAAATAGTTCTGTGACGCAGGGGAAGGGTCGCACTTTGGGCAGGTATTTCTGCTTGAACAGCGACCCACGAAACTTCTCCAGCGCCTTGCCCTTTTCCTGTAGCTCTTCCGAACTGAGGAACACCGGCAAAAGCTGGTCGCCTCCTTTGCCGATCTGTGCTCGAATCTCGTCGAATGGGATCTCGTGCCCAAAGTGCCTGAACGCCTCTTGCCAGGCTTGAGCATGCAAATCGACTGAATCGAGCAAGGTCCCATCGATATCGAAGATCACGGCTTCTGTCATTAGGGATTCAGGCTTACACGGCTCTCGAGATCACCGCCGTCACGTGCACTCATCCGCTCCATTGTCCTTCATGGGAGTGCGCGTTAGCCGAGGGCCAGGCAGTCACGTAAGCCGCTAAGTACTATTTATGCTGCAAACAACGTCATATGAAATAGATGGGGTCACCAACCGATACCGTAGTCAACGTTCCAGATGAAATCCAGTCGGCCCGAAAAGCCGGGCTCAGATACGTCATACCCAAAGGAACGGGCATTCGCCGCCGCCATTCCGGAACCGGGTTCACGTATTTGGACGCAACTGACAAGACCATCCAAGATGCCGAAACGATAAAGCGAATACATGCGCTCGTCGTCCCGCCGGCGTGGACCTCCGTTTGGATCAGTCCCGACCCCGACAGTCACATACAGGCCGTTGGCCGCGACGCTCGCGGCCGTAAGCAGTACCGCTATCATCCTGCCTACCGTCAGATGCGGGATTTAGTGAAGTTTGATCGCATGCGCGCGTTTGGAAGAGCGCTCCCGAGAATCCGCCGCGCCCTCAGCCGCGACTTGGCTCGCCGAGGAATGCCCAAACCGAAGGTTCTCGCCGCTGTTGTAAAGCTTCTCGAAACCACTTACATCAGAATCGGCAACGAGGAATATGTTGAAGAAAACGGGTCGTTCGGACTGACAACGCTGCGAAACCAACATGTTCAGATCCTGGGAGAGATGCTGAAATTTCGTTTCCGCGGGAAGAGCGGCCAGAAACACGAGATTACAGTTGAGGATCATCGCTTGGCGCGCATTCTCCGGAAGTGCAAAGATATCCCCGGGAGCGCTCTGTTTCAATACCTGGATGAGAACGGTGAGCCGCAAAGCATTGAGTCCGGCGATGTGAATGAGTATTTGCGCGAGATCAGCGGAGGCGATTTCACGGCTAAGGATTTCCGAACCTGGGGCGGAACATGTCTCGCCGCCAATTGCCTTTTGAAAAAATGCGCCGAAGCGGGTGACCCTGAAATTAAGAAAGAGATCAAATCAGTTCTGGTGGACGTCGTAAAGGACGTAGCCTCAAAACTTGGCAACAAGCCCGCTACGTGCAAGAAGTACTACATTCATCCGGCGATAATTGATTGCTATACGGCGGGCCATCTGCGCGAAATTGCGGAGAAGTTCCGCGACAGCTCTAGCGAAAGATTATACGAGCAGATCGTGCTCTCACTTCTTACACCTCTCAAGCGAGCGCGAGCTAGAGCCGCCTGACGACACCTTTGGTTCCCGCACTACCTTACAAATCCCAAGCGCTTCAAATCCGGTTGCGGTAACGGCGCGTAAAACTGAGCTTGCCCGAATGTCTCCTTGACCCGCCCGTCCTCGAGAGCAACACCGAAAGGCGGATCGACGAATGCAAACGCCTTTCGCAGCTTATCTGTCTCTAAACTCGTGGATGCCTTCAGGCCCGTATCGTGCAGAAACGATCCAGCCCACTGCTTATTCACGGTGGGAATTGCGACTATCCGTGTATCGCCCCAGTTCAGCTTGGACATGAATTTTGACGCCGCATCACAATGTAAACACGAGGGATCATAGAAGAACAGAAAAACTTTCCCGTTTGCCATATTCTGCGGCTTGCCATCCACCACGAGCGGCGTCGGCACCTGCACATTCCGCCGCTCGGCCGCATTCACACCGAAACTCACCGCCGCAAGCGCGACCAGCGCTCCGAACGCGAGTGCAGGCACTTTGAACCGGGCCACGCGGGGGGACCACGCAAATGCAATCAGGGCAAGCAGCAACATCACTCCATCACCAACAAAGAATCCGGGTCCGACGGTGCGCTTGATGAGCGGAAAACAACTGCACTCTTGTCCGGCCAACACGTGATAAAAAGATCCCACCCACGCAATAAAGAAAATTATCAACGCCGAGCCAAGCAATCCGCCCCAGCGCCTGAAGCGCGGAACGAACAGCAGAAAGGCCGCGAAAAGCTCGACTGTGCCGAGCGATGCCGCTCCCAGCACGCCCAATCCCGCAGGTACGCGCGCCTGTTCCAGCAGCTCACCCGTCTTGAATGGGCTCAGGACCTTCCATCCGCCGGAAACAAGAAAAATCACGGCGAGTAAGACCGCTGTGACGGTCGCGGCCGTGCGTTTCCAGCCTGCTGTGTTTTCCGCCATCTGTCCTTGATTGTATATTCTGATCTGTTACGAATGGGTTACAGGTTGACGATCCCCCTGCAAAGCCATGCATGAGATTCGAGTGACAGTGCCGGAAGTCAGAGGGAAAGATGTTGCGGAACTCGCTTTGCGCGCTGGCATACACCAGGTCTCACTGTATTCAGTATTCGCGTACGGACCCAATCAACCCAAAGAGGTTCTGAGCGCCGAAACCTCCACGCCCAAAGCCAGGCATTTCGCCGATAGCGTACTCACCGCGGCCTGGTTCAACTCCGCCGACTGCACTCTTAGCTCGCGTGAATTGCGAGCACTTGTGATAGATGGTCACCCGCGCGAAATCACGCAGCCTATGGTCGAGCCGCCTGTAAACGTTTTCGAAGATTTGTGGCAATTAAGCGACCTGACGGTGAGTTACTTTGCGCGTGCACTCGCTGGAGCCGTCCTTCTCACCTACGGCATGCTGCACGATAACCCGATCACGATTGTCGTAGCGGCACTATTCCTCCCGTTTTTATCCCAGGTTCTCGCCGTCAGCTTTGGAACCTGGGCGGGCGACTGGAGCCTGGCATGGCAAGGATGCAAAGCACTCATAGTGAGCACGGGCGCTTCGGTCCTTGCAGGTGCAGTCGTTGCGCTTCTTGAAGGCGGTCCCATGCTCTTTACTCACTTCAGTTCTCCGCTTCCGAGTTTCGCTATCTCGGCAGTCATCGGCATTGCCGCTGGACCGATCACCGCCGACGATACGGGCCGCCGCTACCTGATTGGAGTCGCCGCTGCCGTGCAGTACGGAATTTTCCCCGTCTGGTTCGGGTCATGTCTGGCACACGGCTTTCCGCCTGGGGGCATCGCGGCAGAGCGCATCTCCACCTTCGCGATCAACGTCGCTACCATTGCGGTCGCCGCCTTGATCGCTTACATGTTTTTGGGGATCAAGCGCAAGGACGTGGCAGTATTCGTAAGGCATCGACGCAAAAAGGATGAGTGACACTGATGCGAAAGCTCTTTTTTTTCGTTTTTCTAGTTCTGTTATTCATGGCCAACACTTTCGCTGCCGACCCACCTAATCAAAAGAAAATCGACGCCCGGGTCCAAGCCATTACCAAGTCGGCCATTTTGATCGACACTCACAACGACATCCCGAGCTTTACTATCGACGGCGCCGATATTCGTAATTCTCCTAAGAACCACACCGATATCCCGCGACTGCGCCAAGGAGGCGTGGGGGCCGTCTTCTTCTCCGTTTATGTAGACGCGAAGTATGTCAACGGCAATCATTCCGCTAATCGCGCGTTACAGATGATCGATACCGTTTACCACGACATCATCAATCGTTATCCGAAGGATTTCATGCTTGCTCTCAGCGCCGCTGATATCGAAAAGGCGCATCGCAAGCACAGAATTGCCGCTCTGATGGGCATCGAAGGTGGCCATGCTATTGAAGACAGCCCGCGACTGCTGCGCGACTACTACAAGCTCGGAGTTCGCTACATGACTCTGACCCACTTCAACACGAATAACTGGGCCGACTCGTCAGGTGATATCGACAATCCCGCCATCCAACATCATAACGGGCTGACGCCGTTTGGCAAAGATGTTGTACGCGAGATGAATCGTCTGGGCATGATGGTCGATATTTCACACGTAGCCGACAAGACTTTTTATGATGCACTCGAAACCAGCCAAGCGCCGATTATCGCTTCGCACTCGGCCTGCCGCGCAGTAACCAATGTTCCGCGCAACATGACGGATGAAATGATTCAAGCGTTGGCGAAAAAAGGCGGTGTCATCCAGATCAACATTTACTGCAGCTTCATTTCGCAGAAATCCGCTGATGCTGAGGAGCACTTGCATTTGCGCGAGAGGTATCAAATCCTCCAACGGCAGTATGAGAACGATCCGGCAAAGCTAAAGAGTAAGTTAGATGCGCTGGCCGAAGAAGAAAAGAAGGCACAAGTGCGCGCTACTCTCGACGATGTCGTCGCTCACATCGACCATGTGAGGCAAATCGCAGGCATTGATGCCATCGGAATTGGCAGCGACTTCGATGGCATTACCTGTACACCCGAAGGACTCGACGATGTCTCAACGTTTCCGAACCTGACGCGCGCCTTATTAGAAAAGGGGTATTCTGCCTCGGATATTAAAAAGATCTACGGCGGTAACACGCTCCGAGTCATGCGCGAGATAGAGAAGATCGCGACTCAGATTCAATATGGCAGCCATTGACCCGGCTATTCCTCCAGACGCTTTGCCTCTTGCCATAACTCTTCCATTCGATCGAGCGAGACCTCACCCGACGCAGCACGCATTTCCCTTTCAACATGTGTGAAGCGCTTGCGAAACCGCATATTCGTCCTCCGTAAAGCCTGCTCAGAATCCACTTTCAAAAACCGCGCCAGGTTTACAACTGTAAACAGCACATCGCCGATTTCGTCTTCAATATGCTTCTGATCTCCAGACTGCCGTGCGCGCGCTAATTCCGCTGCCTCCTCTTGAAGCTTCTCGACTACTCCACTGATATCCGGCCATTCAAAACCTATGCTCGCGACCTTGTGGCTGATCTTGTCCGCCTCGACCAGCGCCGGTAAACTTCGCGGCACTTCATTCAAGACTGATTCGTCAGGGGCGAGACTGCGCTCTGTTCTTTCCTGTTTCTTGATCTCGTCCCAGCGCTGCGTCACATCCTCCGGCGTCTCGGCGATCGCGTTCCCAAACACATATGGATGACGCCGCACGAGTTTTTCATAGATGGCGTCCAACGAATCTGAAACCGTGAATAGTCCCTGCTCCGCCGCCATTTCAGCGAGGAAAACAGGCTGCAGAAGCAGGTCGCCCAATTCTTCGGCCAACCCGTGCCAGTCGCCCGCGTCAATCGCATCCATCACTTCGTAAGTTTCTTCCAACAGATACGATTTGATCGTGTCGAAGGTCTGCTTCCGGTCCCAAGGACAGCCTCCTGGTGCGCGCAGCCGTGACATCACTTCAACCAGCTTTCGAAATTTTTCTCCCGCGTCCTGAAAACCTCCTGACATAAATTGCCTCCGTCCGACTATATAAGATGGTGGGTTATATGGCAGAGAGCACCGAATCCTCCTACGAACTTCCAATCCCCCCGGCAAGTTTCGCCTTCCTGGTTGAATCGATTCTGATGCAGACGCAGCTTCAGCTCGGCCTGCTGGATTTGGGGGACAAAGAAGAAAATCCTACAGAGCCCAACCTCCCGTTGGCACGCCATTCGATTGACGTCCTGGCAATGCTGCAACAAAAGACGCAGGGCAACCTCACGGTTGAAGAACAGAGGCTTATCGAAAATGGGATCACCGAACTTCGCTTCCGCTATGTGCAAGTTGCGGACGAGCTGAAAAAACGATCGGGAGTCCAAGCCCCTAGCTCAGCCGCTGACGAAGGTCCGCGCATTATTACAGCCGACGGCGGTAAGGGGACAAAAACCGAGTAGATGCTCGATCAATTCGAGCACGCATCCATTCTTGTGCTCGGCTCGGGGACCAGCGTGGGCGTGCCCATGATTGGCTGCCGCTGTAAGGTCTGTACTTCGAGCGACCCGCGCGATAAACGCCTCCGCCCCTCCGTTCTTTTGCGGCTCGGCGGCAAACGCGTCCTGATCGACACCTCGCCAGACTTCCGGTACCAGGCGTTGCGCCACGGTATCGACCGGCTCGACGCCATACTGTACACGCATTCACATGCCGATCACATTCTAGGTTTGGATGATGTCCGGCCTTTCAATTTCATGCATAAGCGGGACATTCCCATCTACGGCTCTTCGGAAACTCTGCAGGTTATCGAGCGGACTTTCCTATACGTGTTTGACAAGAATCCTAGTGAGTCAAGCCGGCCGCGCCTGACGCTCCACTGCTTCGAGAAAGAACCGATTTTCGTCGACGAGATAAAGATCGAGCCGATCAGAGCGGCGCACGGCAAAGGAACAGTTCACGGTTTCCGCTTCGGTGATTGCGCCTACCTCACTGATCACAGCGAAATTCCGCCCGAGAGCCGCGAAAGGCTGAGCAACTTGGATGTTCTTTTTCTGGACGCGTTGCGAAACAATCCCCATCCCACACACTCGACGGTTGAGGAATCGCTCAAAACGGTCGAATCTCTAAACCCAAAAAGAGCTTTCTTTACACATATTTCACACGATCTTCTTCATGCGACAGTAGAATCACGGTTACCCCCTCAAGTGTACATTGCTTATGACGGGCTCGAGATCCCCATCGGACGAAGCGGTCAGATATGAGCGACACCGTTTTCCGCTCCCTCGAAGAGGCACGCCGCCGCTTCGGTCCGTGCGCGCTGACGATCGGCAACTTCGACGGAGTCCACATCGGACATCAAGCGCTTCTCGCCCAAACCGTAGATTATGCTGGGACAAAAAATCTAGCTCCGGCTGTTTTAACCTTTGATCCGCATCCCGCTGCCGTCGTCGCGCCGGAGGGAGTTCCGGCAATGATCTGTGCGCTGGAGCAACGACTCGCTCTGCTGAGATCGGCAGGGGCTACGCGCATTCTCGTGCTCCCTTTTACGGCCGAAGTCGCGAGGTTGACTCCGGACCAGTTCGTTTCGCAAATTCTGATCGATGTGCTTGAAACGCACGCGGTATTTGTGGGTGAAAACTTCCGCTTCGGCTACCGACAGACTGGAAATCCAAAGATCTTGCGGGTACTTGGAATGCAAAATGGGTTCGTTTCGCAATTCGTGAAGCCAGTCAGCTTTCGAGGCGAGACAGTCTCGAGTTCGCTCATCCGCCGCTATCTAAATTGTGGTAACGTCTCCCGGGCAGCGCGCCTTCTCGGCCGCTGCTTTTTCGTAGAAGGGCCCATCATCGCGGGTCACGGTGTCGGCTCCAAACAAACGGTTCCCACGTTGAATCTGCGCCCTGATCCTCGCCAAGCGGTCCCTCGTGGTGTCTACATTACGGAAACTATCGATCACGGCCACGGCGACTCAGATAACGGCCGGCGCTGGCCATCTATCACCAATGTTGGCGTTCGGCCCACGTTTGGCGGTGATGAATTGAGTATCGAGACATTCCTGCTGTCTCCGCTCGAAGGCAGGACGCCCGAGCGGATCAAAGTAGAATTCGGCCGTTTGGTCCGATCAGAGCGGGAATTCGCGAACCCGGAGGCGCTGAAAACCCAGATTCTCAAGGATGTTTCGACAGCCCAGAAGTACTG
>JBPCLH010000070.1:0-105336 GCA_051003475.1 Bryobacteraceae bacterium
GCGCAACTGGTTTGCCCTGGCATATTGTCGCCCCTTCGGCGCCCGTGATCGTACCCGGATTAACCGCCGGGTAGGGCTGCGGCGCTGGTGGCATGGGCCAGTGATCACAAGACACCTGCCCTAGATACCAAACCAGTCCTACAGTGGCCTGAACCCCGTTGATCTTGTCCTTGGCAGGAATGTAAATGCCGCCATCGGGAAAGTTCGGCAGACCGAAAGTTGGATTGCGCGACCACAAACCGCGCCCGTCCAATCGAATCCCGAAATGATCGCTCAAATGGAACTTAACGCCGCCCCCATAGTTCAGGCCGACTTGTAAGTTGTCATTCAAGTTACCGGAAAAGTAGATCGCTTGATTGAATGCGGATCGCGCCTGGTCCTTGGCTTTATTGGTAGGTGTAAACTGCACGGCATCCACGCCGACCTCAAGGTAAGGCTGAACACGCGAGCCTCGCGGCTTCAGATTAAATACCAAATCTCCGCCCAAAAAATAGTTTCGATTCCCAAAGCTATACGTCGGAAGTCCGGGCGCACTCGGTGTGCGGAACTCAACGTTTGCCTGATTCCAGTCGGCCCAGAGTTCCAGGCCAACGCGGCGGGTGGCATTCCACGTTACACCCACTCCGGCAACACCGCCATCGACGAGCTTGGTGTCCAAACCACGCATCACCTGCCCATACACGCTAACGCCACCGAATACCTCGATCTCGACAATGTCAGGGAATTCATCACCCGACGTAGTCTTCGACTTATTGTTGCTTGTGTTGTTCGCATCCTGACCGTAGGCTGCAGTGCTGAAACACAACGCCGCTGCCAAGATTGCTGAACTGATTGGCCTAACTCTTAGCCCAGTCTTCATCCTTCTCCTCCAAAGCAAAGTTCTAACCAACTCCAAATACTAGCCAACTCCAATAATTGATCTTAGCGGATATAGCCTATTTACGAAAGAGAATTCCTAAATCATTCGTAATTCCGTATAGCCGGTCCGAATTCTGAGCGGGCATCCAAAGCTGCCGGATGTGCAGCCCGTGAAGGGCAGTCGAAACCGCTGACCAGGAGTTACCACAATTCTTACTTTCATACAGCTGGCCATATTGGACGGCATAGACGACACCAGGTTCAGTGGGGCTGTAAGTTACTGAGTTTACAGTCGAGACAGGTAGTTTACCGGGATTCGGGTACCAGGTAGCGCCATTATCGGGTGAGCTATAGAGTCCAATCCGCGTGGCCACTAACAAGGGATCATTTGGCTCGGAAGGGATAGCTACGTCATTGATCTCAGACAGAGAGAGTGGAAAAAACAAATGAGCCCAATGTTCACCAAAATCTTTCGACTCATACATGCCACCGGCGGCGCGCGCTATCAAGCGGCCATCTGCGACCGGAGCTAGAAAAAGTGCGTAGACCGCCGTAGAACCCGTAAGATCCATCAGACTCCAATGTTCTCCTAAATCGCCGCTTCTGAGCAATCCTAAGTCCGTTGCTGCAAACAACAAATCTTTTGTCTCGTGTTTGATGGAATAGAGAGCGCTAATCTCAGAAGGCGAAACTTCTTTGCTGATAATTCTGGGCTTGATCGGTCTGGAAGCCTTTATACGTGGCCTTTGGCTTCCGCTCTGCATGCGAGATCTGGCCACCATCGGCTCCGATTTCTTGACATTCTTGCTCGTATCCGGCGGAGGGCCTACGATCAAACGCACGGGCAGTGGCTTCCATGTAACTCCTGCGTCAATTGATTTATACATGTGGCGTGAAGTGGCCGCGAGGAGAATACGGTCTTCGCTGGGTACCCCTGTGAGGGCGTGCAAGTGCACACCGCCGAGACCGCGAGGGTCGAGCGCAGACCACGATTCACCACGGTCAGCGCTCACAAAAACGCCGCTGGTGTCACCCTCCTGGCTCTCCACCGCAAACAGTTTCTTTCCTGAAACTGTAACTGCACTAACATTGCGATCCACGAACCCGCTATTGATCGGCCGGATGGTTTCTCCGCTGTCATCACTTGTAGCGATACCGTCATATTCCATCGCTAAGTACATTCTCCTCGGGTAAGACGGATCAAATGCGATGGCATTTACCTGACTTCCGTTCATCAGCTTCCAGTTAGCACCGCCATTGCCGGACTTGAAAAATCCGAGCGTTGTTCCAGCGAAGATGGTTCCGGGTTGAGCGGGATCCTGGCGAACGACGTGAGTACGCCGGGAGGTATTCGGTATACCCAGCAATTTGCGCCAAACGTCGCCGCGGCTTGTGCTCGAGTAAATCCCACTGCACGCACTGGCGAAGACGTTGGTCGGATTCGCCGGATCTATATAGATCGAAAAAACATCAGAGTCATCGATCATTCCGGTGTGGATCGACTCCCAGGTCTTGCCGCCATCCAGAGTCCTCCACGGAAGATGAGCTGTTCCAGCGTAGATTATGTCGGGTTCTTTGGGGTCAATTGCAACCGCCGTGATTCCCTGCATCTCAGGATTCTGAGGGTCGGAGATGCGCGTCCACGATTTCCCGGAATCATCACTCAGCATGACGCCCCGCAATGTCCCGGCGACGAAACGCGAGGGCTTGCTCCCCGACGCTGCCAGGGCGCGGACCCCAACATCCTGGACGTCGTTTACGGCAGTCCAGCTTTTCCCTTCGTCATGAGTTTCGAAGATACCGGCGCCGTCAGCGCCGACCATCCCTATCAGATAGTGCTTGGAATCAGCGGGATCCACCAGGATCGAAGTCAGCTCTCCAAAGTTTCGCTTTGGAAAATTCAGCTGGTTCCAACTCGCACCAGAATCTTCGCTCTCAAAAAGGAGAGAGTTTCTGCCTCCTGCGAGGATGACTTTGGAATTCTGCGGATCAAGCGCAATCGCAGTGGCGGTGCCCCCGAACGGGCCGGCAATCTTCCAATCGTCAACGGGCGAAGAAACCGCCCACCCAGCGAGCCCGACGGCGCAAAATCCAGTTGCGACCGGCAAGCACAGTTTATAACTTTGAATCATTTTGCGAAACATCTGTTTTATCGAGACAATTCTATTGTTACCGCACGCAGCCGGAATCTCACGCTATATTTGCTTCGGGCTGAATCGCTCAGGTATTCTATAGATTGCACATGGTAAAGGCGATCAGGTTAGTAGGTTAATGGCAAACACGGTTTCTTCATTGAAGCGCGTCCGCATCACTGAGCGCCGGACGGCTATCAACCGCTCGCGCAAGTCGCGATTGCGTCATCAGATCCGGGCAATGCGCCGTTCCCTTGAGCAGAAGGACACACAAGGCGCGGCCAAAACACTTTCCGCGACTTTCTCGTTGGTCGATCGTGCAGCCAAGTGGGGAATCATCAAGAAGAACACAGCCGCGCGCTACAAGAGTCGCTTGACCTTGCGACTGCGGAAGCTAAACCGCGTAACACCGGCTCCGTTCGCTCTTCCTCCAACTCCCGGCTAGCTGTTAGACTGGCTTGCATATGCAAAGCGGGCTCGTATTCCTGCTCGTATTGTGTGCATTTGTAACGCCTGTGCAGGCGAAAGAACCGGTTCAAGCGAAGCATGGAATGGTGGTGGCGCAAGAACCGATTGCGGCCGATGTCGGCTTGGCAGTCCTCAAAAACGGTGGCAACGCGGTCGATGCTGCCATTGCGGTTGGCTTCGCACTTGCGGTCACACATCCATCCGCCGGAAATATAGGTGGGGGCGGATTCATGCTGATCCGCTTAGCTGGTGGTAAATCAACTTTCCTCGATTTTCGTGAGGCCGCTCCGCAAAAGGCCACTCACGATATGTACATCGGTCCCGACGGAAATCCGACACGCGAAAGTATTGTTGGATGGCGCGCATCCGGTGTTCCTGGGTCAGTCGCCGGTCTCGAATTCGCTCATCATAAATTTGGGAGGAAACCATGGCCGGCCTTACTTGCTCCAGCGATTCAGCTAGCTCGGGATGGCTTCGCTGTGGACGACACGTTCGCATCATCTCTGAACAGCCCGGACAATCGGCTTCAGCTCGATCCTGAATCGAAACGCATTTTTTTGCGAGACGGCAATGCTTATAAGCCAGGCGATACGTTCCGGCAAACGGATCTTGCGGCAACATTGGCGCGCGTTGCCAAAAACGGAGCGAAAGAGTTCTATGAAGGAGAAACGGCGAATCGGTTCGCTGCGGCGATGGCAGCGCATGGCGGCCTTATCACCATCGACGACCTGAAGAGCTACAAGGTAATCGAACGCACTCCCCTGAACGGCGATTACAAGGGCTCTCACATCATGACGGCGCCGCCGCCCAGTGCGGGAGGCCTAGGTTTACTTCAAATGATGGGCATGTTAGCAGGTACCCGGTATGAAACCGCCGGGCCGGATTCCGCCACAGCCGTTCATTACGAAGCCGAGGCCATGCGCCGCTTTTACGCCGACCGCAGTGAGTACCTCGGCGATCCCGGCTTCTACAACGTGCCGTTAAAACAATTGCTAGATCCGGCATATCTCGCCTAGCGGCGCGAGACGATCGATCCCGTGCGCGCCACACCGAGCGAGCTCATCAAGCCAGGTCTTCCGAAATCGCTTGATGCGAGGAACAAGCGTATTTCCTGGATTGAAAGCACCGAGACCACCCACTACAACGTGGTTGATGAAAAGGGAAACGCGGTGGCAGTGACATATACACTCAACGGCTCGTACGGAAACGGCGTCACTGTGCCCGGCCTAGGTTTCCTGATGAACAACGAAATGGATGATTTCGTAGCGAAACCCGGCGAGCCCAACATGTTTGGTTTGGTCGGCGGTGAGGCAAACGCGATTGAGCCAGGCAAGCGTCCTCTCTCTTCAATGACTCCGACCATCATCACCAAAAATGGCCAGCTCTTTATGATCGTTGGCGCGCCGGGCGGATCGCGAATCACGACCGGAGTTATGGAAGTGATCCTCAATGTGCTCGACTTCCACATGAACGCGCAGGACGCGGTCGATTTGCCGCGTTTTCATCATCAATGGAAACCCGATGTGCTCTACCTGCAGAACGGCTTTCGTCACGACACGGAAGAAGCCGTGAGAAAAATGGGTTACGAAGTGAAGAGTACCGATGGTGTAGCGCGAGTTGAGGCGATCATTGCGAGAGACGGCACTCTTGAGGGCGGAACTGAGTCTCACGCGCCTGGTAAGGTTTCGGGTTACTAGCGAGTGCTCACTTAGACCGCTCTAAAATTAGCTGAGACAACACTTGATGCAGCGAGTACTTTCTACCCACCTCTTCGTGAAACATCGGTTAACGACCGTCTGGCTCGAGCGAATTTGGGATGCTGGCTTTCCAGCAGTCGAAATTTTCTGCGCGCGCCAACACATCGATTACCGGGATAAGGCGCAAATCACCGAACTTGGTCACTGGTTTCACGACTCTGAACTGGCAATGCATTCCTTGCATGCTCCCATGTACACCGATGACGTTTGGGGTCGGTCGGGGCCACAGGCCGTTATCGATATCACGGAGACTGTGAAGGCCAAGCGCATGAGCATGGTCGATGAGATCAAGCGTTCTTTGGAGATTGCCGATGTGGTCCCGTTTCGATATCTGATTCAGCATCTCGGGGTCTCGGGCGAAGAATTCGACGAGCGAAAACTGGAATCCGCGTTTTCTTCCCTTGACGAACTGAATGTCTTCGCCAGACAACGTGGGGTTGAAGTTCTGTTAGAAAACACACCGAATGAATTAGCATCGGGCGAGCGTTTGAACTATTTCCTGCGTCAGACGCATCTGAATCTCAATTATTGCTTCGACGTCGGACACGCACATCTCGGGTATGGAATCGAAGCCGAGTTTGAGGTTATGAAAGAGCGGATTCGCTCAACGCACATACACGATAACGACGGGCAGGAAGATCAGCATTTATTCCCGCATCAAGGCAGCATTGATTGGCCAAAAGCAATGCGGATGTTGGGAACACGCCCCGATCAGTATCCTCTGTTGCTTGAGTTGCGGGAGCCGCCGGGCCGCGAGCATCCTGTTGAAGACGCAAGACAAGCAATGAATGAGTTAATTAAGCACATATGAGTGCCGACTCCCCCGGCGTTTCGGCAATCTCCGGCGTGACGGAACACGAAACGGTGCAGAAGATCACGATTGACGAAGCGGGCCGGCATGTAGGCGAGCGAGTGCAAATCGAAGGCTGGCTGTATAACCTTCGTAAATCAGGGAAAATCGTGTTCCCGATCGTGCGCGACGGAACCGGCGTCATGCAATGCGTGGCTGTGAAGAGTAATCTGCCCGAACAGGTCTTCGAGGCGTTAAAGAATCTGACTCAAGAAAGTTCGCTTGTTGTCACCGGCGCCATACGCGCTGAAGGGCGTGCGATTGGAGGGTACGAACTCGACGTCAGCGACGCGCAAATTATTCAGCGGGTCAGCGAAGAGCATCCTTACCCCATCACTCCGAAAGAGCATGGGGTGGACTTCCTCATGGATCATCGTCATCTCTGGCTGCGAAGCCGGCGGCAGCACGCGGCCATTCGCGTACGCCATGAAGTGATCAAGGCCATACGAGATTATTTCGATTCGCACG
The DNA here is from genome assembly GCA_051003475.1 of Bryobacteraceae bacterium. Classification (GTDB taxonomy): domain Bacteria; phylum Acidobacteriota; class Terriglobia; order Bryobacterales; family Bryobacteraceae; genus Bog-105. The sequence continues at coordinate 6,534 of JBPCLH010000070.1, forward strand.
GCTTTACGCTGGTCGATACGCCCATTTTTACTCCAGCCGCTTGCGAGGGCACGACGACGCTGTTCGAAGTCAACTACTTCGACGACGAGAAGGTTTATCTCACCCAGTCCGGGCAGCTTTACAACGAAGCAAACGCGATGGCGTTTGGGAAAGTGTATTGCTTCGGGCCCACGTTCCGTGCTGAGAAATCAAAGACGCGCCGCCATCTAACTGAGTTTTGGATGGTTGAGCCTGAGATGGCGTATGCGGATCTGGAGGAAGTGAAACGCGTCGCTGAAGACCTCATTGTGTACACCATTGGCCGGGTGCTCGAGAACCGCCGGGAAGAGCTGAAAATCCTGGAGCGCGATGCAACTAAGCTAGCGACCGTCAAAGCTCCGTTCCCGCGCATGAGCTACGAGGATGCCGTGAAGATTCTGCAATCGAAGGGCAGTGAAATTCAGTGGGGAGGCGATTTCGGCAACGCCGATGAGACGTTGCTTACAGAAGATTTTGACCGCCCCGTAGTGGTCGATCGCTACCCTACCAGTATCAAAGGGTTTTATTTCCAACCTGATGAGCAGCGTCCGGAACTCGCGTTAGGCGTAGATATGATCGCCCCAGAAGGTTATGGCGAGATTGTCGGCGGGGGCCAGCGCATACATGATCTCGCGCTGTTGGAGAAGCGCTTGGCAGAACACAATCTCCCACGTGAAGCCTTCGAGTGGTATTTGGATCTAAGGAGATTCGGCAGCGTCCCGCACGGTGGCTTCGGCATGGGAGTTGAGCGCTTCGTCGCCTGGATGTGCGGCCTCGAGCATGTTCGCGAAACAATTCCGTATGCGCGCATGCTTTACCGGACGCGACCCTAGCACTACGCGTTAAAAGAACGAAGATGGTTCAATCTCATATCGCGATCCTTGGCGCGCCACTCGACTTGGGTGCTGGCCGTCGCGGGGTCGACATGGGCCCGTCGGCATTGCGGCTGGCTGGGCTGAACGCAAAATTGACTTCGCTCGGCTATCAGCTGGAGGATCTTGGAAACGTTTCCGTGGCGCAGCAAGAAAGTACTCCCAGCGGTCCGGAAACTGCGAAATACCTGCCGCAGATCGCCAGAACCTGTACCAAATTGGCCGAGATGGTTGAAAACGTATTGGCGGCGGGTAATTTTCCGCTCGTCCTGGGCGGTGATCATTCCGTCGCTGCGGGTACAGTGTCCGGCGTCTCCGATTTCTTCGGTAAGCGAGGCGAGAAGATAGGTTTAATTTGGATCGATGCGCATGCGGACATGAATACACCCGAGTCAAGCCCGAGTGGAAACGTACACGGCATGCCGCTTGCCTGCTGCGTGGGCCGGGGCCCGCGCGAACTCACGCACATCTTCGACTACACGCCCAAAGTCGAGGGAGTAAATGTGGTGCTCGTGGGAATTCGCGACGTGGATCGACGGGAACGCGAAATGGTTCGCGAATCGGGCGTGACGGCTTTCACTATGCGCGACATCGACGAGCGCGGATTACCCAACGTGATGAAGCGAGCAATTGCTGTGGCAAACGATGGAACGTCCGGCTTTCACCTATCGCTCGACATGGACGTGGTTGATCCCGACGAAGCGCCGGGTGTGGGAACTCCAGTCCGCGGAGGAATGACGTACCGCGAAGCGCACCTGGCAATGGAGACCATTTGCGATTGCAGCCGGATGACTTCCATGGAAGTCGTCGAGGTGAATCCAGTTCTCGATGAAGCAAACCGGACCGCGTTGCTCGCGGTAGAACTCGTGATGTCAGCGATGGGGAAGAAAATTCTATAACTGTTTGGGCGAGGCGTTGCTCTAAGTCACCGGCAAGCCGAGCTTCTTCTGTAAATGTGGCACTGCGCCGTGCAGCAAGACTTCTTCAGATGAGCGCGCCCGCCTCTCGCCGAATTCAACCTTACCCTCGCCCAGCTTCTTGCCAATCGTGATCCGGTACGGGATGCCAATCAGATCGGCATCCTTGAACTTCACGCCGGGCCGCTCGTCGCGATCATCCAGCAATACATCGATACCAGCTTTCGCGCATTCTGCGTAAAGCAAGTCGGCGGCCTCTCTTTGTAGTGCATCCCCATAGTTCACGGGAGTAATTACAACTGAAAAGGGCGCAATGGTAGCAGGCAGCGCCATGCCGTCTTTATCGTGATAAAGCTCGACTGCGCACGTGAGTATTCGCTCGATCCCAATGCCGTAGGAACCCATGATGGGCGTGATTTCTTTTCCGTTCTCGCCTAGCACTCGCAATCCCATCGACTCGGAATACTTATAGCCGAGCTTGAAGATGTGCCCAATCTCGATAGCTTTTACGATCTCGAGCGCAGCGCCGCAATTTGGACACGCGTCACCCGGCGCTACTTGACGGAGGTCGAAATATTCGGCCTGGAAATCCTTGCCCGGTGTTACGTTTTTGAAATGGTAATCGTCTTTATTCGCGCCCGTGATCATGTTGCGGCGGCCGGTTAACGCTTTGTCGGCAAGCACACGCATATTCTTTACGGAGACAGGGCCTAGCGAACCCGCGCTTGCCCCAAACCAGTCCACGATCTCTTGCGGATGCGCCGGCCTTACTTCGGTTGCCTGCAAGGCCCCGGTCAGCTTCGTCTCACTGAGTTGATGGTCGCCTCGCATCATGATCAGCATCGGCTTGCCATCGACTACCATGACGAGACTCTTCATCTGCGATGTTTCAGGCAGACTTGTAAATTTCGCAAGATCGGCGATGGTTTTCAGGTCCGGCGTGTGAAACTGCTCAGGCACAAGATCGCCTTCCGGATCAGGGATGATGGGCGGAGTCAGCCGGGATACGGCTTTTTCTAAATTTGCCCGATAGCCACAATTCGTGCATCGAGCGACGAAATCTTCACCTGCATCTGAGGCGATCATGAACTCGTGTGACTGGCTGCCGCCCATGGCCCCTGAGTGTGCTTCAACGATGATGTATTCGAGCCCGCATCGATCGAAAATCCTGCAATACGCGTCGTGGTGCTTGTTATACGCAATGTCGAGGCCGTTCGTATCGAGATCAAACGTGTATGAATCCTTCATGATGAACTGGCGCACTCTCAGCAAGCCGGACTTCGGCCTTGGCTCGTCGCGGAATTTCGTCTGAATCTGATACCAGATTTGCGGCAATTGCTTATAGCTACGCAGCTCGCCACGAGCAATGAACGTGACGATCTCCTCATGCGTCATTCCCAGGCACATGTCGCGCCCAAACCGGTCTTTCAGGCGAAACATGTTGTCGCCCATCAGTTCCCACCGGCCGGATTCCTGCCACAATTCAGCGGGATGAAGAGCGGGAAGCAATATCTCCTGGCCGCCGATCGCATTCATCTCTTCGCGCACAATCTGCTGAATCTTCAAAAGCGAGCGTTGAGCCAGAAGCAGATAATTGTAGATTCCCGCGGAAAGTTGCCGTATGTAACCGGCACGCAAAAGCAATTGATGGCTGATAACTTCCGCTTCTGCTGGAGTTTCTCGCAGAGTCGGAATGAAAAGGGTGCTCCAGAGCATGCAGGTCTAATAGACAATTAGAACAGACGATATGAATGAACAGCGCCGTATGGCCAGGCCTTTATCCGAGACGGACCCCGAGATCTACGAAGCGATCCAGCACGAAGTTGACCGTCAGAATACGCGGCTCGAACTGATTGCAAGCGAGAACTTCACATCGGAAGGCGTGCTCGAGGCAACCGGGAGCGTCTTTACCAATAAATACGCGGAAGGATATCCGGGCAAGCGCTATTACGGGGGGTGTGAATTCACGGATGTCGTGGAAAATCTCGCGCGTGAGCGCGCCAAGAAGTTATTTAATGCCGAATACGTCAATGTGCAACCCCATTCGGGTTCGCAGGCGAATGAAGCGGCTTACGCTTCAGTGCTCCAGCCTGGCGACACCATACTCGGCATGAACCTGGCGCATGGCGGGCATCTGACGCACGGTCATCCCCTAAATTTTTCCGGCAAGCTTTACAGAGTGATCGCCTACGGCGTGCGGCGCGAAAACGAACTGATCGATTATGACGAGGTCGCGCGACTCGCTGAGGAGCACAAACCGAAGATGATCATCGCGGGAGCCAGCGCTTACTCGCGTGTCATTGACTTCGCTCGGTTTCGCGAAATCGCTGACGCAGTTGGCGCCGTCTTTGTGGTTGATATGGCTCACTACTCTGGTCTGATTGCCGCGGGTATCTACCCCAATCCTTGCGAGCACGCCGATATCGTGACTTCGACGACACACAAGACCTTGCGAGGGCCGCGTTCGGGCATTATTTTCGCCAAGGAGAAGTTTGGGGCAGCAATCGACAGAGCTGTTTTTCCAGGAGCGCAAGGCGGCCCATTGGTACACGTGATTGCGGCCAAGGCGGTGTGTTTCCTCGAAGCGCTTTCGGAAGAGTTTCGCACGTATCAGCGGCAGGTATTGGCGAACGCGCAGGCACTCGCAGCATCTCTCGAACGCGAAGGTTTCCGGGTCGTGAGCGGTGGGACTGACTCCCATATGTTTCTAATTGACGTTTTCGCGAAGGGCCTGAAGGGGAAAGACGCCGAGAAGAGCCTGGATAACGCGTACGTCACGGCAAACAAGAATGCTATTCCTTTTGATACAAACCCGCCGCTGAATCCCAGCGGTATCCGTCTGGGAAGTCCCGCCGTGACAACGCGCGGTTTCCGCGAATCCGAGATGACGGAAATCGGAAAACTCGTCGCATACGTCCTTAACAACGTGAAGTCAGAGGAAGCAATTGCCGAAGCGCGCAGACGTGTGGGAGCACTTACTGAAAAATTTCCACTCTATGCATGGAAACAGCAACTGGCTACTGTCGCGCAGTGACATGCTGCCGATGCTCCGGGTGTGAGCGGGCGAACAGAACTGAATTAGGATGTCCGGGTGCGCGCGATTTCAGGAGCTTCTTCGATCGGGCGTTGCAAAGCACGTTCCGGCTCGAGATAGTAGCGCGTCAGATCCTCTTTAAGGATGTGTAGAGCAGCTTCCGGAGTATCAACGAAACGAAACAGGGTCAGGTCTTGCTCAGAGATAACGCCATATTTTACGAGAGCTTCAAAATTCAAGATCTCCTTCCAAAACTCAGAGCCATAGAGAACGATCAGGATTTTGCTCTCGAGCTTTCGAGTTTGGGCAAGGGTCAGGATTTCCATCAGCTCGTCAAGCGTGCCAAACCCGCCTGGAAAGACAACCAAAGCCTTTGCGAGGTAAGCAAACCAGAACTTGCGCATAAAGAAGTATTGGAATTCGAAGCATAGGTCCGGGGTAATGAACGGGTTTGGACGCTGTTCGAAAGGCAGACCGATATTCAAGCCGATCGTTTTTCCGCCTGCATCGCTCGCCCCTCGATTCGCGGCTTCCATGATGCCCGGCCCGCCACCTGAGCATACGACGAAGCGCAGGCGCGGCTCGGCACAGGCCTCGGGTTCAGAAATCGATGCTGCCCATTCGGTGATGAGACGGGCCAGCCCACGCGCTTCGCGGTAATACCGGCCGAGAGGTCCATCTTCTTCGATGCGAGCAGAGCCGAAAAAGACGATAGTATCCTGTATTCTCTCGTCCTGAAAGTGCGCCAGCGGCCATAGGTATTCGGATAGGATCCGCAGCGGACGCGATTCCGGACTCCGAAGAAAAGCCTCCTCGCGATAGGCGACGGGACGGCGGAATCCTTCCAGCCGGGAGCTCGTGACGTCCGAGCTTTCGTCTTTGTCGTACGGCAATGCTTCGATTGTCGCATCGGATTGTTAAAATCCCGTTGTGTCTTCGGCCCCAGACAAACCAATCCAGCTTATGCCGATGTTTCGAGAGCGCATCTGGGGGCGCGAGAATTTGGCGCCCTTCTTTCCGGTTACACCTCGCGGTGAACATATAGGCGAGGTCTGGTTCACGGTTGAGGAAAACCTCACTTCACTGAATCGAACTTTAGGGCAGTTGATAAAAGATCATCCAGAAATATTAGGAAGCGGCGCGAACCCGCAGCATCCAGGCATTTGCCCCCTGCTGGTGAAACTGATCTTCACGAAGAGTCGGCTCTCCGTCCAGGTGCATCCGGACGACGACTACGCGCAAAAACATCACCAGAGCTTAGGAAAAACAGAAGCTTGGTATATCGTAGAAGCTAATCCGCTGGGGAAAATAGCGTTAGGATTTCGGGAAAGTCTCTCGCGGGAGAAGTTGCGGGAGGCGGCACATTCGGGCGAGATTGAGAAATTGCTTAATTGGCGAAACGTTACGCAGGGAGAGATCGTATATGTTCCAGCCGGAACGGTGCACGCAATCGGCGAAGGCTTGACTCTCTGCGAAGTCCAAGAGAATTCGGATCTCACTTACCGGCTCTACGATTTTGGACGCGGGCGCGAACTTCATCTGGATTATGCCTTGAACGTCGCTCACATGCGGCCTCACAATCAGGAAGCAAAGCCTGTACCGCTCGCGGATTGGCGGGACGATCTGGTTTCTTGCCCTCACTTCCGTATGGAGCGGCTGAAGCCCAAGCCATCCATTCGAATTGAGCGTGGATTGCCATATTATCTGCTGCTGCTTTGCGTGAAGGGTGCAGGGACGATTGCGCAAGAAGAGTTCACGGCCGGGCAAGCGTGGCTTTTGCCTGCGGGAGGCGAAAAAATTTCTCTGGATGGGCCGGGTTCAGAATGGATTCTTGCCTATACTGCCGAGCGCGCCGCGGCGGGGTTGCACGGCGAATAGGGATCAGTGCAGGAAAGCGCGAACGAGCAAGGCGACTTTGGTCGGTGCGGGAACATTCAGTCGTCGGCGGCTCAGGACAGAATAGTTGGATTTTTCGATCCTCAATAATAGCCGGAGGTAAATCTCGCGGAGAGCCCAGAGGGAGCGCCGGCTTTTTTTCGTCACCAGATCAGAAAGCTCAACTGATTCGTCATAGTAGCCGCGAGCACGAATCGCCTCGAAGCGCATGAGCTCGCGAAAGCGATCGTCTTCCTTGCCCGAACGCAGCTGATCGACCGGCACGCAGAAGCGGTCAAGGTCTTCGCGCGGCAGATAGACGCGATCGGCTTCAGCGTCCTCTCGAACATCACGCAGGATGTTAGTCAGTTGAAAGGCAACACCGCACTTTTCTGCGAGGAGCAGCGCCTTTACCGATTCGAATCCGAAGATATGGACGATGGTAAGTCCGACCACAGATGCAACTTGATAGCAATATCGATAGAGTTCATCGAATGTCTGTACCTGCCTTGGCTCAAGATCAGACATGATGCCGTCGATCATCTCGTGAAAAAAACGGTGCGGAATAGAGTACCGCTCGATCGTGTCATGAAAAGCAGGCCAGATCGGATTTCCCTGGACATCGCCCGAGAGAGCGCCATTGAGCTGCATGCGCCATTCGGCGATGCTTTGGTGCAGCTTAGCTTTATCGGGTGTAGCGGGACTGTCACTCAAATCGTCGCAGTGACGCATGAACGCGTAAATCGCACACATGGCGTCGCGCTGAGGCCTTTCAAGAAGAAGAAACGAATAATAAAAATTTCTGGCCCGCTTCCGCGCTATTCGTTTGCAGTATCGATACGAGTCCTCGACCGGGCCAGTGGTCAAAGCGGAAGCAGCCGCGGAAGGCATTGGAGAAGAATACCAACGCGCTCCGCTTTTGAAATGTGCGGGCGGCGGTGAAGAACGTTGAAGCCCTGATTCCTGATTTTCTGCAGGATTTTCATGCCGCCGCGGCTAAATAGCTCGAGATCAAGAGCGAGATGCCGATCGACCATCTTGATCAGCGGCAGACCTTCGCGAAAAAGATCTTCAGCTACGCGCACAGCGTCGCGCATGACTCTCTCAAACCGATCGTCGTGCTTCAGCGCGAATAGCTCCTCGACGGTGTAACGGTAACTGGAAAGCAGGTCGAGTGGCAAATAGACACGATTTTTGTTCAGATCGACGGTTACGTCTTGCCAGAAGTTCGCGAGCTGAAGAGCGGTGCAGGTGTAATCGGAGAACTGTTGCCGCTCGGAGTCGCGGTAGCCGCGGAGATATAAAACGAGGTGGCCCACAGGATTGGCCGAGTTGACGCAATACCCGAACACGTCATCGAAGGTCTGATAACGCGTCACGGTCTGATCTTGTTCGAAGGCGCGAATTAGACGGTCGAAGGGCTCCATTGGGATATCGTGGTGGTTCACGGTACCGCTGAGGGCTATAAAGACCGGATGCGAGGCCTCTCCGCCATACATCGCCTGCAGTTCGCTGCGCCACCAGGCAAGCAGGCGCAGGCTCTCCTGGGGGTCGCCGATTTCATCACCAAGATCATCGGCCCATCGGCAAAAGGCGTAGACATTGTAGAAGTCCTGGTGCAGATGCTTCGGGAGAAGAAAACTCACCACGTGAAAGTTTTCGTAGTGGTGAGTGGCTAGCCAACGTGTATAGGCGAACGCCTCGGGCTCTAAATGCCGCGCTTCCGAAGAGGCGGTTTCGCCAGGAGACATCTGCCGGATGTACTCCTTAGGCTGTAAATGTGCGATTGCCACGTCTGCTCGCGTCACGGAAGGATGGCAGTCTTGATCTGGCCGTTCCGGTGGTGTGCGAGGTCGCTCAACACCTGAGGAAGGCGGCTGAGCGGTTCTTCGTGATTGACGATGTGACCGGCCGTGACAGTGCCGTCGGCAATCACTTCGAGCGCCCGGCGGATGTGGTCAGGCGTGTGATGAAAAGTGGCTTTGCAAGTAATTTCAGAGTAGTGCAGCAGATCGGTGTTGAGAGCCACTCTAGTTCCAGTGGGACATCCCCCGAAGAAATTAACGGTGCCGCCCTTGCGAACCAGTTGAGTGGCCAACTCCCAGGCTTGAGGATGACCGATGGCTTCTATCACGACATCAGCGCCGCGCCGACCTGTACGAGCGCGCACCTCCGAAACGACGGCAGCATCATCGCCCATGAGCACACCTTCAGCGGCGCCGAGCATCAAGGCGCGATCCACTTGCTCGAGACGGCGCGCAATGGCGATGACCCGGGCACCAAAGGCCCATTTCGCAAGCCGCACGAACATCAGGCCAATGGGCCCGAGACCCATAACGGCGATGGTGTCACCGGGCTGAACGTTACTTTCATGGAGGCCGCGCAAAACACAAGCAAGCGGCTCGACGAGAGCAGCATCTTTGTACGCGAGCTGGTTGGGTATGGCGTACGTGTTGGTTCGAACGATACGTTCCGGCAAGCGCATGAACTCCGCATAGGCTCCGTTGTTGAACAGGAGATCTTCGCAAAGGTTTTGCTGATTGTGGCGGCAGAAAAAGCATCGATCGCAGGGAGCGGAGTTGGCGGCTACAATGCGCTGTCCCACGCGGAATTTTGTTATGCCCTCGCCGACGGCCACAATGTCGCCAGCCATCTCATGACCGAAGAGCGCCGGCGGAATAATCATCTTGGCGTGGTACCCACGCAGAAAAACCTTTACGTCCGTCCCACAGGTGAGCGCCGTGCGGACGCGAATAAGCAGTTCGCCAAAACCAACAGGCGGTACGGGCACGGACTCAAGTCGAACGTCTTCCTTGCCATAAAGAACGGCCGCTTGCATGCTATGTCCCATTACACAGTCTCCTGTGGATGAACGACAACTTTAAGTGAACGCTCAGTTGGATGCTGTGCAATCGCCATGCCGCGCTCGATTTCCTCGAGAGGAACGCGGTGCGAAATAAGCTGATCGAGCGGCAATTCCCCGCTGAAGACGAGGCGGGCAGATTCAGCCTGAAGATCGACGTCCGCGCTGTAGGAACCAAGAAGAACACGCTCACCCACGCAGACGTCTGCGCCGGAGATTTCGATACGTTCTGTTGCGGAAGTTTGGGCAAACAGTAACACTTTTGCGCCTGGGCGAGAGACACGTAGAGCCTGTTCAACAACTCCCGGCGCGTTGGTAGCCACAATCACAGCGTCGGCACCATGGCCATCAGTTTGAGCTTTACTGGCCATCTCGAACCCGGGCTCGCGAGGATCGAGAGCGAAAGCGCCAAACCGTTCGGAAAGATTTCGCCGGAATTCGATCGCATCGGTGGCCAGAACCGTTGTTCCGAGGCGCTTCGCCAACATTGTAAAGATAAGGCCGATAGGTCCCTGGCCCAGAATTGCCACGCGGTCGCCCCACCGTAAACCGAGCAGCTTAATCGCTTTGAGGCAAGTATTCACTGGTTCAACCCAGCAGGCGTGATCGAAAGATACATCGTCGGGAATAATCTCGATGCCGTGATCTACAACCCAGTCCATCACGCAAACGTATTGCGAGAAACCGCCGCCGGCAGGTTCGTAGCCAGCAGTTACACCCACTTTCTTGTACACCGGACACTGGGCGTAGAGCCGGCGATCGCAGTAGAAGCAATCGCCGCAGGGTATATGGTGGAAGACAATCACACGATCGCCAGGGGCGTATTTTGTGACCTGGGCGCCAACGGCTGCGATTACCCCGGCAGTTTCGTGGCCGTAAATGCGCGGCGGGGGGAGGAGGTTGTGCTCGATTTTTTTGAGATCGGTATGACAGATGCCGCAACTCTCAACCCTGATCAGAATTTCGCCCTGCCCAATGCGCGGGGTCTCTACAGATTCGAGGGAGATTCGGCCGGATCCGCGATAAACGGCTGCTCTCATGACGCAGGGTATTGCATCATTCGGCGAGAGCAACCTCTGACTTCGGCCTAATTCGACAACTGACAAGAAAGCCCCCCAACGCCTTTGCCGCAACCGTGCTGCGCCGTTTCCAATGAAGTAGCTGTGGAAGCAACTTTGGATGCGTGAGTGCGTGTACTCCAATTTTCACACGCCGGATGCGGCCGTCTGGGGTCCGCATGCTATTTATATCGAGGGGAAAGGATTCATCGGCGCGATCGGATACCACTTTAATGGAGTAGAAAGGTAGTCCCGCTCGCTTTGCGCGGGCTGCGATACCGCCAGCTTCCATGTCGATTGCGAGGCCGCCGCGGTCTCGGAGCTGCTGTTTCTCGTCAGCGTAGTTGGCAACGCGGTCATGCGAAAGTAGAAGTCCGGAAATAAAAGGAGTGTCGGCATCGACGATGCCGCAATCGAAGGTCGCATTCGCATCCAGATCAAGAAGTTCGGTAGCTACAACGATCTGGCACTCGCGGAGATTCGGATCGAGCGCTCCGCAGAAGCCGGTACTGACAACTGCCTCCAGCTTTGAAGACGAGAGTTCCGCGCCAGTAACAGCCCGGATAGCAATCTCCACAGCCTGGGCGGCAAGTCTGGGACCCGCACCGTTTGCAACGAGCATGACGCGACGGCCCTCCCAGACGCCTTCGAAAGCGTAATCGAGAGGCCATTTGAGTTTTCGAACGCCAGTAAGCAAGGCGGCGAAAGGCTCAAGCTCCATTGCATCCGAGGCTACGTAGAGGATCGCCATTTTATGGGGTGCTCAGATTGACTAGCAGTATCCGTTTGCACGGAACCAGTCGATGGCGCGCCTGAGTGCGGCGTCAGCGGGAGCGGGTGAGAAGCCCAATTCCCGGACGGCTTTAGCGTGCGTCACGAACATCTTTTTGCGTGCCATGCGGACGCCCTCAAGCGGCGCTATTGGTTCTCGACCGGTGATGTTAGCCCAGGTTGTCGTAATCACGCCCGTTGCATAGGCTAACGCATACGGGACCTTCAGTGCCGGAGCCGGCTTATTTGCGAGGAGTCCCAGCTGCTTGAGGATTTGCTCGAATGTCAGGTTCTCTGAACCAAGGATGTAGCGTTCACCCTGACGGCCGTGCTCGGCTGCGAGGAGATGGCCCAGAGCGGTGTCGCGAACATCCACGAGGTTGAGGCCCGTATTGACAAAGCCGGGGAGTTTGTCGCGCAGAAAGTCGAGGATGATTTTGCCAGTGGGGGTGGGCTTCCAATCGCGATCTCCGACCGGGGCAGTGGGATTCACAATCACGACGGGAAGACCGGCGCGCGCCTTTTCAAGAGCGATTTGCTCGGCAAGCCACTTTGAGCGCTTATAGTGACCGGCCATATCCGTTATGGAAACCGGCGTATCTTCGTCGCCCAGCGAGTTTCGTGGCATGCCGATGCAGCCAACAGTGCTGGTATACACAATGCGCTCGACACCCGCATGGGCGGCAGCTTCCAAAACGTTACGGGTGCCGTCCACGTTCGAGCGGTACAGTTCTTCGGGATGTCTGGACCACAGCCTGTAATCGGCAGCCACATGGAAGACCAATTGGCAGCCCGCGACAGCCCGGGAAAGCGATTCGGGATCGCGCAGGTCGCCCGTGACACGCTCCACTTCGAGTTCACGAATCTGACTAGTGGGACGGCACAAGGCGCGCACGCGATGGCCGCGTTCCGTAAGCGCACGGGCAACGTGCCAACCCAAAAAACCGCTGGCACCGGTGACTAACGTGACAGGCAATAGGTCAAATGGCGTCGCGTTTTAGCGGAACGCCCACGTCATTAGCTTGAATGTATCCGTGAATTTGGAGTTGATCCCGAACGCGGCAGACGGCTCATAGCCGCAGTGGACCATGCAGTGCTCGCAACGCGGATCATTGCCTTCGCCATAGTGATTCCACTGGGTCTTAGTCATCAATTCTTCGAAGGTTTCGTAATGTGCATCCGTGATCAGGTAGCACGGCCCTTTCCAGCCCTTTACGTTATAGGTAGGATTGCCCCAAGCTGTGCAAGGCAGCTTTCGGTCACCCTTCAGGAAGTCGAGATAAGTAGGAGTGTTGTTGATGCGGAAGCGCTTCGCGAGCCGATCGATGTCTTTGAATTTCTCGAAGACGTCCTCACGCGTCATAAAGATTTCGCGCTGATTCACTGCGGAATAGCCGTAAGCGGGAGAAATCAAAAATCCGTCGACACCGAGGCCTTCGAGGAGCGTAAACAACTCCTCGATTTCGTTCATGTCGGTTTCTTTGTAGACCGTAGTGTTGGTGCAGACCTTAAACCCGTGCTGTTTGGCGATTCGGACGCCTTCAATTGCTTCCTTGAAAACGCCCTGACGTTCGACCGAGATATCGTGGTTTTTCTCCATGCCATCGAGATGCACATTGAAGAAAAAGTGGGAATTGGGCTTAAATTCCTTGATCTTCTTACGAATGAACATGCCGTTCGTACAAAGAATGATGTTTTTGCCGCGCGCCAGAATCTCCGAGACGAGGCGGCCGATTTCGGGATAGAGCATGGGCTCGCCTCCGCAGATGGAGACAGTGGGGGCGCCACATTCATCGACCGCTTTCAGGCACTGCTCAACACTCAGGCGCTGAGAAATCGTGCTCTCGTATTCGCGGATGCGCCCGCAGCCGGTGCAAGTGAGATTGCAGGCGTGCAAGGGTTCAAGCATGAGCACAAGCGGGAACCGCTTTTTGATCATGGGATGCACAAACTCCGACTGTTCTCCGGTGCGTGTGTGCATCATGATTTTGAAGGGATTCGCCGAGTCGTCGCCGGTGGCGGTCTTCTGCCACTCTGGCGGGGGGCTCAACTTGTTTTTTGCGATGTAAGCCCCCATGCCGAGGGTCATGGAAAGCGGAAATCTCATATTGCTCCTAATCTCATTTGCCCACACTAACGGTTCTCGCCAATTCGCGCCGCTGAGGCGCAGTCGTGTTCATGAACGTTGAAAGAGCGAGCAGCGGAAAGGTGTTGCGGTATCCGGTGTAGGACAAATAGAACACCTTTGGAAAACCCGTCCCAGTGCAGTACTCTTCATTCCAGGCGCCATCAGGATGTTGGGATCTAGTCAAGTATTCGACGCCGTTGTAGAGGCTTTCGCTTCGAACATCCCCTCCAGCGAGAAGCGCCAGAATCGCCCAAGCGGTTTGCGACGGAGTGCTGGGATTTCGAACGAAGCGATTTTCGTCATAGCTCGCGCAACTTTCCCCCCAACCGCCGTCATGATTCTGGTAGGCGCGGATGAATTCAAGTGCCTGCTGAATGCTTGGCTCGTACTCGCTCAGCCCTGCAGACCGTAGCCCCCGCAAAGCGAGAAACGTTCCGTAGATGTAATTCACGCCCCAGCGTCCATACCAGCTTCCATCAGGCTCCTGCACGCGCAACAGAAATTCAATGCCGCGGCGAATTGCGGGATCGCTCGGCTTTAGACCACAGTGCATCAGAGCTTCAATAACGCGGCCGGTGATGTCCGGACAAGACGGGTCGAGCATGGCATTGTGATCGGCGAACGGCACATGGCTCAGAATCTGCCAATTATTATCAGCGTCGAAAGCAGCCCAACCCCCGTCTTTGCTTTGCATGGAGAGAAGCCAATCCACGGCGCGCTTTTCGCACGCACGCTGCTCGATTTCGTTTGAGGCGCGAGCCTTTGTGAAGGCCAGCAGCACCATGGCAGTGTCGTCAACGTCAGGATAGAAGTCGTTGTTGAATTCGAAGGCCCAGCCTGAAGGTTTGGTATGCGGCCGCTTGAGCGACCAGTCTCCATTGCGGCGAACCTCTTTGGAAAGGAGCCAGTCTGCTACCCGCCGCAACGCCGGGAGCGGGGGGTTGTCCATCTCCCCCAGGGCGAAGGCTGTGATGGCAGTGTCCCATACTGGCGAAAAGCAAGGCTGAATGAAAAATCCGCGCTCATCATCGACGATGAGATGATTGAACTGCTTTTCGGCTTCGACGCGCAGCGGGTGATCCGGTCCATATCCAAGTACGTCCAAGGCCATGATAGAATACTGCATGGAGGGGTAGATTGCGCCGAGGCCATCCGAGCCCTCGAAGCGCTCTATCATCCATTCGACGCACTTTTGCACAGCGGCGCGGCGAATGAAACGAGGGCCGACGCGCTCCCAAAGCTTCAAAAAGCGATCGAGCGTGAGGAAGCAGTTTCGCCAGCTGAAAAAATGAGGATGACGCTGCGGCATAGCTGGCGCTCCGGGAAGGAATATCTCTTCCAAGTTGAAGTCAGCGGGCACCGGGCGGCGCGGATTGGCAGCGTGGAGAATTGAGAGCGCCATAACGATGGCACGCGTCCACGAAGACATCTGATAGATGAACTTAAAAGGCAGCAGAACCAGCTCGGGCGGAATCGACGGGCAAGCATCCCGGGGATAAAGGCCGAAAAGGCTGAGATTGGTGCGAACGTAGCTATTCGCGGCCTGCAAACCACCCATCTCGAGAATGCGAGCGCGCAGCCGGTCCATGCGCGGGTCCATGACAGGAATACCAGCTAGCTTCAGAGCGAAATACGCTTTGATGGAGGCGCTGATTTCAGACGGGCCGTTGAGATAGATGTTGAAACCGCCATCTTCGAGCTGGCGAGCGAAAATGGCAGCTACAGCTTTATCGATGAGGGGCCGGGTGGGCGGATTCCAAACTCCATCCACAGGCGGATGCAGCCAAAGCTGCAACATAATGTAATCCGATTCGAGCGTGGTGTCCGCCTTGAGATCAGGGCACCAGTAACCCTCGGAGGACTGGCGCTCAAGAAGCGCAGAGGATGCTTTGCGGATGGCATCCGCGACGGTGAAATTCAGCGAGTCCGAAACTTGGAGACTTGATCTCATCGTTGATGAACTATTGTTCGCGCCCTAAATACGAACAGTATGGAGGCGAGGTCTGAAGTTTTCAAGATCGGAGGGCAAGGTGAAGCGCACATCCTCATCCTTGATTTCAGCCTCTTCCAAGTCGGCGTATCCTTTCGTTCTCAGGTGATCAATGAGCTGCTGAACCAGGTGTTCGGGGGCGGAAGCGCCGGCAGTCACCGCAACGGTGTCGACACCCTGCAGCGTTTCAGGCCGGACCTCGCTGCAATCGTCGAGCAAGTAGGCAGGCACTCCGGCTTTTTGACAAACCTCGACCAGACGCCGGGAGTTGGAACTGTTCTGCGAACCGACCACAAGCAATGCCTGACAAAGCGGAGCTACGGCTTTGACGGCTAGCTGGCGGTTCTCGGTCGCGTAACAGATGTCCTGCGTCTTGGGGCCGATGATTTTCGGGAAACGCTCGAACAGGCGATTCACGATATCTTTGGTTTCGTCGAGAGAAAGGGTCGTCTGGGTAAGATAGACGACGCGATCGGGGTCTTCGATGTGCAGCCGATCCACATCTGCAACGTCTGAGACGAGCGTTGTGTTTTGAGGAGCCTCTCCAAGCGTTCCGATCACTTCATCGTGGTCACGATGGCCGATCAGGACAATCGTGTAACCCTGGCGGGCGAATTTCACGGCTTCGAGGTGAACCTTGGTGACGAGCGGGCAAGTGGCATCAATGACCTGCAACCGCCGTTCCTTCGCTTGGGCTCGAACGGCAGGAGAAACACCATGGGCACTGAAGATGACGCGGGCGCCTTCGGGCACCTCGCTAAGCTCTTCCACAAAAATCGCGCCAGCACGGCGAAGCTCATCGACAACATGGCGGTTGTGCACGATTTCCTTACGGACATAGATGGGACCGCCGTAGAGGTCAAGAGCGATTCGGACCACGTCGATGGCACGAACTACACCGGCGCAGAAGCCTCGCGGTTTCAGCAGGATAATCTTTTTTCCGCCATCGAGGGCATGGGTAATCCCGGCGGGAACCGTGGTCTCGTATGCAAGGCCGGTCGAGGGCATAGGGGAAGGCTTAGTATAACAAGGGCTTACCTGTCAGGAGCAATTGGAAGTTAAGCGTGTCAGTTCCTTCCGGGCTCGGATTTCGAGCGTACTTTGCCGATCGGGTGCGATAGCGCGAATCTCCGATGGAGATGTTATATACTACTGAGAATTTCATGAGTTGACGCCCTTAAATCGGGCAAGGGGGAATATGATGTTTCGTTTTGATTTTCGCTTACGCTTGACACTGATTATGTTGGCCACTTCCATGTGTCCAACCGGGCTTTTTTCGCAATCTGACGTGGGTACCATCACCGGTTTCGCTTACGACCCGGCGGGAGCTACGATCCCGAATGCCGCGGTCACGATTAGTAACGAAGCGACCGGGACCGAGAGGAAGGTCAGCACGAACCAGGACGGGTTATATTCCGTCACGAACATTCCATCGGGTTTCTATGCAGTTACTGCTGAGGCTTCCGGCTTCAAGAAGTTCGTAGGAGCTCATAACAAACTCGACCCAAATGCGACGGCTCGAGTCGATGTGCATCTAACTTTGGGACAGGCAACGGAAACGGTCGAGGTCACGGCCAGCGCCCAAACCCTACAAACTGACTCAGCTCAGGTAGAAAATTTGGTATCACGTGCGCAAATCGATGCACTGGAACTGAACGGACGCAATCCGATCTTTTTGGCTGATTTGATGCCGGGGGTTACCAGAAGCTCCCCGCTTTCAGGGCTGAATTTCGGACTGGACAGCGGGTCGTTCTCGATTAACGGCTCGCGATCGCAGGACAATTTGATCACCTTCGATGGAGCGCCTGCAGTTCGCACGCGGTCGAACGGTACTAGCATCGGCGTGGCTGACGTGGATTCCACACAAGAGATCCAGGTACTGACAGCGGATTACAGCTCTGAATATCGAAGCGCCGGCGGTGGGCAGATCCGTATCGTGAGCAAGAGCGGCACATCTCAGTTCCACGGCAGTGGGTTCGAATACTTTCGAAACAATGTGCTCAATGCCAACTCCTGGACCCGAAATCAGACTGAGGCGACAAAAGATGTCGCGCCGTTCCGGTATAACCAGTACGGCTACAATATCGGCGGTCCTGCCTACATCCCCAAGCTTTTCAATCGCGACAAGAACAAATTCTTTTTCTATTGGGGACAAGAGTGGGTTAAGTACCACTATGGGGAAACACCGACGCTGACCGTTCCCACCGCCAGGATGCGCAATGGAGATTTCGGTGAATTGCTGGGTCCCAACCCGTTCTATAGCAGCCCAGTACAGTTGCATTTCCCCGGAACCGCGACGCCGATTCCAGGCAACGTTATTCCAGCGGCATTACTCAGTCCAAACGGCCTCGCTTTGCTGCGTGCCTATCCCGATCCCAATACGGATTTCATTAACGGCAATAAGAACTGGATCTCCCAAGGCCTTCATACGATTGATCAGCGCAAGGACACGCTCACGGCCGATATGTATCCGGGTCAGAATCATCACATTGCGTTCCGACGGCAGAATTACGAGTTCACGGAATACCAGCCGTTTGATGGTGGGTCGGATCGCACGCCGAAATTTTTCATCCGGCCAAACCAAACCAACTCATTAAGCTATAGCTGGACCATCAATCCCACGATGGTGAACGAAGCCTTAGCTACGGTAAGTCTGGATGACGTTTACATTCCACTGGATCTGAGCAAGGGCTTGTTTGATCGCACTAAGTACGGCATCAATTACCCATACCTTTTCCCGACCGGAAAAGAGGTACCTACCCGCATACCGACGGTCGTTATACAAAACTTCGGCGAATTGAACGGCGGTCCATATCCGTCGCATTCGTCGGGCCCAATCTACGATGTCTCCGACAACCTGACCAAAGTCTCAGGGAATCATACTTTCAAGTTCGGAGTGCTCTACGAACGCTCCGGGGAAAACGATTTCGATCAGATTAACGTGGCAGGAGTGCCTGGCGGGACGAATAACCAGAATGGCCGTTTCCAGTTCACCGACACGACGGGGACGGGCTCCGGAGTGGGCGTCGCAAATGCAGCCCTGGGGTTGTTTGATGTGTACGCCGAGATCGGACAACGGTCTTACACGCTTTATCGCGGCAGCATGTGGGAATGGTTTGCGCAGGACCAGTGGAAGGTGACGAATCGCCTGACGATCACGTACGGGCTTCGTCACTCGATCATGATTCCTTTCAGTGCATTGTGGCGAAACATGGATACGTTCGATCCGCACTTCTACAATCCTGCAAACGCCGTCCAACTGGATCCGGCAACTGGTTTCGTGATCCCCGGCACAGGCGACCGCTACAACGGTGTGGTGATTCCCGGCAGCGGATTCCCGAACTCAGCGAAGGGACGAGTTCCGGCGGCCGACACGGGCGAGTTCAATTATCTGTTCCGTGGAAAACCAGCTTACTATTCCGATATTCATTACGATCAGTTTCAGCCGCGGGTCGGTATTGCGTGGCAGTTGGATGACAAGACGGTCGTACGGGCGGGTGGGGGCCGATTCTACACACGATTAGGCATTAGCGACTCGATCTTTCTCGGTGGTAACTCGCCTTTTCAGCCTATTGCTTCTGTCTCAAACGGTTTGGTCGACAATCCGGGCGGGGCCAGCGCAAATCTATTTCCGCTTACAGTGACGGGACAAGATCCGGTCTTCAAGAATCCCGAAGCGTTGGCCTGGAATTTCGCTGTCGAACGTGAGACCTTCTGGGGCACGACACTCGAGGGGGCTTATATCGGGCGGCGGGGCTTGCACGGGCAGCGAGAGCGAGATATTAACCAATTGCAGGCTGGGACATTGCTCGCAAATCCTGGTGTCAGCCCGGATTACCTTCGGCCTTACAAAGGGTTTGCAGTGATCCGCGTGTCCAATAACGATGCGAACTCGATGTACAACGCGTTTCAGTTGAATTGGAATAAGCGCTTTAGCGGAGGACTCGGGTTTGGAGTAGCTTATACGCTGTCTCAGAGCCGGGATGATGGCACGGCTCAGCGCGACATTATCCCCGACGCCTACGACGCCCATAACTTATGGGGACCGTCCGACAATGATGCAACGCACGTGGTGGTGATCAACTACATCTGGGAACTGCCGATTTTCCGCAATCACTCGACATTGGCGGGAAAGCTGCTGGGCGGCTGGCAGCTTAGCGGCATCACGCAATTTCAAACCGGCTCACCGTGCTCTGTTGGAAGCAACGATGATTTCGCGGGTGTGGGCACGGCGTCTTTGGGAAGTTGGGACAACTGCTCCGGCGTTGGTCAGTTCTGGGTTGTGAATGGCAATCCGAAAATTAAGGGTCAATTCGCGAAGACCACCAGCGATCCTGCACAGTGGTTCGCAACGACGAACCCGGACGGAACGCCGATTTTCACTCAGCCCACTCCCGGAACCTTCAACCAGCAGTTTGTGCGCAATCTGGTCTACGGTCCAGGCTTCCAAAACTGGAACATAGGATTGTTCAAGCGGTTCTTGATCACGGAACAGAGCGGATTCGAATTTCGTGCCGAGGCGTTTAACTTTATCAATCATCCGAATCTGTCTCGAATCGGCGACAGCGGCGGCCTCGACCTGAATCCGAAGAGCACTACTTTCGGCAAGGTGACCGGAAAAGAGGACGAGCGCAATCTGCAGTTGAGCTTGCGATTTTACTTCTAGGCACGATTCCGATAACCGGTCATTCACAAACTAGCGAATGGCCGGTTGCTCGTTCTTGTGACCCTCGCGTCCTGGCGATAGATAGCTGCAGAGCTTACACGAGGCCGGTTTTGCGGGCAAACTGCAGCGCTTCGATTGCTGCTCCGCGGGCTCCAGCGGTGTCGCCGTTCGGCATGACGTAAATGGGAATGTCGGCCTGCTCTTCGCGCTGATTGGGCATAGAGCTGCGAATTTCGTCGAGGAACCATCGCTGGAATTCTTTTCCCGTCTCAAGCGCGCCTCCGCCAACGATCAAAGCGTCGGGATCAAACGTGTTGATCATCGCGTCGAAAAACAGCCCCAGCGCGTGGGCCTGAACCCGGAAGATCTCTTTGCACATGGCATCGCCGCTCTCAGCCAAACCTCTCACGAGCCTTGCTGATTGGCGAATATCTCCGCTTTTAGCGAGTTCATGGCCGGGATGCCGGGACAGGAAAAAGGGAAGAAGACATTTCTCAATCGCCGTGAGGGAGCATAGAGACTCCAAGTCTCCCGGGCGGCCGCAGTTGCATTCCGGCCTAAGTCCGCGGATAGCGTCGATGCTCTGGTAGGGAATGAGCACATGGCCCAGCTCTCCCCCGTACCCTTTTCTGCCTTTTACGACATTGCCATCCGTGATCACGCCGCCGCCCAAGCCGGTACCGATGATGGCGGAAATGGTGGTTGCGCGAGTGGTCGCACCGAAGAGCACGAAATGGCCCCAAAGCGCTCCCGCGTTCCCGTCATTGAGGTATGTAACGGGCTTGCCAAGCCGCTGCGCGAGATTCTCGCGTATATCAAATCCCGCCCAGCTCGGATGCACAAAGTTTGTGGAACCTCTGGCGCTGAGCACACCTGTCGCACTCGCGGGACCAGGGGTGTCGAGGCCAATGACTGCCACGTCGGCAAGCTGAACGCCTGCGTTTTTGACGGCGATTTCGAGGCCGTCTGCGATCTGCTGGAGACAGATTTCAGGTCCTTCCCTCGATCGGGCGGGGTACTCGCACAGCTTCTCGATCAGAAACTGCTCCTGGGTATTCAAAAAGGTATAGTTGACAGCGCTTCCGCCAAGATCCACTCCAGCCACTACCCGCAAGAGCTTTTACCTCGCTTGGAATGATTTCGTTTGCCCGAAGTTGTCAGAGTATCAGGAGGCGGGATAGCAGGACGGGAACAAGCGCGTCAGGCTTCGGCGGGAATGATGTCGCCGATGCCCAGGTCGCGCAACCCGGCTTCGACTTGGGAGCGATCCGCAACCACCATCCAGATCATCTGGCGAGGATCGAGAAGCAATTTGGCGCAAGCGTCCACGTCAGCAATTGAAACTGCAGAGACACGGCTGACGTAGGTGCCGTAGTAGTCGAGGGGCAGACCGAACTGAAGGAGATCGCCGAGAAGGCTGCCGATGGAATTCATGGTCTCGTGCGAGCCGGGAAGCTCGAGAATCTGCTGCTGCTTTACTTTGTCGAGCTCTTCTTGGCGGACCGGTTTCGCACCCGCCATGCCAGAGAGTTCTTTGATGATTTCGGCGATGGAGTCGCTGGTCTTGTCGCCTTGGACAGACGCGTAGGCCAAAAATGGGCGCTGAGCGCGAGCGCCATAGAGTACAGACGCAGCGCCATACGACCAGTGTTTGTCTTCGCGCAGATTCATATTCAGACGCGCGCCGAAAGTACCGCCGAAGATGTTGTTTGTAGTCTCGAGAGCGACCTCGGTATCGGCGCTGGGCGGTGGCGCGATGCTGCCTGCGATGACAACCGAGTGCAGGGCTCCAGGCTTGTCCACCAAATACAGAGTGGGGCGGGCCGGCTTGGTGATGCTGCTGACGTCCTTCACCGGAACTTTGCCGGGCTTCCAGTTCGCAAAGAGCTTTTCAAGTTTGGGCTTGATTTCAGCGGGGGTGGTGTCGCCGACGACAATGATGGTCGCATTGCCCGGCTTAAACCAGGTGGAGTGGAATTTGACCATGTCTTCCCGAGTGAGACTCTGAACGCTATCTTCAGTTCCGGAGCCCGTTAGCGGCAAACCGTAGGCGTGATCGCGACCGAAAAGGAGCGGCGGCAGCGCCCGCAACGCCATTTGCAGGGGCGTGACCTTCTCATTTGCGATGGCGGCGAGCTGAAGCTTTTGCTGGCGCCCAAAATCAGCGGCGGGAAAGACAGGATTGAGGACGACGTCCGCGTAGAGATCCAGCGCGTCATCGAGCGCGTTTTTAAGAGCTGACAGGTAAACGGTGGAGACGTCAAGATTTGAACCGCTGCTGAGCTGCGCACCCAACAGTTGCAATTCTTCGCTTATTTCAAGCGCGGTGCGCCGGGCGGTACCGCCCGTGAGCAAGGACGAAGCAAGGCGGGCAGTGCCCGGCACGACAAACTGATCGGCCGAATAGCCAGCATCGAGGGTAAGCCAGAAGTTGACGACCGGAATCTCGTGGCGCTCGGCGATCAGGATTTTTAAGCCGTTGGAAAGCCGGTCCTCTTGAATTGCCGGGAGTTTGAGCTCATGTGGAGGACCCAGCGCCGGAAGATGGCGATCGGCAGTTGTTTCGCTTACCGGCTTGGCCGGGACGAATGGGATAACTTCGAGGCTATAGACTCCGCCCGACAGCCAAGTGCGCGCTGCATTTCGCAGATCTTCCGCGGTTGCTTGCTCCAAATGCCGTAATCGCTCTTTGTAAGCGTGCGGCGAGCCTAGATAGGTTTGGCTGGTGGCAAGAATGTCCGATTTCCCGCCAAAACCGCCGATGCGTTCGACGCCGCGGACAAAACCTGCATAGGACTGAGTCTTGATGCGGTCGATCTCACGCGCAGTGGGGCCGTCTTCGAGAAAGCGGGAGAGTTCTTCGTCAACAGCGCGTTCCACGGTTTGCAAATCCTGCTCGGGGCGCGCGGTTGCAATGACCACGAACTGGCTGCCGATTTCGCGCTCGTCCAAATAGGCGGCGACGTGAGTCGCAATCTGATCGTCGTAGACGAGGCGTTTATAAAGGCGCGAAGTTTTCCCGGCGGAGAGAATGCCCGAAGCTAACCTCAGATGATCCGCGGCCGTGGTGCCGTATCCAGGGACGTTCCAGACTTTGTAGATGCGACCCTGGGGGACACGATCCTCGACGAGCTCGCGATGCTCGTCAGTCATTTTGGCTACCCAAGCACGCTGATGCGCTACGGGCGGCCCTGGCGGAATGTTGCGGAAATATCGCTGTACTCTATGTCTGGCTTCAGCTGTCGTGATATCGCCCGCTATGACGACCACCGCATTCGATGGCGTGTAGTAGGTCTTGAACCACTCGCGCACATCGTCAAGCGAGGCCGAATCGAGGTCTTCCATCGAGCCAATGACGGTGTGGGAATAGGGGTGCTCGGCCGGATAAGTAGATTTAGCGACCAGCTCTTCGACGATGGCGTAGGGCTGATTATCCCCCTGGCGCTTCTCGTTCTCGACGACGCCGCGCTGAAGATCGAGGATTTCCTGGTTGAGGGTTGTCGCGAAGTAGCCCATGCGGTCGGACTCCGCGAAGAGAGTGTAGTCGAGAGCTGATGTGGGAACATTCTCGAAATAGTTTGTCCGATCTTCGCTCGTGGTTCCGTTGAGGTCGGTAGCGCCGACCCGTTCCATGGCTTCGATATAGCTTCCCTGCAGGTGCTCACTGCCGCCAAACATCAGATGTTCAAAAAGGTGAGCCAGGCCTGTTCTTCCAGGCTTCTCATTCTTCGAGCCGACGTGGTACCAAATATTGATGGCGACTATGGGAGTTTTGTGGTCTTCATGAACGATGACGGTGAGGCCATTGTCAAGACTGAATTGCTCGCAGGAGATTTCGAGGTTAGAGAAATGCATTACAGCGTGAAACCGTCACGATAGCAGACGAAGAGCGATCATGTGCCGTGAAAAGAGCCGGTGCGTGGCCGGGCAGGGCGCTCAGGAAGCTTCCGTGATGGGGTCACGCCGGAGCTCGCGGTCCAAAAAAGCCAAGAAAGCCGGCTCATCCTCAATTTGCAGATCTATCTCGAGCCAGGCAAGATCGAGCGGGGCAATTGCACGATCTAGATGGCCGGGGCAATTCAAGCGGTCTTTTTCGGTGGTCACCAGGATTTCGGCGCCATGCCCGCGGGCTTGATGGGCGATGCGCTGCAATTCGAGGTGCTTGTACTGATGATGGTCTTCAAAGCTCCAGCGGAAAACGATTTCGAGGCCCAGGGACTCCAATGTATTCCAGAAATTCTGTGGGTTGCCCAGACCGCAGAACGCGGCGACACGGCGAGCAGGAAGAGTTCGAATGCACTCCCCGGTGCCATAGTCGCACCAGTGGCGGACGAGCAGCCGGGTACGAAAGGTGGGCGCGGCGGGATTGTATCCGCGCAGGCGAGTGCAAATGGCTTCGTAGCGAAAGTCGGCTTCGGCACGAGTAACGACAAACGCGTGCGCGCGAGTCAAGACGTGTAGAGGCTCGCGAAGACGACCGAGCGGAACCACTTCTTCCTGGCCGAACGGGTCAAGCCCGTCCAGAACAATGATGTCCAGATCGCGCTTCATCCGGGCGTGCTGGAATCCGTCATCGAGCAGAAAGACGTCGGTAGCCGGGAATTGCGTAAGCAGAATTTTGGCGGTCTCGTAGCGGTTTGCGCCGATTCCAATGGGGGCGATACCCGCGCGCAAGAAGATCTGCGCTTCATCGCCCGTGAAAGCGGCCGGAGCCTTCGCACCCGGAGCAAGCACAAGATTTTGAGCTGGCGAGCGGCGCCGGTATCCGCGCGTAAGAATGGCGGGAGAATAGGTGTGGGTCTTGAGGCGCGTGGCTAGGTAATTGGTAAGCGGAGTTTTCCCGGATCCCCCGACCGTGATCCCACCGATGCTGACCACGGGCACTGGCAATCGGGGCAGAGAGCCAGCGTGCTGTTCGGCCCGCCGCCGGTTCAGGACGGCTACAGTATGCCAAAGAAGCGCAAGCGGACAGAGGATAGAGCGTGCAAGGAGACCGCGAACTGGCTTGAGGAAGGCTTCGCGATAGATTCGCTGCAGATCACCGGCGATTCGGCGAGATACACCGGCGTGGCGTTCCACAACCTGACGGGCACGCCTGCCTAGGTCCATGGCAGCGGCATGGCCAGTGAGCAGATCCCGGACTGCCGGCAGCAATTCGTCTTCATGCTGAATCTGGATCATGGCGCGGGCGTCAAGAAAGTCTCGAGCGATGGTTTCGAAATTTTGCATGTGCGGGCCAACTACTATGGGGAGGCCGGCCGCAGCAGGCTCGAGAATGTTGTGTCCACCTCTGGGTGCGATAGAACCGCCGACAAATACCACTTGCGCGAGCGAAAATATGTCGGCCAGCTCGCCTACGGTGTCAAGCAGAAGGACTCCAGGCAGATCGAGTGTCACTCGGGAATTAGCTTCCATCGAAGTACGCCGGAGGAATCGGATACCGCTGGTCTCGAGCTTGCGCGCTACAACGTCGAATCGAGCCGGTTGACGCGGAACGAGGATGAGCAGAAGGCGGGGGAACTCGGCGGCAAGCCTCTGAAAAGTCCGTATGACAATCTCGTCTTCATCGGTCGAATGCCGGGTGATGCTGCCAGGTTCATTCGGGCCGGCCGTACTGGCGGCAATCCAAATATGCTTTGCACCGAATGTAGGGATATCGGCGGGCGTGGATGAGAAAGAAACGTCGTACTTCAGATTGCCCGCGATTTCGAGCCGCGAGGCCGGGACGCTGAGCTGGCGGTAGCGGTCATAATCGGTGCGACTCTGTACATAAACCGCGTCGGCTAGCAGCAGGATCGGAGCGAACAACGCTTGCAGTGCTTTGTACCGCGGCCACGCGCGATCGGAAATGCGCCCATTCACGATGACGACGCGGGCTCCAAAGCGTTTTGTTTCGGCATACAGGTGAGGCCAGATTTCGGTTTCGAGGATGACAAGGAGGGCGGGCCGGATGGCTCGTAAGGTTCGACGTACGCATGATGGGTAATCGAGCGGGCAGAAGAAAATACCGTTGACTAAAGAAGAGGCGCGGCGTTCCGCGGCCTCCCGGCCGGCAATTGTGGATGTAGATAGGTAGATTGGAGTGAGCGGCTGAACTGATTGCAGTTCTTCGAGGAGGGGAATAGCGGAAGCGATTTCACCGGCCGATACCGCATGCAACCAAATGCATCCGGGATTCGTCCGACTGAAGCGCCGGGAGAGGAATCCGAGACGTTCGCCGAAATGGGCTGCGTAGCCGCGGGTGGTCAGCAACCGGGCGGCGAGGTACAGAACGGTGAACGGGAAAGCTAGGAGCTGGATTAACCGGTAAAGGAGAAGGCTGCGCGTGATTCCAGGAACTCGATTCGTGATTTCGAGTATAGCTTTGGTGGTCGTCGCCGCCGTTGTGGGTACGAGCACCGAAGACAAGGCATTTCGGCCAGGCGCGGCAAGCGAGTATGCGCACCAAACATCCGAGCAGGTGATGATAGGAGCGAAGTCTTACGACACCGAACAGTTAACGGCCGAAGCGTTCGGGAAGAAAACGGATCTCTTGAAGTACGGGATTTTGCCAGTGCTCGTGGTGATCGAAAACAAAAGGCAAAAAACGCTGGATCTGCGGAATTTGGAGGTAAACCTGGTGGCTGCGGACGGCAGGCACGCGGGGCCGGTCAGTCCGGACGATATACCGTTTTTAGGGAAGCGAACCAAGACGCCGACGATGAACCCGGTGCCAAATCCTTTGCCTAAGAAGAAGAATCCGCTGAACGCTCCGCAAATCGTGGAGCGAGCGTTCGCGGCAAAGATGTTGCCGCCTGGAGATTCGACGAGCGGGTTTTTCTACTTCGAGGCGAAGCCGGAGTTAGGAGACAAACTGTACCTGAACGGGCTGCGTGAAACGCCCTCTGGGCGTGAGATTTTGTATTTTGAGTTTGAGCTGGACAGGTAGGGGCAGGGGTGTCAACGGTTGTGGAATCTGGGGGTGTGTTTACGAATCCAATCCCAAGAGCGCGCGAGGTCATGGGGGTCGATGAACAGCACATACGCCGAGAGAACGGTCCACTGGAAGAGCGGAATTTCCAAGCGGTACTCGAGAAATAGGTGGAACAACAACCCGGCCAGGAGCACGGGGTAGCGCAGTTCTTTGAACCAAACCAGAACGCCAAGAGAGAATTCAATCACGAGCGTTAACCAGCTCCCCAGCTTAACGAAGATGGAGTTTTCGATCCACGATGGTAGCGGGAAGCGCTGGTAGTCAGCAAGATGATTCAAATAGAAGACCGCCGTGCCGTTCACCCAGGCAGCGCCCGTAGATTTCCACCAAAACGCCACGATGTAAAGCAATGAGAGTTCAAACTGGATCATGCGCTGTGCCCAGGGAGCCCTGGGCTGGATCTCCGGACCTTCTTTCCCTCTGCGTATTCGGACCAGGCGATCTATCGAGAGAGCAGCGCCGGCTGGTGCGAACATCAGAAAAAATCCCGCCACCCGGAGGAACGTGTCACCGCTATTCGTGATGTACAGATTCCTCTGCTGAATCGATGTGAGACAAAGGAATGCAATTACGCTATTGATGCGGGTCAGGAAGCCGAACATCAGAGATACGGCCGAGACGAGGAAGGTCCAAAAGAAAGCTTCGACCCAGCTATCGTCATGCGGCAGGATGGTGAACAAGTTGAGCCGCAGGCCTGGCTCGAGTTTGAGTATCGTTGCCAGACTTGTCCAGGAATGTTCGCCGTACCAAGCCAGCCAGTCCGGACGCAGCAAGACCAAGTCTGCGATGAGCAGCATTCCGTAGAGCACGCGGAATAAGGCGATTGCTACCGGCGACTGCGGCGTAAAGAAGAATTCGTCCCACGCCTTGACGACGGATCGAACGCTCATTGCAAATCCCGGGGCGTGACATTGTATTCAAAGAAAATGTTCGCGTGCCATGGCTCGGGACGGTACGATCCGCCGGCGCTGGGAGGCTTGATTTCGGACCAGTGTCGAACCAAAATCACGATGGTGGGCGGGTCAGACGCGCTCCTGTGCAGCCCCGCGATATGGCGGGCCATATCGGGCCATAACGCAGAATTGGCGTCGTTCTGGGCATTCTCCGAAAACTTCCGGTAGCGCTCTTTGAATTCACGCTGCAGGAAGCCGAGTTTTTCCAATCTCGGAAATTTCCACGTTTGAGTTCGGCCGTCCTTGAAAATGACGACTGCTTCGATGTAGGAGTTAACGTTTCGGGGTGATGGCGCGAACATATCCCAACCTTGAAACAGCCCGGACCAAAGCATATACGGGCGCACTAGATCCCTGAAGTTGGCGATTAATGGTGAAGCTAAAGGTATGGACCAGCACGTGATCGCAACGATATGGAAAAGCAGAAACGTATTGATCGCAATGTGTTTCAACGTCTGCGGACGCAGTACGCGGGCGGCTTTCCCTTCGTGCGCTAGCACGGCCATCATTCTTACATTCTTAGATGGGGAAGCCCTTCAAATCCGCCGGGGGTGCGCTTCAGCTCCAATAATTGCGATCCAGATTGCGGCACTGAACGGCTTCGGCAAGATGCTTAGCGGAAACGTTCGCTGAGTGGTCGAGATCGGCAATCGTGCGGGCTACGCGCAAAACTCGATCATGGGCACGGGCGGAGAGGTTCATTCGGCGAACTGCCATCTCGAGAGTTCGCTCGCCGCTGTCGTCGAGAGCGCATAGGGTCCGGAGCTGAGAGGGAGGGATCTGCGAGTTGTAGAAGCCGCGCTGGCGTTGCGTTTCGCGCGCCTCTTCCACGCGCTCCCGTATGTGGGCGGATGAATGGCCGTCGCCCTTACTGCGGAGTTCTTTGTAGGGCACGGCAGGAACTTCGATGTGCAGATCGATGCGATCGAGCAGAGGCCCGCTGATCTTTGCGAGATAGCGCTGGATGATGCCCGGCGTACAGCGGCATTCGCGCGTGATGTCGCCGTAGAATCCGCACGGGCAGGGATTCATGGCGGCCACCAGCATCAGGCGGGCAGGGAACGTAAGAGTGCCATTGCTACGAGCCAGGGTGACAGAACCCTCTTCCAGGGGCTGCCGCAGCTGCTCCAGCACGCCGCGCGGAAACTCCGGCAACTCATCGAGGAACAGAACACCTTGATGAGCCAGACTTACTTCGCCGGGGCGTGGACTGCCGCTGCCGCCGCCAATCAAACCTGCGTCCGAGATGGTGTGGTGCGGAGAGCGGAATGGCCGATGCCGCAACACGCCAATGCGAGCCGGCAACACGCCAGCGACGCCGTGAATCTGCGTGGCTTCGAGTGCCTCGCGAAAGGTCAGCTTAGGGAGGATGCCTGCAAAACGTTTTGCAAGCATCGTCTTTCCCGAGCCTGGAGGTCCGATCATCAGCACGTTGTGACTGCCCGCGGCGGCGACCTCTAATGCACGCTTGGCCATGGTCTGACCACGTACGTCACTGAAATCTGGAATCGCGGAATCACTGGAATCGGGCTCGGGAAGAGTGGCGGTGGTCGGCGTAAATGCAGCGGGCTCGTTCAAGAACTGAACCACTTCCGCGAGATGGCGCAATCCGAAGACGCGCACACCCTCAGCAACCGAGGCCTCAGCGGCGTTGTCGATCGGAACCAACAAATTGGGGATGCCCCTGCGAGCCGCGCAAACTGCAATAGAAAGCGCGCCGCGAACCGGCCGCAGACTGCCGTCCAGAGAAAGTTCGCCCACGATCAAGTAATCATCAGCTTTGGCAACGGCCCCCATTGCACCGAGAATTGCAGTCGCCATGGGCAGATCGAAACCGGCCCCCTCTTTACGGACATTTGCTGGAGCGAGATTAATCGTGACGGACTTACTGGGGTAGCCGAATCCGGAATTCAACAGGGCAGACTTAATTCGTTCGCGGCTTTCTTTCACAGCCGCGTCGGGCATACCTACGGTGACAAAATCGCGGTTGGTGCCAGCCGGGTACATGTCGACTTCAACGTCGATGACGTGCGCGTCGATGCCCTGAATGGCTGCGCTGAATGTCCGGAATAACGCCACAAGAAGCTAGTACAGATGGGCGTAATTCATTCTCAGGCAGAGGCTTATCGTGCTGCGGGATTCTCGTTCTGTGGCTTTTGACTTTGCACGGTAAGCCACTTTGATCCTTCTTGAGAGATGAGAGATTCGATGCGCTCAGCAAGCATTGCCTGCGGATTCTGGGCGGCTGAATACGGCCCAGCCTTCTCCAGATATAGAAATTTCTCGTGTTTGAGTGCCTCTGAAGTCCCGCGATAGGAGGTCCAGTTCGAGTTATATTGATTCAGCTGTTGCAAACCCTCCATAACGGCGATTAAGACGCCCAGACCAGCAGCGATGTATCGTCCATCAGGGATGGTGGTGGTCGTCAGTACCGGAATCGCCGCGGCCGAACCGATGGTGATGCCCTTCATCATTTTGAAACGCCTTTGATTCAAGCTGCTCTTCCGGCTGTACCAATCGATCTGGTCCTCCAGCCTGGCCAGAGTCACTTCTTCAGGCGTCTGCCTTGGTTGAGTGTCAGCCATGAACCTAGTCAGGTGGCGCGCCGCCGGCCTACAGTCCCGCGATGAATAAGCCCCAGATCGAGAACGATGGCGATGAACAGAAAGACCAGCTGGATCGCTCCCATCGGTTGATGCGTGTTCAGCAAGTAAGCGTAAACAATAAGCGTAAGTGGTAAAAAGATAAAGCCCAAAATGGGGATGATGATCCCGTGGATTGAGCTGAAAAAGTTACTGAAGAGCCACAGGAGGACGATGGCGACCCGTGGAAATGCTACAGCCAACAGCGCAAGTAAACAGGGCATATTTTAGGTCTGAAACACTCTCCTGACTGTTGACTGTAGCATCTGCGGAGAAGGAGGTGCTTACCGCGCGCGGAGACTAGCCGATCTGATTCACGAAAAAGCGGATCTTGGTTTGCTCATCTTGCTGCGAAGCGTTCTTCAACGCTTTTCCGGCCTCCTCGCGCGCGCCTTGCTTGTCGCCCTGCTTCAAGAGCGCCATCGCCAAATGCAAATGGAAGATCGCGTTCGTGGGTTCGTCTTGGACTCCCTGGCGGAAGATCCGCACTGCTTCAGGATTCAAATTCTTTTGAAAGTAAACGAACCCGAGAGTATCGGAAATGTCCGGATTATTTGGGTATTTCTTTTTCGCTCGTTCGGCAAAAGTCATGGCCTGGTCGAGATTTGCTCCCGCTTGAGCATTCAGAAAGGCGAGGTTGTTCAGGGCGAGCGCATTATCGGGATCGATGCCCAAGACCTTGTTGTACGTGTCGATAGCTTCTTGCTTTCTGTTTAGCGCGTCCAAGAGCATGGCCCGATTGAGAAAGGCTTCGGCGCTGTGGGGTTTGGCGGTGCCGGCTTGTTCGAAAGACACGAGCGCAGCTTCGTATTCGCCAAGTTGTCGCTGCATGACACCGAGCCGCAGCCGCACGTCACTGGAGTTCTGCTCCGCCTTGAGTATGTTCTTGTAATTATCTGCGGCTTGCTGGAATAAAGTCTTTGCACGCTTCGGATCGGACCTAATGACGGCGATTCCCGCTGACGCTTCGACGTTTGCGAGTTGATAGCGATAGGAAGCGTCGGTGGGGTTCTTTTGTATGAAATCCTGGAGCGCCCGGACCGCTTCATCACCTTTTCCTTGCGCTAATTTCACATTCTGCAATCCGATAAAGCCTCGGCTGTCGGGCGGGTCAGAACTCCACATGCGCTGAAATTCACCCGAAGCTTTCGCGGCTTGGTTTGCGGTCAGGTAGAAATTTCCCAGCGTAAAGCGGGCATCATTCATTTGTGGATATTGCTGTAAGAGCGCTTCAAGCTCGGGAAGTGCCCGGTCGGCTGCATTGAGTCCAATCAAAGCGCGACCCCGTATCAACCGGGCATCCGCGTTGCCGGGTTCAGATGCGAGAATGACGTCTGTCTGCTCCAGCGCCTTAGGGTGCTGCCCGCGATCTTCATATATATGCGCGGCGATGAAGCGCGCAAAAGTCAGCTTCGGCTGCTCCCGAATTGCTTCCAGCGCTTCAGTCAACGATTTATCGTTTTCATTCAAGCTGAAATAAGCGCGGGCAAGATCCAGGTGGAGTATGGCATCCGCGGGATTCTTTTGAACCAGGCCGTTTAACTCGGCGAGCGATTTCACAGCTTCGGTCGCGAAACCCGTTTCGAGCAGGAGTGAAGCGTACATCTGGTTCGTCAAGGTATCTTTGGGATTCTTTTCCGCAAGTGCCTTTGCTAAACGGACTGCGTCATCGCGCCGGCCCATCATCGTGTACGCCGTCACGATTCGCTGATCGTAATGCAAAGCGTTCTTCTGATCCTCTTTGCTGCCCTTCTGGTATTGATCGAGAGCTCGGTCGAGCTTTCCCGCCCGCACGTAGAAGTCACCCGCCATTTCTCTATCGCCGGAGAAATGCTTGCTGCGGATGACTTGCCCGATGAGGCCGTCGGCCTCAGCAAAGCGGTTTGTTGCCAGGAGATAATTTGCAAGGTTGGCTACCGCTGCCGAACTCGATGGGTCATTCGCAACACGCTCGCGAAGCAGAGCCTCGGCCTTGTCAGGACTGTTCTGGTTTTTGTATTGGAGAAAGAGGAAGTCGTAGCCGGGCCCCCACGTTTTGTCGTGGGCAATCATCTCCCTTGTGAGCGTTCCAGCTTCCTCAGGCCTTTTGGCGGCCACGAGCGCTTGGGCATACCAGCCAACAATCTCACGAGAATAAGGCCTGATGCGATTCGCCTCGGCAAAGCTTGCGAGCGCCTTATCAGGGTTCCGCTCAGCCAAATCCAAAAACCCCTGCAGCCGAATCCCGTTAAAGGAATTTGTTTCGTGTTGCAAAACTTTTGAGGTCAGCTCACGAACTTCGGCCAAAAGCGTCTTGAACTTTTTTGGATCGCTCGAGTAGACGAAAAGGTAGATCTCGGCGAGCTTTACCTCCGCGTCGGTATTGTTCGGGTTGAGGTCCACGGCGCGCCGCAAGAACTTTGAGGCCTCAAGTGGATTTCTTTGATCGAGGAGGTTCAAACCCTCGAGATAATACGCCTTAGCATTCGTTTTGTCTTTCGCTATGGCCTTCCTCGCTATGGCCTTCCTATATAGGATGGAAGCTTCTTTGTATTTTTTTTCCTGGTGGTAGTTATTGCCCTTGGCTAACAGCTTTTGGGAGCTCTGCGTACAGGCCGAGCCGAAAAGAAGGGCACAGATACCCGCAAGGGCTAAAAGAGACTTCATTCCATTTTGGATTGTAAGGAAACGTCGCGAATCGGACAATCCTGCTCTGGTGTTAGATGGTCAGACATCTCCGGTATGTGTGCGTGGCAGGGAAGCGTTTTGTGGAGAATACCGGTCGTTGCGGTTCTGTCCCGCTATAATCGGCCATAAATGCGGCGTTTTTCGATCGTTTTGGCTGTCGCGATTTTCGTGTTCTCCGCTTGTGTATCAGCGCAAGCCACCCAAGGCTCGCAATCGCATCGACCAGTGAAGCCCCCGCCTCGTGCGTTACCGCCTGTCACGCTGCCTACGGAACCTGGACTTTATGCGGTCGTCTACACGTCCATGGGAAACATCGTTTGCCGGTTATTCGAGAAAGATGCTCCGAAGGCGGTGGCCAACTTTCGAGGGCTGGCTACAGGGACTAAGGCATGGACCGATCCGGCAACAGGCAGAGTGAAACACACGCCGCTCTACTCGGGGACGACGTTTCATCGAGTCATTCCGCAGTTCATGATTCAAGGCGGTGATCCGACCGGCACAGGAACGGGCAGTCCCGGATATCAGTTTGAAGATGAGTTCGAGCCGAGTCACGCCTTCGATCACCCTGGCATTCTCGCGATGGCGAACTCCGGGCCAAACACGAATGGTTCGCAGTTTTTCATCACTGTTGCGCCAACGCCTTGGTTGAACGGCAAACACACGATCTTCGGCGAGGTTGCTTCGGGTGAGGACGTCGTGGATGCGATTTCGCAAGTCCCACGGGACGATCAAGACAAGCCGCTCACTCCAGTCAAGATCACACGGATCTTAATCCGTCGAGTTGCGGTGACGCTTGGAAGCCACCCGCAAGCTCCGCCGAAACCTTAGCGCTTTGAAAGATGCGTGACAAGTTTCAGAAAAAAAAGATCCTCGTTGGAATCAGTAGCTTCCTTCGCCTCCGTTCGAGCATCTGCGGTTCACCAGCTTATCGTTGATCAGGTTGCCGGGTGAGCGAGCCGTGCCCGTTCGGGAGAGACCCGTAGCTTTGAGTTTCCACGTTTGCTCGTCAGCATCTCCCGCGCGTGTGGGCGCACGCGTATAGAGGTGGTTGGCCCGGCGGCCCGGCCATCTCCCGGTTGAGCAGCTGGCAAGCGAAGGTGGAGAAGGTACCGGAATGCGCGTCCCGGTGCCGGGGGGCGCATTGCTTTGGGCGAGCAGTACGCCTCTGATTTTCTCGTTCGCGGATGAGCCTCCCAATATCTCTTGCGAACCCCGGGCAGGCATGGCAGAGTAGCTGTTTGTACTCCTACTCCGAACGCCTTCCCTGGTCTTTTTCCTCGAATCCTTTCAGCAGATTGGTCGAAGAGATGCGAAAAGCAGGCGTTCCTCTCATCGATCTGACAGTTTCGAATCCCGTCGAAGTGTTTGGAGATTATCCGCACTCGGAGATCGGTCGTGCTTATGGGAATGTCAAAGATTTTGTGTACCGCCCGAATCCGTTCGGAAGCCGAGAAAGCAGGCTGGCGGTAGCACGGTATTACAAACGGCGCAATCTTGCGATTTCACCGGATCAAATTCTCCTAACGGCAAGCACAAGTGAGGCGTACTCGCTGCTGTTCAAATTGTTTTGCAACGCAGGCGACGAAATCCTGGCGCCGCTTCCCTCTTATCCACTATTCGAATATCTGGCGGCATTGGAGTCAGTGCGTTTTGTTCCTTACTCTCTGGCGTACGACGGAAGCTGGTACATCGATTTCGACCATCTTCGACAGCAGATTTCTCCGCGAACTCGAGCCGTGGTCGTCGTGAATCCAAACAATCCGACGGGTTCCTTTTTGAAGAAATTTGAGGCCGAAACTCTGTTCGACGTGGCAGAAGAGCGTGGGCTGCCGATCATCTCGGACGAAGTATTCATGGACTATCCAATAGGGTCCGGTGCGGATTCTTTTAGGACGTTCATCGGCCAAGACTCGGTGCTTAGTTTTTCGTTGAACGGGCTATCAAAGGCCGCCGGAATGCCGCAAATGAAGCTTGCATGGATCGCACTCAATGGTCCAGAACGAGATCGGGAGACTGCGCGGGAGCGTCTGGAACTGCTTCTCGACACCTATTTATCGGTTGGAACTCCCGTGCAATCCGCTTTGGCCGAATTGCTCGATATAGGAGAAAGCATTCAGGAGCAAATCCGGTTTCGGACAGCACAGAATATGAAGTCCTTGCAGGTTCTGGTAGAAGGTAGTCCACTTGGCTGTCTTCATATCGAAGGGGGCTGGTCGGCGATTCTTCAGCTCCCGACGAAGCTCTTAGAGGAAGAGTTGATCGCCAGGCTGCTTGAGGAACAAAACGTGATAGTGCAACCGGGTTATTTTTTCGACATGGCGTCTGAAAATTACCTTGTAGTTAGTTTGATTACACCGCCCGATGAGTTCGTCGAAGGAATTCGCAGAGTACACCAGCTCGCGTCGAGTGTTTAGCTCATGTCTCCGGGGGGACTCGTTACTCAATCGTGAAGGCTTGCTTTGTTTGATAGGTCTGATTTGCGATCATGTCGCGAACGGTCAGAATGACGACGTACTGGCCTCGAGAGGAATCGGAAGACGTGGTCAAGGTGAAAGTGCCGGGGATGAACTGGGCGGGATAGAAGCTGTTTTCGTGGAATTCTGTTGCTCTTGGCTGCTCAAGGAACGGCTTCCCATCGGGCCGCAGCACGGTAAGACCGTAAGCCACATGGTATAGATTTTGAGGACCGATCCTGTAGCCCACCATTTCGAAACTGGCGTAGATGTTATCGCCTGGGCGGTAGGCGGGGACTTCCAGCGGCTCGCGGTCATTCTCTTGACGAAGAAAGCGAAAATTCTGAACAGTAATAGTGTTGGAAAGCTGAACCTTGACGCCGCCGATTCGAAAGGGGAAATCCTTCGATGCCTGACTGTTGGCAAAGAGATCCTTGACGACGACGCGGATTCGAAACTCGCCCGCAGAAACATAGGAGGGCAGGAGAAAAGAGACGCGGCGCTTAGGCATCCAGTTCTTGTCTTCGGGGTTCAGCTCAACCTGCACGGTACCTGAGTTGGACGGGGTCAACGCGAGGCCGTTCAAATCTTGCGGCGTCACTTCGTAGGCAAGCGAGATGTGCCGCACCGCTTCGGAATCTTCGGATTTTATGGAAAAACCGGCGATCTGGAAGCTGAAATAGACGAAATCTCCCGGCAAGAATTGATAACCGGCGGGCACGAACGGCGCGTCTTCCGATGGCTCTATTCCACCGTTGATAACGGTGAGCGAAGATTCAGCGGCGCGTCCACATGCAGGAAGGAGTGCGCCGGCGATGAGGAGACCTGCAATCGCGGAAGCAAGGGCGAGCCGTGGAAAGCTAATGGGAAACTGGGGATGACTGAATTCGGGAAGAAGATCCAAACGTGCCGATCCGTCCTGAGCGTAACATGAGCGTGGATGGAATTACAGCTGAGGTGAAACCTGAAGGCAACGAGTATCGAGCGAAATCCGCGCAAGGGTAGCGGGACAGCGACACCTGCGCCCATCAGCCGATATATCGATTTCAACCGCGAACAATGGAAAGCGCTTCGCTCGAACACGCCACTCCTGCTGAATGAGGAAGAGCTTGGGTCACTTCGTGGGATCAACGAGCAAGTGTCACTACTCGAAGTGGAGGAAATCTATGTTCCTTTGTCCCGGTTGTTGAACCTGCACGTCGCCGCTGTTCAGCATCTCTACCGCGCCAGACGCGAGTTCATGGGATCGCCACCGGCTAGCAAGGTGCCTTACATCATTGCGGTGGCAGGAAGCGTCGCGGTTGGAAAAAGCACATTCTCGCGCGTTCTGCAGGCATGTCTCGCCAGATGGATCGACCATCCGCGGGTAGATCTGGTGACTACCGACGGATTTCTTTATCCGAACCGAGTTCTCGAGGAGCGCGGCCTGATGAATCGCAAAGGCTTTCCCGACAGCTATGACCAGCGGCGGCTTCTCCATTTTTTAGCAGACATCAAGGCCGGCGTTCCGGTCGTCGCCGCTCCTGTTTATTCTCATCTTCACTACGACATCGTTCCGGACGCGATACAGGAAGTGAGACAACCGGACATTCTGATCATGGAAGGTTTGAATTTGCTGCAATCCCCCGGCGAAGATGCGCGAGGAGCATCGAGGGTGTTCGTCTCAGACTTGTTCGATTTCTCGATTTATCTGGACACGGACGAGCAGACGATTGAGCGGTGGTATGTGGAACGTTTCCTGCGACTGCGCGAGACAGTGTTCCGCGAGCAGGCATCCTACTTCCATCGCTATGTCCAACTCAGTGAAACAGAGGCGAGAGAAACCGCCCGGCGCATTTGGGAAGAGATCAATCTTTTGAATTTGCGCGAAAACATTCGTCCGACACGCGAGCGCGCGCATTTGATCCTTGAGAAAGGCGATGATCATCTAACCGAAAGGGTGAAGCTGCGCCGAGTGTGAAAACCACAACGCTTGAACTTAAAGACTGACCGGATTGAGTTGGTGGACCTGAAGGGATTCGAACCCTTGACCTCTTCCATGCCATGGAAGCGCGCTCCCAACTGCGCCACAGGCCCACGAGAAGGGGCTTGCCGTCACGAGAATATCACAGCGACGTACCGTAGGTACCGCGCTCGTTCGGCGAACCAAAGTACTAGTAAACTTTACTTCGCAAAAGTATTGACTCACCTCCCAATCAACGGCACAATCAAACGGTCGGAATCAATGTCCTAGTCTTTGGTATTGACTGACGGATTTTGAATGAACCAGCAACTTTCTCCGAACATCGCCTTTACTCCTCAAGACGGTTCCGTCACCAGGAGCAGTCTCGATCCCCGTCAAGCGGGTCCGCAAGCTCTATCGTTAGATGAGTTTGTACATGAGCTTCGTCAGCCGTTAGGCGTGATCGAATCTCTTGCGTACTATCTTGAACTTACTTCGCAGGATGAAACGGTGAGTGCTCACCTGGAGCGCATTCGGCTGATGGTCTTACAGGTGCACGGTATTTTAGAGCGGACACGCGCGTCAGAAAACGTATTACGCTTCGCATCCTCTTCCTGCTAGCAATCAAGACTCCGGTCCATGCTGCTGGGCCATTAAATCCTTAACTCTTTGCTCCAGTTGACGCAGTTCTCGGCGCAGCTCGGGCAATCTCGCGATGTTCGCCAAACCAGTCAAGTGGCTGCGAAGAGGACGCGCCGGTATTCCCCAGACGGCCTCGCCCGCGCGAATCTTTTGTGAAGGAAGGACACCGCTTTTTCCGCCGATGACCGCCTTTGATTCGACATTCGCGTTTTCGCCGAATCCAGCTTGCCCGCCGATAACCGCGTAATCGCCGACAGAGACGCTGCCGGAAAACCCAGTTTGCGCGGCAACCACCACGTGCTTACCAATTCTGCAATTGTGAGCTACGTGAACCAGGTTATCGAGTTTGGTACCTTCACCAATTTGGGTGACTCCGAGCGCTGCTCGATCAATGCACGAATTTGC
The DNA here is from genome assembly GCA_051003475.1 of Bryobacteraceae bacterium. Taxonomy (GTDB): domain Bacteria; phylum Acidobacteriota; class Terriglobia; order Bryobacterales; family Bryobacteraceae; genus Bog-105. Next base: position 45,403 of record JBPCLH010000070.1, read on the forward strand.
ACCGATTTCGACATCGTCAGCGATCTCGACCGTGCCGATTTGTGGAAACTTTTCATAGCGATCACCGGTTAATGTAAAGCCAAAGCCGTCAGCTCCGACGACGGAACCCGAATGCAGCACAACACGGGCTCCGATGCGTACATCCTCATAGAGCGTTACGTTTGCATGCAGGGTAGTGTTTTCGCCTATTGTGACGCGATCGCCGATGCTGCAGCTGTTTCCAATCGAAGAACCGTTTCCAATCCGCGTGTGCTCGCCCACAGTCGTGTACGCTCCAATGAAACAATCGCCTGCGACGCTAGCCGTAAGAGCGACGATGGCCGTGGGATGAATGAACGGTGACGGGCGTTGCTTGGGGAATAGAGCTCCGAGCGCACTTGCAAAGGCCCTACGGGGATCCTCTACTCGGATCAGCGACCATGGACCAGCTCCGCTGAAAGAGTGAGGAACGAGCAAGCAACCTGCACGCGAACAAACTGCGGACTTGAGTGCTTTCTGATTCGCGACAAACGAGAGGTCAGTTGAGGTCGCATCCTCAAGCGCATTTGCGCTGCTGATCAGGAGCTGAGTATTGCCTTCGGCTTGCCCGCCGCAGAGCTCGGCTATCTGAGCGACTGTGAGGTAAGGCATGTCACATACTTAACATGATGTCCGTTGACGCATCTGCCTATGTTGCAACGACTGCGCAGGTACATCCGGACGCCGTGATCGGCCCCGGCACCCAGGTTGGTGAATTCTGTGTGATCGAGCGAGACGTCGTGATCGGAGCACGTTGCGTGCTGGAGCCATACGTCTACGTGAAGCAATGGACCCGCATGGGGGACGAGAACCAAATTTCCGCAGGCACGGCGTTAGGCACCGATCCGCTGGATAAGAGCTTCACTGGCGAGCGAAGCTATTTGTTCATAGGCGATCGGAATAAAATTCGCGAACACTACACGATCTCCCGAGGCAGCCAGCCGGAATCGGAAACCCGCATTGGCGACGACAACTACGTGATGACGTCGGGTCACATCGCGCACAATTGCATTCTTGGTGACAAGATTGTAGTCGCAAGTTGTGTGCTGGTGGCAGGATATGTGGAAGTGGAGAGCGAGGCCTTCATCTCGGGCGGAGTTGTGGTTCATCAATTTTCTAAGATTGGCCGGCTTGCCATGATCGGCGGGAATTCGCGAGTGAACAGCGACCTTCCACCTTACTTTCTGTATTCGGATTTCAACGTAGCAGCGAAAGGTCTGAACCTGGTGGGATTGAAACGAGCCAATTTTTCCCAGGAAGAAATCGGGTGCCTGAAGGTTGCCTACAGCCTGCTTTATCGAGCAGGTTTGAAGACGGAAGAGGCATTATCCCGCATTGAGGCGGAGGTTCCATCGGAGCACACTGCGCATCTTATAGATTTCGTCCGGCGAAGCAAACGGGGGATTTGCCGGGAGGAGATAGTGCGGCGAATAAGACCGTAGAGGTCGCGATTACTGCGACACAGCCCGTGCAATCTGGACGTGACTGAGGGAGCTCGCGTATTGCGATATGCCCTTGAAAAGAGCTTCTGCAATCCTAGCGCGTTGGTCTGTCCTATTGAACAGCCTCTCGTCATGAGGATTCGAGACGAAACCGATCTCCGCAAGAATCGACGGCATGGTCGCGCCGATCAGGACGACGAATGGCGCTTGGCGCACACCGCGATCTCGCGAGTGGCTGTTCATTCTCACAGAGGTTCCCCAGAGCGAAGCCTGCACTTTCTGCGCGAATTCGCGCGACTCATCCGATTTCGTCTTCAATACGGCTTTATGCAGTAAGTCGTTCAAATCGGAAATGGAACTAACAGAAGTCGCATTCTCGCGCGTGGCGAGATCCAACTCGGTTTTGTCCGCCGTGAGATTGAAATAGTAAGTCTCGATACCCGTTGCGCTGGGCTCAGGCGAGGAATTCGCATGAATCGAGATGAACAGATCAGCCTTCTCGTCATTCGCGATTTTGGTGCGATCCTCGAGAGGAATGAAAACGTCGTCGGAGCGTGTGTAGACAACTTCCGCGCCGAGCTGCTGATTGATCAGCTTTCCAAGACGCAGAGCGACGTCTAACACGAGGTCCTTTTCCATCAAACCGTGAGGGCCGATGGTTCCTGTGTCGTGGCCCCCGTGTCCGGCATCGATAACCACCTTGCCCAGCTTCAATCCAAATACGCGGACCAGGGATCGATCACCGCCGCTGTCCGTTTTTGCCGGAGTCGCAATTCTGAGTCCACGGTTCAGCGTGACAGAAGAAGTCGCGAGGAGGGAGCCGGTTCTCAACCGCGCGTCCACTTTCAGGTTGGCAGTCGGATTGACGCGCTGAGGGTCACGCCTTTGAGAAGAGGTAATCGCGGAAGGTGAGGGCGGTCGATTATGCTCGGTTTTCGAGTTAACCACCGTCGTTACGCCGGGAGTAGGAGAGTCGATTCGAGGCGTCGTGTTTATCTGAGGCGGTGACGAGAGGTTGGATGTATCTTCGGATGTTTCCATGGATGTATCTGACGATCCAACCGCAATGCCCTCCAATGGCGGCCTGTTCAGAGCGGGCAGCGCCGACTCGGGCGACGACGCTGAAGCACTCGCGGCAGCAATGTTCGTGTTCTCCGGCGAAGAAACGTCTTCGGGATTAGAGCCTAAGCGCTTTGACCCGGTGATGCTATGGGTCACGGAGAGAGCCGGAAGACTGGTGCCCTTGGGGCGGATTTCGATGACCAGCCGCTCGGGGTTGACCAGCTCAGATGAGACGACCTCAACCGGGCCCTCGAGGTCGAAAACAACACGAGTTGTGCCCGGGCTGACCTCCGCAATGCGAATTTGTCTAAGCCGACGGTCACCGACCTGAATTGTCTCGACGCCGTGATGACGCGCGGAGGGTGGCCTTAAACCGGTTAGATCGAAATACAGGCGTGAAGGATTATCGATCTGATCAGATTTAAGCCTGTAATAGCCCTCAGTCTGAATGGCGACGCGCGTGACATCCCCAAACGACCAAAACCGGATGGCTTGAACGCGAGATGACATGTGCGATTGCGCTGACAGCTGCCCTGCGACGCACAAGGTCAGCGCGGCGGAAAAGTGGACGGCCGAGTGGGGGAGGCGGAACATCTAAAGTCACTCAGCGAGTGTGTAAGTACAATCGCTCCTCCGAATCAGCAAGCTGCAAGGCACGGTGCCACGTGCTTTCAGACACTCGTTTGCAAGTAACCAGCTGCACCAAAGCATGAGACAAAAACGGTAAAGCTTTGTTGGTTCGATTATACCTGGAAAATCTGCAAGCAAGTGTTACCATTTTTTCATGCAAGCGGCTGGTTTCGTGCTAGTTGGCGGACGCAGCTCGCGAATGGGATGGGATAAGGCGCTGTTGCCGCTGAGATCGGGTCTGCTGATAGAGGAGATAGCGGCAAAGGTGTCTGCTGCCGCCGGCACAGCTGCGCTCGTCGGCGGCTCAGATCGGTACCGAAATCTTGGATTCGACTGTTTTCCCGATCCGCGTCCGGGAATGGGGCCCCTGGGCGGCATAGAAGCGGCGCTCGAGAGCGGGCGTGGTGAGTTAAATCTGATCGTCGCCTGCGACATGCCGGGGCTTGAGATTGATTGGCTTTGGCGACTTTTGCTGAAAGCCCGCCAAACCGATGCCCTGTGCGTGGCGAGCAGCGAGCGAAGTGGCGTCCTGCATCCTTTGTGTGCCGTTTACCGGAGCGGCTGCTTGCCTGCCGTGCGGAAGGCGCTCGACCAAGGCCGGTTGAGATTGATGGATCTGCTGGGCGAACTGAACGCCACTGCGCTAGAAAGTAGCACTGCAATGTGGAACATCAACACCCCTCAGGAATGGGCGGCGTGGGAACAGGCTCACTGACGGTGGGCGCACGCCATGCCGGTTGAGGATCACCCGCACTACATAGAATTCCGGGACGTCAGCAAGAAGTTTGATCATCCTGTCTTGATCGATGTAAGTTTTTACGTCGATGCCGGGAAGACACTAGCGATCATCGGGCGAAGCGGAGTTGGAAAATCTGTGACCCTAAGCCACATCATGGGTTTCCTGAAGCCCGACAAGGGAACCATCATCGTGGCGCATACGGATATCACCAACATGGTCGAGGCCGAGTTACGACGGATCCGGAAAAGGGTCACGATGGTGTTTCAGTCAGGCGCACTTTTCGATTCTCTGACCGTCGGAGAAAACATTCTCTTCTCTCTGGAGCTTCGAGAAGATTACAACGAGCAGAACAAGGAAGAGGTAGTTAACGGCCTACTGGACATGGTGGATCTTTTACACGTCAAAGATCTGTTTCCAGCCGATCTATCTACAGGTTATAAACGGGCCGTGGCAATCGCGCGAGCGCTTGCGGCGCAGCCTGAGTGCATCCTCTACGACGAGCCAACGACGATGGTAGATCCGATCATGTCGGACGATCTAGGCAATCTAATGCTTCGGCTGAAGCGCCAGCTAGGCTTGACTTCAATCGTAGTGACTCACGATCTTGATCTCATGCGCAAGGTGGCCGACTCAGTGGTTTTTCTGTATAAAGGCGAAGCGATCTACTTCGGGCCAGTGTCGGAACTGGCACAGTGCGAAGAGCCGCATGTAAAGCAGTTCCTGGCAATGGACAGAGTCGAGATAGCGGGCAAAATCGAAGAGGCTTAGGGCGCGGCGCCCAACTTTCTCTTAAACACACTCCACTGACGGCGGAACCATCCTTGCTCGGGCAACTTCGCATGAAGCTGACTTATGTTCAGGGCGCCAACTTTATTACCGTTTGCGGAAACCCCCGCGTGGTATTCTTCCTTGCCCGTCAGACGGACTCGCACGCCATCGAAAACGTAATTGCGGCGCCACAGATTGTCGTCATCATCCTTCGTGATCAGTTGGAAAATGCGCTCAAACGTATCTGGGCCAGGCGAATCTACATGGACTGGGAAATAGCCTTCGAGGTCATGCTGGCGGTAGGAAGTTTCGTAACGGTGCCGACGGCGGTTCCACAGAAACACGCGCCAAGCGTCAAAGTCGTACGGTTCGGCAACGGAGGACGTGGTCCAAAGCCAGTTATGTTTCGTACCCTTGACTTCGTCGTGGACCGCCCCGAGGTCGAAGTAGGAAGTAATGCGTTTGCCTTCCGCGTACTGCGCCACTTCATCGGGGATCGACATAATCAAGTTGCGCGTGAGAACCCATCCCGTCTGATCGTCTTTCGTACGGACCAGCGACCAGTCCTCGAGAATCACCGGTTTCCCGGGAGCTTCTATTTTGGTGACAGGTTTTTTTTCCCGATCAGCTTTCATCTCCGCAGTGCTGCTTGAGCCATCAATGCGCTCCGCCGAGAGCTCCTGCCAATTAGCGGGTGGCTTCGGAGCAGGCGGGTTAGGAGGAAGATGATAAATGGCCTTCGATTGCCTTTCTCTGCGTTGGCGGCGCGTTGATGGCTGTGGTTTCTCGAAGATCAGCGCGGAGCCCGGTACTGGTCCGGCCGTTTTCGGCTGGAGTTTGTGACCTAGAACCGTGATCGAACCTGCCTCCTGAATCCTGGCGAGTGCGGGAGATTGCCGGTTCGGTTCAATATGAACGTTCAGTGCTTCGAAGACCGTGGCGGAGCCCTCCGATGGCAGCGCCAGTGCGTGTTGCCTGTCGTGGCGTATCTGGTCCATTTGTTCGGAACTGAGAAGCTGGGTAGAATCGATCCAGCCCTCAACGCTGTTCGCGGTGCGAACCTTCACGAACCGGCGACGAACGTCCAGGATGCTAACGCGATCGCCATGTTTGAGCAAGGCGACTGTGCTGTTCTTCTGCGTGAGCTCGTGGCGAAGATTTATCGATGCTGGGGCGACGTACGCCTCTCCGATGGCACTACTCGACTGCGTACCGCAGCTCGTCAGCGCGAAGAATACAGTTAACGCGAACGCGTAACACGTTGCAAGGCGCACCAATGACCGATGCATGTCGCAGGATGGCTTTACGAGAGTAGTCTAGCGCGTGGATCGCTTGCGCGAAGTACAGCTATCCGAGAAGCCGGGCGAGTTCTTTCAGAATGCATCGGTTCATGACAACAGGAATACCGGCTGATTCCGCTTTCTGGGCGGCCGCATCGTTGACAATACCTTCCTGCATCCAGATGCAGCGCGTCCCTTTTTGAATCGCGTCATCTACCGTGTCTGGAACTTTTTCGGAGCGGCGAAAAATATCAACAATATCGATATCGTCCGGCACGTCCCGCAGACAGGCATAGGCGCGCTCGCCGAGAACCTCGGTTTCCTTCGGATTGACGGGAATGATGCGGTAGCCTTGCCGCTGCAGAAACCTGGAAACACCGAAGCTTGCGCGCATTCGATTATTCGATAGGCCAACTACGGCAATTGTCTTGGCCTGTCGCAGCAGTTCAGCGATTTGTGTGTCGTTCATCATGTTTCAACGCATGCTGCGCGGCGACGTCCCCGTTCGATTGTAGGATCTTGCGAAACCGAGCAACCTCTACATTGGTCAACGTGCGATATGCGCCTGGTTTTAGGTTCCCTAATTCAAGAAAGGCAATCTTGATGCGCTTCAGCTTTTCAACCAAGTGGTCGAAGTGCTTGAACATAATCCGAATCTGATTTTGACGGCCTTCGATCAAACGAACTTCATACCAAGGGTTCTCCCCTTTCCGAATCAATTTCAACCCAGCAGGTGCGGTCCGGCGCCCATGCATCGGGATGCCGCGACGAAACTGCTCCTCCTGCTCCGAGGTGAGCGCGCCATTCACTTTGACAAGGTAAGTTTTCGTAACATGGCTCTCAGGCGACATGAGCCTATTTGCGAACTCGCCGTCATTCGTGAGCAGCAACAGGCCTTCGCTTGCATAGTCCAGCCGTCCGACGGGATAAATACGATCCTGCAAGCCTTTGAAAAAGGAAATCACCGTTTGACGCTTTTGCGGATCGTGGAGCGTCGTCACGCAATTTTTCGGCTTATTAAAGGCAAAGTAGAGGTGATGCTTCGGTGCCGTCAGTGTGCGACCATCCACCTTGACGCGGTCCACGGATAAATCAGCTTTCGAACCAAGCTCACTGACGGTTTGGCCGTTCACCGAGACCCGACCTGCCGAAATCAGTTCTTCTGCTTTCCGCCGACTCGCCACGCCCGCATGCGCCAGGATCTTTTGCAGGCGTTCTTCAGCCATCACTTCGCTGTTCTTGCGAGTGTTTCGCTTCCGATCGCTGGTTTTCGGCGTGGGCACCCGTGTCTGCCAGTAGGTCTGGCGCACTCAGATCAGCACTCGCTTCTGTACCGCTCTTTATTGAGCCACTCTCGTCAGAATCGCTTAAGGCAAAGCGTCCAAGCTCTTCGAACTCCTTAAGGGTCGGCAACTCCGCGAGCGAGCTAAGGCCGAATTGAATCAGAAACTCGCGCGTGGTCTTGTACAGAATCGGCTTGCCCAGGACATCTTTTCTTCCAGCGGCGGCGATCAGCTTCCGGTCCAGCAACGTTTTCAAAACCCCGGCACCTTGGACTCCGCGGATCTCCATCACTTCTGGAGCGGTGATCGGTTGCTTGTAGGCGATGACAGCGAGAGTTTCTAGCGCGGGAAGCGAGAGTTTGAGCGATGGCTGCAGGTTCTTCACGAAGCGGCGAATCGATTCGTGATGTTCGGGCTTGGTCGCCATCTTGTAGCCGCCAGCAAGTTCTCGGATCGATAAGCCGCGATCCGGGGCAGCATACTCCGTGACGAGTTGGTTCAGAATTTCTTTTACGCGATCGGTTGGCTGCTCAACGGCTGAAGCGATTTGCTCTGGCGTGAGTGGCTCATCTGTGATGTAGATGGCCGCCTCGATCACTGCTTTCAAAGTTGCCGGGGAATTCGTGCTCGAATCCGGCTGCGGCATCGTTTCTGAAATCAGCAGTTCGCGTTCTGTTGCGGCCTCATCAGATCCACTCTCGCGAGCTGTTTCGTCCGTACTCGCGATGTTACTTTCATCTTGCAGTTCCTGCATCGCGGTTTATCAGTGATATTCCTTCTCTACCGCGGCCAGATCGTGAGCGTACTGCTGTGATTCTTGAAAACCTGACCCTCTCACCAGATCAATATCGCCGAAAGCCTCGCTCTGTGTAAGTTCCACTGCGTGATCTTTGACAAGCTCGAGAATCGCAAGGAAGAGGCAGATCATGGCTCGACGGCTGCGCTGCCCTTCAAACAGCTGGATGGCAGAGATGGGCTGCTTCCGGGATCGGCCGAGCTGATGCTGCAAATACTGGATCATGTCCGAAACACTGACGTCGTCGCTGTTTACCCGGTAAGTCGGGCGGTTCTTTGCACGGTCCACGACGATTTGGAATGTCCTGACGAGATCGAATACTGTGACGGCTAGGTTGGGGCGTTCGTCTTCCGACAGGAACTGCTGAATGTGCGGGTTTGACCAGAGCGCTTCTTCGATGACACGCTTTTGCTGCAACATTTCCGCTGCGTTTCTGAACCGCTCGTGCTCAAGAAGCCGATCAACCAGTTCCTTGCGTGGATCTTCCGCCGGCGAAATTTTGTCGAGCTCGGGGTCCTGCGGCAGCAGCATTTTGCTCTTGATATGGATAAGAGTTGCGGCCGTGTACACGAACTCGGAACTGAGCTCTATATCGAGTTCGAGGGCTTTCTGCATGTAGTCGAGATACTGCGCAGTGATGCGGGCGATGGGGATGTCGTAGATATTGATTTGCTGCTTGCGAATGAGGTCAAGCAGGAGATCAAGCGGCCCCTCGTATTGTTCAAGCTGGAAGTTCAAGGGGAACGACACTAGCTACACCATAACATGCAAAAAGTGGTCTTCGGCAAACCGACGGAACGCGTCATCGAGCTGCCAAAGAGTCAATGCGCTATACATAGACACTGATCGGAGATTGAATTGAGTATTGCGCCGTTACTCGACATTATTCATACTGCTGCCTTAGAGTCGTGGACGGAACGAAACAAGATAGCGTTCGATGCTCTCTTCGGAAGTCCAGACGGGCGTTATCCGAAGTCTGCTGCTAAAGCGACTACGCTACGCGCTCCCGAGATGAACCCAGAATTCGGCGTGCCGTTTGCGGCTTATATACATCCATCCAACCCCTCGTCCGGGCCTTATAGCGGACTTTCTTTCGTGATCTTCCCGGTTGCCGATCATCCAAGCCTTTTTGGCATGGTGATTGGGACACAAGGCCTCTCACCCGATGAAGCAATTCTTGGTCGACCAGGTCACGCAAGAAAAGTCCAGGCGATCTGTTCTTGGCTGAATCACGAGTACGGGGGCGGCGAGTTCGTCGCTTGGGCGAAACACGACCCCACTCGAACTGATATTGCGATTCCTGCTAGCGTCAGAAACGCGTGGCCGGGATACAAGGATGTCTTTGACCGATACGGAAAGGAAATGTACGCCTTGTACTGTCCAAGATCCGATCGGATTGCGACGGAAGCAGCGTTAACCGCATTTTTAGACCTTCTCTTTGAAGAGCGGGGCTATGTACCTAATGCCAATTGTCAGGCCAACTACAATGCCATTCGAGCTAGATGGTTCGAGCATCTAATGCCGAGCATGGATCAGGGCCAAATTGCGAATCTACTTGCCAAGCGACGCTACGCAATCATCCAGGGTCCACCCGGTACCGGCAAAACGATGATGGCGACTGAGCTGCTCAGAGAGGAATACGGCGGTCGAGGAAGAAGTATCCAGTTCCATTCCAATACAACTTATGAGAATTTCATCGGCGGCCTTGCGCCAGTGAATACGGGCAGTGAACTGGGGCTACGATTTGCGCCTGTGCCGGGTGCTTTGATGGAAATCGCTGCACAAGCAATGCAAGATCTAACGCGCAAGTACCTCTTGCACATCGATGAGATCAATCGAGCTGACCTTGCGAAAGTTCTTGGAGAAGCGATGTTCTTGCTTGAGGTAAGCTCCGAATTCGAGCGTCAGATTGATCTGCCTTATGACTTCGGAGAGCCGTTTCATAAGAAATTCTTCATACCGCAGAATTTGCACATCTTGGGAACCATGAACAGTGCTGACCGTAGCATCGCGATCGTGGACATCGCGCTTCGTCGCCGGTTCGCCTTCGTTCCGCTGTGGCCACGTATGAGCGTGGTTGAGCAGCACGGGTGCGCGACTTTGCAAGAAGCCTTTCGGAACCTCGTCTCGATTTTTGTCGAACATGCCGCTGACGATGCATTTCCTCTGTTGCCGGGGCACTCGTACTTTCTGGAATCGGAGGAGAACCGGGCCAAACAGAGTCTGCATGTGAACCTCGTCCCATTGCTCGAGGAATATCTTGCGCAAGGATATGTCAGCGGCTTCGCTGAACCAATACGGGCCTATCTCCAACAGATAACAGTTTTGTGAAGCATCGAAGAGCTCGCCGCAACTTCACTGTGGCACCGCTGATGAAGGTAGCGCGGGCGGATGATATCTGCTTGCAAGTGGAGGATCATTCTACTACTGAGAGATCGGCAATCGAATTCTTTCATCTTCGGTCGTTAAGAGATCCAGTCGCGCAAGCGGCGCGAAATGCAGAACAATTTGAGATTCAAAACCGGGCCTTGATGTCACTGCTCGGGGTTCGAGTGGAGCAACGGTATGACGGCCGAGATGTGCGGCTCTTGATCCACGCTGGTAGCGCAGTAGGCGCAATTCCCCTGATCTCGCCTATCACCGCTCGTCCGGATTATGGACTCGTGGTGCAGCCCAGATTTCCATGGTCTGGCATAGGGCCGATGCTCGCCGAAATGGGCTGGCGAATAAGCCCAACTCCGTTACGCCTTCCTCTCCTCCATCGCTCGGAACGACGAGTGCCAATTTGGGTGCTTTCTTTTATGATTCTGACCAGACTGAAAGCCCTCCTCGATTCGCTAGATCGTCGATTCGAGCTCGTCCACCAGCAACGTCGCGCACCGCGTGGCAGAGTTCAATGGACTGAGTACGCGACAAAGAGCCTGACAAAGGCGACGCTTTTATCCGTACCGTGCACTTTTCCGGAGCTTCGGGAGGATCGACTGCTTAAGGGAGCAATTCGCTACAGCGTCGACCGACAACTACAAGCTCTTGAGACCCAGAAGCAGCACGGGGGGTTTGTTCGCAAGTTAATCGAATTCGCTCAGCAGATACTCCAACGCGTGCAGGAGGTTTCTCCCTACGTGCCTTCAGCAACCACCTTCGCTGGTTGGCTTCGGCGGCCAATGCGCAGGGATCGCTACCTGGAAGGACTGCAAGCAATCGAATGGACGGTCGAGGAACGAGGGCTGGCCGGGCTGAGCGACCTCGAAGGCTTGCCGTGGGTCATGCCCATGGACCAGTTCTTTGAGGCCTGGGTAGAAACGATTTTCGGTGTCGTCGCGCAAAGAGTGGGTGCACAGATGAAGGTGGGGCGAAAACGAGAAACCGTACATCCCATTCGTTGGGAGCCACCTTACCTAGGTTCACAGAAATCATTAATTCCGGATATTTTGATGGAGCGAGAGGACGTTACGGTCATCGTAGATGCCAAGTATAAGCGGCATTGGGAGGAACTTCACCAGCATTCCTGGTCGAACACGGTGGAGGAACTTAGGGACGAACACCGCAATGATTTGCTTCAGGTCCTCGCCTATGCGAATCTCGCGCGAACATCAAGGGTGATAGTCTGTTTGGCGTACCCGTGCTCGCCGGAGCGTTGGAATTCGCTTCAGGAACGAGGACGCCTGATTCATCGCGCCGACCTCACCATCGGCTCAAGATCGCTGCATTTATGGCTTACCGCTGTTCCGATGTCACTGACACTCGAGCGCGTTGCCTCCCATGTGGCTGATGAACTCCGCCCGGCACTGCACAATATATAGTGCCAGGGCAAGCTGTTTCGTTACGCCATCGCTAAGTGTTGATCGTCTGCAGGCGCTGAGCCTTGTAGGAGAAATTGCAGATTTTGCTACGGGTTGTAACAGCATGGATCAAGAATTCGTAAAGCGATGCCGCAAGCACAAGAAACAATCGAACTATTCGCTAACTCCCCATTCTTCGGAGACACCTTCACCGGGGGCGGAAATCAACATTTCCCCTGCACAATGCGGAACTTCAGCGGCGGCTTCGCTTCCAAAGCCGTTAGCAGATCCCGTTCCCGCGTTCAGAAACTTGCCAAGAACCGGGATTTTCGAGTAGTTTGATTCCACGTAATCCACGCCGAGCGATGTCAATGCGAAGTCGGAATTGTCTTCCTGGGTGATGTATTTCTTGGTTCGGAGATACCAAGTCGTGAAGTCCAGATATTCGCGGGGGAATCCCATCGAGGCCTCAAGCTCACACAGCGAGACCTTCGGATCGTGCACATTCGCACGGCATCGTCTGTATAGGAGCGATAGAACTGCCAGTCTTCGGTTCACCTCGCCCTCAATGCCATCCATAAAATCGATTGATTCGAAGGCCTGGACGGGTCGGCCCTGATCGTTTCGGAGCTTAGCGTCGTACTCGGCGCGGCGCTCCGGGTCGGATAGTACTTCAAAGGCTCGGTTTAAGAGCAGAAACTTCTCTGTATCGCCCGTTTCAGGGTTGTCCGGATGAAAACGGGCCGCCAGGAACCGGTAGACGCGTTGGATGGTCTCAGGTTGCGCGTTAGGACTTATCTGAAGAAATTCGTAATGCTCAGTATCGGACGGGAATAGCGCTTCACGCGTCTTCTTGGCCGATTCAACTAATTCGAGTCCGATGACGTAGCTCGGGTGTCGCGGCGTACAATGATGCACCACAGTGTAACCTGTAGAATTCTCACCCTGAGCTTGAATGTATACCGTGGTACCCGGCTGCACTTTGACCGGGCACAGAATTCCAACTCCAGAGTGTGAGGAGTCTATCCCCTGAACCTGCGCCGAATGCGTTAGCTCGTCTTCGTCCTGCCACGAAATAGAGTAGGTCTTGCTGGAACGACTCCTCGGCTCGCCCCGCATGTTCACCCTCATGGGATACTCGTCCCTGCCGCTTTACAGCTCCGGAGTCTAGCGTGCACCTGCTGTTTCTTGCACGTCAATTTCCAAAAAGGTTTCCGGGAGTACCGTTGGCTGCTAGCGAGCGGCAAGCGTGTCGATTGTCAGCGGGCGTTGGGCCTCGTAAGCGGCAATCGCAGGCTGCTGCTTCAGGATGTAACCGAGTTCATCAACGCCTTCCACCATGCAGTACTTCGAAAAGGCATCAATCGGGAAGGAGACTGCGGAGCCATCCGGAAGAGTAAGTTTTTGCTCGGCCAAATCTACTGTGACGGTCGCTGCGGGGTTACCCATCACCGTATTAAACAACGCGACATGTGCCTTGCGGGGAATGACAATCGGCAGTAGAGAGTTCTTCAGCGCGTTTCCGCGAAAAATGTCGGCGAAAGAAGTGCTGATCACTGCGCGGAAACCATACTGCCTCAGCGCCCACGGAGCATGCTCTCGTGAACTGCCGCATCCAAAGTTGTCGCCGGCCAGCAGGATCTCTGCCGCACGCCCTTCAGTCTGATTCAAAAGAAATTCAGGGTTTGGGTTCCCATTTGCGTCGTATCTCCAATCATAGAAAAGCTGGTCTCCCAGTCCCTGCATTGAAATAGTTTTCAAGAAGCGCGCCGGAATGATCTGATCGGTGTCGATATTGTCAATTGCGAGTGGCGCAACGCGGCTAGTGAAGGTTGTGAATTTTTCCACGTGTGGTCTCCTTATAGCAGCGTTCGCACGTCTGTTACGACGCCCGTGACTGCGGTCGCGGCAGCCGTCAACGGACTTGCCAAAAATGTCCGGCCGCCTTGGCCTTGCCGTCCCTCGAAATTGCGGTTGCTGGTTGAAACGCTGTACTCACCGCGCTGTAATTGATCGCCATTCATAGCAATACACATGGAACATCCGGCTTCGCGCCACTCGGCACCGGCTTCCTTGAAGATCCGGTCCAGTCCTTCAGCCTGGGCCTGTTTTTTCACCTGTTGTGAGCCGGGCACCACCAGGACGCGAACGCTTGGGCTCACTTTACGCCCTTTGAAAATCTGCGCTGCTGCCCGGAGATCTGAGATACGGGAATTGGTGCAGCTGCCGATGAACACAACATTCACGGCGTGGCCCAACAGCGATTTGCCTGATTCCAGATCCATATAGCGCAAGGCCTTGCTAACAGAAGCACGTTCAAGCGGATCGTGAATCGAAGCGGGGTCAGGCACAGGCGCAGTAATCGGAATACCCATACCGGGATTTGTGCCGAAGGTGATCATCGGCTCGAGTGCGCCTGCGTTAATTTCAATGTGCTTATCAAATGTTGCCCCGTTGTCGGTGGGCAATTTACGCCATAAGCTGACGGCGCGATCCCAATCGGCGTCTTTGGGAGCATACGGTCTTCCCGCCAGATACTCATAGGTCGTGTCGTCCGGCGCAATGAGGCCGGCTCGCGCTCCGCCCTCGATCGACATATTGCAGACCGTCATGCGCTCTTCCATCGAGAGCAATCGAATAGTAGAACCAGCGTACTCGAAGACATGCCCCGTGCCGCCAGCTATGCCGATGCGCGAGATCAAATTGAGGATAATGTCCTTCGCTCCCACCCCGTTCTTCAGTTGACCTTCCACTCGCACTTGGTAGGTCTTCGCTCGCGTCTGCAGCAGGCACTGCGTCGCGAGCACGTGCCCAACCTGACTGGTGCCGATGCCGAACGCCAAGGCGCCGAACGCGCCGTGGGTCGACGTGTGGCTATCGCCGCAAACGACGGTCATGCCAGGCTGAGTCAATCCCAGTTCCGGACCAATGATGTGGACGATTCCTTGCCTATGGTGATGCGCCCCAAAGAGAGGAATTCCGAAATCCCGGCAATTTTTCTCGAGTTGCTCGATTTGAGCTCCGGCCACCTTGTCCAGAATCGGCAGCGACCGATGATGGGTCGGAATGCTGTGGTCGGTCGTGGCGATGGTGAGCTCGGGCCGCCGCACTTGGAGGCTGCGCTGGCGCAACTCTTCGAAAGCTTGCGGCGATGTTACCTCGTGGACGAGATGCAGATCCACATACAAAAGCGTGGGCGCGCCTTCACGCTCCGCAACAATGTGGTCGTCCCACACCTTTTCAATAATTGTGCGCGGCTTGGGAGAGCCGCCATCTACTTGTGACATAAATTCCTAAACGCCCGACCTATCATGACTGCCTGAAAATCTAAGCTGAAGCGGCGCGAGCCGAAAGCGCGGCACATACCGCATCGCCCACTTCTGCAGTGGTCGCAGGCCTACCGGCAGGGTTCAGATCGGCTGTAACTCGCCCGCTATTCAAGACTTGTTCCATAGCGCAAGTAACACTCTGCGCCTCTTCTACTAAACCGAAACTGTATTCGAGCATAGCCGCCACCGAACCGATGGCACCCAGCGGATTTGCCTTGTTCTGACCTGCAATATCGGG
Source organism: Bryobacteraceae bacterium (assembly GCA_051003475.1). GTDB lineage: Bacteria > Acidobacteriota > Terriglobia > Bryobacterales > Bryobacteraceae > Bog-105. Next base: position 60,770 of record JBPCLH010000070.1, read on the forward strand.
TGCCGATCCATGCACCGGCTCATAGAGGCCGATCCTCGCGCCCGATTCCCTTGTCTCTCCGATTGAAGCTGAAGGCAACATGCCAATTGATCCCGCCAGCACTGCGGCTTCATCGCTCAAAATGTCTCCGAAAAGATTCTCGGTCACCACGACATCGAACCGCTTGGGATTTAGAACCAGCTGCATGGCGCAATTATCGACTAACAGGTGATCGAGCGCGATGTCAGGATATTCATCCGCAAGCTCAGTAACCACACGGCGCCATAGTTGCGAGTTTTCGAGCACGTTCGACTTATCGACACTCGTCACTTTTTTCCTCCGTTTCCGAGCCAGCTGGAAGGCAACATGCGCCACGCGCTCAATCTCGAACCGGGAGTAAGCCATTGTGTTCACTGCACGCTCTTCCTTGCCGGTGCCTGAAATGCCGCGAGGCGTTCCATAATATAGGCCACCTGTCAGTTCGCGGACGATGATCAGATCGGTGCCGTCGACCAACTCGTTTTTTAGCGGGGAAGAATGAACCAGCGAACGATACGATCTGACGGGTCGTAGATTGGCGTAGACCTGAAGTGCTTGACGAATCGCCAGCAATCCGCGTTCGGGTCGTTTCTCTGGGGGAGCGTCATCGAACTCCGGCAAACCCACTGCGCCCATGAGAGTTGCGTCTGCCTCAAGAGCGAGCTCCCGGGTCTTCTCAGGAAACGGAGTACCTGCCTTCTGGATCGCGATTCCACCCAGCAGACCTTCACTCAAAGCGATCTCATGGCCGTATGCAGCGGCAACGTGGGTTAAAACTTTTACAGCTTCACGCGCGACTTCAACGCCGATGCCATCCCCGGGCAGTAAAAGAATTTTCAGTTCCATTCATCGAATCCGCGCCGGGCGCTTCATTACTGTGCGGTCTGTGCAAAAGCACCGCGACCGACGACTTCCCGTACCAACGCCGCAATTTCGTCGTTGCGCACGCCCTTCTTGTTGTCGGAGAGCACGGTGAATTCACGATACACGTCGTCAAGCTCTTCGCGCCTGAGTTGGAATCCTAAATCCTCGGTGCGTTTCTTTAGCGCATGCCTTCCGCTATGTTTTCCGAGCACCAGTTTGCTCTCTGGCACGCCCACGCTCCGCGGGTCCATAATCTCGTAGGTCGTTTTCTCTTTGAGGTATCCATCCTGATGGATGCCGGCCAGATGGGCAAACGCGTTCTCGCCCACGATGGCTTTGTTGGGCTGAGGACCGAACGAGATGCATTGCGCGAGAGTCTGGCTCGCACTGAAAAGCTTTTCGGATTGGATCTTCGTCTCAAACGGCAGACGGTCGGAACGCGTCTTAATAGCCATCACGACCTCTTCAAGCGCCGCATTGCCCGCGCGCTCCCCGATTCCATTGATGGTGCATTCCACTTGCCTTGCGCCCGCCGTCACGGCCGCAAGCGAATTCGCTACGGCCAGCCCGAGATCGTCGTGACAATGCACGCTGACCACCGCGCGGTCGCCGAGCAGCTTGATGATTTTTCCAATCAACTCCGCGTACTCATCGGGCACGGAATAGCCGACCGTGTCTGGCAGGTTCACGGTTCGCGCACCGGCTTCGACAACCGCCTTGCTCACCTGCTCGAGATAATCGAGCTCGGTGCGGGTCGCGTCCTCGGCCGAAAATTCGACGTCGTCCGTGTAGTTTCGCGCCAGCGCGACAGCCGCGACCGCCTGATCCAGCACTTGCTCCTGCGTTTTCCGCAACTTGTGCTTGAGATGAATTTCGCTCGTTGCGATAAAAGTGTGAATGCGGGGCCGCTTGGCATGCTCTAGGGCTCTTGCCGCCCGCTCCACATCGAGCGTGCACGCCCGCGCTAGTGCGGCTACCTGCACCCACGGAAATTGACGGCTCACTGCGTCGACAGCCTCAAAGTCGCCGTCTGACGCTATCGGAAATCCCGCTTCAAGGATGTCCACGCCAAGGTCGACAAGTTGCCCCGCCATCTTTAGCTTTTCTGATCTCGTCATGCTACAGCCGGGGGACTGTTCACCATCGCGCAAAGTCGTATCGAAGATATAGATCCGGCTCAAATTCGGCACCTCAAAGTACGCTAATATATCCCATCCTACGATGAATAAGCTCGATTACTCAAATTTATAGTCTTGGGGCTATTCATAAGATAGAATGATGGGATAAACGTAACAAGTGGGCCCGATGGAACTGTATCCCCTAAAAGTATTTCTGACCGTAGCGACTGAACGCAGTTTTTCGCGGGCGGGCGAAAAGCTGCTACGAACCCAACCAGCTATATCCATTGCAATCCAGCGTTTAGAAGGCGATCTGAAGGAGAAGCTGATCGACAGGTCAGGTCGGGAGCTACTGTTAACGGACGCCGGCCGCGTCGTCCTTGAATACGCCAAACGATTCCAAAATCTGGAATCCGACTTAGAGAATGCCCTTCGGGAGTTGAAAGATAATTATGCCGGGAGGCTGTCGATTGGAGCGAACGAATCGACATCGCTGTATCTGATTCGTCACATTGAGCAGTACCGGCGATCGTTCCCGAAAGTAAAGGTACAGGTCAGGCGAACGGAATCGAGCAAAATCCCCTCACAGTTACTCGACGGAGAGCTGGAGCTGGGGGTGATCAGCTACGATCCCGGTGATGAGCGCGTTCTTTCGCAGGTCATTTACACGGACCGGCTCGCACTCGTGGTCTCGCCGCAGCACCGCTTTGCGAACCGGGGCGAAGTATCCATCACCGAATTGGATATGGAAACGTTCATTGCACATAACGTCCTTTCGCCGTATCGCGAGTACGTCTTGCGAGAGTTTCAGCGCCATAAAGTGCCGCTGAATATGGATGTCGAAATGCCCACCGTCGAGACCATCCGGCGACTGGTTCAGGACAACGAAGGCGTCGCATTCCTTCCTCAAATGTGCGTGGAGCAGGAAATCCGGCAGGATCTGTTGCGCGAGATCCGGGTGAAGGAGATTGCCGTGGAACGCAAGATTCGATTGGTTTACCCGGGCCGGCGAGCCTTGAGTCATGCCGCAACAGCGTTTTTGGAAATCGTGAAGAAAGGAAACCCCGAAGCGGCGCCTCGTCAGGAATCGGCGTGAGCAAAGCGGGTCCGACTGCTGGAGTTGGGACCGTTGCAGTAGCCGGCGGCGGGATCATCGGCACGTCAATAGCTTGGCGTCTCGCCCAGCGCGGCTTGCGAGTTACTCTATTCGACAAAGGATCCATCGGCGAGGAGGCGAGTTGGGCGGCCGCCGGAATGCTCTCGCCGGGTGGAGAAATTGAAGGCCCGTCCGATCTCGCATGTCTCGCAACCGAATCGCGCCGGCTCTATTCCCGCTTCGTTGGCGAGCTTGAGGAAGCAACTGGGCTGGCTATCGATTATCAGGAATGCGGCGCGCTGGATTTGGCCTATTCGCAACCTGAGTGGGATGCTTTACAGAGTCGGGCGGCTCGGCAGGCTCGGACGGGGATTCGCTCGAAGCCGGTGCCGCTGGAAGACGTATCTACCTTCTGGCCCCGAGTGCGCATGGACGGGCTCGCCGGCGCATTCTTCTATTCCGAAGATGCAATCGTCAACGCACGCGAGATAATGGTGGCCCTTGCGGCTGCTTCTCAGAAATCTGGTGTTTCCATCCGGCAAGACTGTCCCGTGTACAGACTTCACATCTCGGATAAGGAAGCGATAGTTGAAAGTGGCCGGGGCAGAGAAACATTCGAAGCCGTTGTCGTGGCGGCGGGAGCCTGGAGCAACGCCATTATGGTCGAAGGCCTCCCCGCTCCCCCTTCCGCAGAGCCGGTCAAAGGCCATTTGATCGGATATCAACAGCCGGAGCAGACCTGTCATACTGTCGTCCGCCATCGACATGCTTACCTCCTGCAACGTGCCAGCGGACTCTTGATCTGCGGAGCATCCGTAGAGCATGTAGGTTTCGACCGCGAAATACGATCGGAGATAGTTGCATCGCTCACTGAGCAGGCCGGGTTTGTGTTTCCGCACCTTCGAGAGACAACGCCTTCCGAGGTATGGACCGGGTTACGGCCGGGCAGCGAAGCTCTCCGCATGGGTTCCTGGCACTCCGAACGCCTGTACCTGGCTTACGGACACTACCGGAATGGAATTCTGCTAGCTCCCCTGACAGCCGACCGCATCTCTAGTGAGATCACCGCCAATTTGCGAAAGCAGTAGCCCGGTTGCGCTGTACTTCGTGAATCAAGGCAGCAATTCGCGACCGCCGCTTGAGCAATCTCTCCAACAAATCCTCCAGCGGCGCTTCGTCATCTTGCAGCCAGTCCCGCGGAATTTCCTTCCAGGCGGAATCGACGACTTCGAGCGGAAAATTTTCGACCATGGCGATCCAGGGCTGGAACGAGTCGAGCGAACGGACTTCGTCATATACGGCAGTTCGGAAGTATAGCCCCTGAAGGTGAGAATCCTGGAACTCCCAATGCGGGCCGTTGAACGCGAACCCATGATCAATCATCTGAGCAAAAAAGCCAATCCGCGCTGGCGCCTCGCCTTTCAAGGGTGTCCAGGTCTTGGCCCGGGCCCGGAAAAAAATGGCTTGCCGCGAATCGGCGTTAGCGACCCATTTGTCGAAGACCAGCGCTCCCAGGAATTCGACGCGATTTTCAATTTTGCTTAGAAGCTTGTCTGGTAAAAAATCGAAGACGGCTACGCGATCCGGGTGTACCGCGAGCCGTGAACCGAAGTGCAGCCCGGGCAAAACCGGTTCACGACGCGGACCGATTGACAGATAGAGGTCGGGGTTGCTCCCGATGAATTCGCGCGTTAGTTCGATAACGGCGGTATCTGGCACATGAATCTGCAAGTACCGCAGAAATGAGCACGCCAGCCATTCGTTGATCAGTATTCGGCGATGTTGCGGATTGTTGGTGAATTTGACGACGTAAAACGCGCCATCCTCTGCCTCCACTAAATGAGCTTGGGCGCCACCTCGCATCTTTCGAATCAGACTACGCGCGCGGACGGGCATGAACCGAGGCTAATGAGAGAATCAGGCTAGATCTTAGTCTGCACCACAAGGAGCACAACGCAAAGCATGGCTGAACCGAGTTCAGAAAGGGAATCGCCGAGACAAAGCCCCGACGAGGTGGCGCTCGAATTAATGAAGTTCATCGCGGTAACAACCAGCTACGGAAAGGGCACGACCACAACAGGATTCGGAAGCAAGGGTCCCCGCACAAGCGAGGAGTACGCAGACTCCCTGATCGAGCTTTTCGAACGGTGTCGCTCGGTCCTGCGCAAAGAGCCCCAGTAAGTTCCAAACGGGAAGCAAAGGACGCCGTTCTCGAACGCCCCGTAGGACACCCGTTTTCTACAACCGTCCTACTTACCTTCTTCTCTTTGCCGCTTTTTTGCCGCCTGCGCTCTTCGCGCCAGCTTTCCGGGGCGAGGCTTTCTTTGCCGAGCTCTTCTTGGCGGAGCTTTTCCTCGCCGAGCTTTTCTGAGCGGGTTTGTGCCCCGTTTTTTTAGCGGACCTGCTGGATTTCACTTTCCTTGCCGAAGTGCTCTTCTTCGATGCGCTCCGCTTCTTTGCTACTGCGGCTTTCTTCAGAGGCGCAGGTCTCTTGGCCTCGGCCTTCTTCGGTGCCGCGCCTTTCGCAGCTGCCTTCCTAGGTGCGCTCTTTTTTGCGGCTGTGCGATTTTCTTGAATGATCTCCGCTCCGCCTACGTCCTCGGTCGTGACATCAGCCGTGTCCGAGCCAGAACCCGTAGCATGAGTACCCGTTTCCTTTTGTTCGGGGCCGGCTGCATCTCTGTTTTCCGCTGATGCAGCATCGTGTTTTGCTGCTCTTTTGGTAGGCTTGGCCGCCGGGGACACTTCCTCTTCATCCTCGTCCTCGTCGTCATCGTATTCGTCTTTGTCTGACTCCAGTTCTACGTGCTCATCTTCGTAGTCGAAGTCGTCATTTTCATCATCTGGACTAAGCCAGTACACCAAGCTCATGCGCTTCTCCTTTACGCGACCTACTCACTATGCATCGAGATGATGCGAGAACGCAAATGATTTCACAACCAATGAGTCAACGGTGGGGTAAGTCGAAAAGTTCAGCGGAAAACGAGAGCTATACGGAATCGATGGAAATGGACTATCTATTACTCTGATTGAAGGTGGCTGTCCTGACCGCCGCTTTACGGTGCAAAACTTGCGACGGCACGCGATGACCAGCCGAACCCGGACCGCCGTGTTGCGTGGAAACGGATTTATTCGACCGTAACGCTGCAGACACACCTATTTTGCGATGGGTTCTCCAGGATCGACGATACCGGGGACGGGTTTCCTCGTGATAAATAGCGGGGATGAAAAGCATATCTCCCGATTCGAGTGAATCTGTAGCCTGGTTTACCGCGATAATCCGCTCGGCCGGTAAATGGTAAGTTCTGGCGATCGTTTCGAGAGTATCGCCCCCTTGGACATGATGCAAACGCCAAGCTTGCCGATTTGCAGCAGGAACCGACTCGAGCGCGGCTTCCGCAACTTCAGCGGCGCCCTTCGGAACGTGAATCTGGAAGTTTGACGGAGCCAATATTCTCAGCAGAGACGGGTTCAGATCCTGAATCGTGGATAACGGCTGCATGGTCGCATCGGCAATCAGGTTCAGGTTCGTCGGCGCAGTCAATTGAATTGAATCATATTCAATGGGTGCATCGAGCTGAATGTCTTCCAAACCGTAGTCGTGCGGGTTCTTAGCCATGATCGTCATCGCGACAATAATGGGGACATAGCTGGCCGTTTCTTTGGGTAATGCATGGCGCTTGAGCAACTCCCAATAGTCCGCATAGCCGGTCCGCTCGACGGCGCGATCCACCGCACCCGCGCCACAGTCATAAGCAGCAATCGCCAAGTACCAGTCGCCGTAACGGGCATACAGGTCCTTCAGGTGTTTGGCCGCCGCCCGAGTGGCCTTTTCCGGATCCAAGCGGTCATCGGACGTCGAAGTGCGCACCAGGCTGTATTGCGCCCCGGTTCCGGCAATAAACTGCCACATGCCGACGGCCTGTTTGTTCGAGACAGCGCGCGGCAAGAAACCTGATTCAGCCTGCGCAACATAGAGCAATTCCTGCGGCACGCCCTCTTCGGCAAAGATGCGTTCAATGAGAGGCTTGTAGCGGCCAGAGCGGCGCAAACCAGCCAAAAGGATGTTACGTCCGCGGTCGGTCGAAAAGAAATGTACAAAGCCCAAGACCGGGTCGGACAATTCGAGAGGTATCGCGGAAGCAGTCTGATTAAGCTCCGCTTTCAGCTTAGGCGCGAGATTCGGATCGATGCCGAACGTCATATGGCTGATCTCATCGATTGGCGCTTTATCGAAGGCCACGGCGTCCTCCATTTGGCCGGCGCCGAGCTTCTCAACGTCGAATCGGTAAATCAGATCGGCCATTTCCTCCAATCGCCGTTCGATTCGCTGGTGGTCCGGCAACGCTTCGGGAGCATTCAACAGAGCGTCTATGGCGGCGTCAAATTCCCGGCGAGCAGCGGTCAGATCGTCTTGGAAATAAAATTGCCGGCCCGCGTTGAAGTGCTTTTCGGCCTGAGCTAAGCAATCGTCAGCTTCAGATGCATGGACTCTAACCGGTGCTGATTCGCTCGTCACGGCAGGATCTGCCGGTTCGGTATTGCCGCTCTGGGCTCTGCCTAGAGTGGCCGCAGCCAGGAGGACGAAGCCCATTAACATCGGGCGGGATCGCAGCATCGTTGAATAAACCGACTTAATGACTCAATGAAAGTATAGCGAAAGCATTACTCTAACGCAGCCTTGAAAATGGGGTCAAGCCGAAAACAACCGGCGAATCTGCGAATCAGATTCTCGCTCCTGCATGGAACATGCCGTAATCGGCTTGAAACAGGTCGCGATGGTCCGAAAGCATAGACTTTGCCGGTCCGAACAGGTAACGCGGATTCCCCATAAACTTTGGAGGGGTACACTCTAGGGCGTGCTTTAGGGCATAGTGTTAAATTGCTTTAATGCTGCGGACGGCGTTAGCGCGCCGGAACGGGATGGAGTTCGCGGCTTGAAATAACGCGGTCAATCATGCCGTAATCGAGCGCGGCATCGGGTTCCAATATGTAATCACGATCCACATCGCGCGCAATCTTCTCGACCGGCTGACCTGTGGCATCAGCCAAAATCTCATTCAGAGATTGCCGCATGCGCAGAATTTCCCGGGCGTAGATATCAATGTCCGCAGCCTGTCCACCCAACCCGCTCATAGAGGGCTGGTGAATGAGTATGCGGGAATGCGGGAGGCTGAAGCGTTTGCCCTTGGTGCCGCAGGCCAGGAGGACGGCGGCCATAGAGGCAGCCTGGCCGACGCAATACGTTACGATGTCAGGCTCAACCAGTCGCATGGTATCCAGGATTGCGAGTCCAGCCGTAATCGAACCGCCTGGAGAGTTGAGATATAACGAGATATCTCGCTCCGGATCCTCTGCGGCCAGAAATAGCATCTGGGCGATAACCAGGTTCGCAACATTGTCGTCGATGGGCGTACCGAGAAAGATGATGTTTTCTTTCAGGAGTCGAGAGTAGATGTCATAGGCGCGTTCGCCTCGCGAGGTCTGCTCAACAACCATGGGCACGAGCACTGAATTGTTCATGCAAGCTCCTTTACTCAAAAGGGTTCCGCATCCTGGGAAATTCCTTGGGTACACCTATTATAGAATTCGTTTTGTAACTCATGCGTTTTGTAGAAATATCCCGAGGTATTGACCGATGCGGGACCTCGCCTCATAGTAGAAGGCAGGACTTCTTTCTCCATTTTCAGAATTAGTGCGGCAATGGAAGAGGAGTCGACCAAAAACCGGCTTTTCTCAGCGTGCGGCTAACTTTTTCGGCTGCAACGGACGATTAGCTTCTTAGGGATGCGGAACCGGGTCGAAAAATGAAAGTGCTGATAGCCGACGATAACGCCACCTCTCGCATCATGCTGCGGGGCGCACTGCTGCAATGGGGCTATGAAGTGGTAGTGGCGGAAAATGGCGCTCAGGCTTGGGATATCTTGGCCGAACCCGACTCGCCTCCACTCGCGATTCTCGACTGGGTTATGCCGCATGTGACTGGTCCGGAAGTGTGCAGGCGGGTGCGCGAGACTCATCGCGAGCCTTACACATATATTCTGTTACTCACCTCAAAACACACCAAGGATGAAACGGTGGAAGGACTGGAAGCGGGAGCGGACGACTATGTCGTCAAGCCCTTTGACCGGCACGAGTTGCAGGTACGCTTGCGCGCCGGGAAGCGCATCATCGACTTGCAAATGGAGTTACTGAGAGCACGCGAGGAGCTGCGCGAGCGAGCCAACAAAGATCTTTTGACTATGTTGCCGAATCGCTCAGCGATTTCTGCGACGCTCGAGCAGGAACTCGCGCGCTGCCATCGCGACCTCCGAAGCGTTGGAGTCATTCTCCTCGACGTAGACCACTTCAAGAAAATCAACGACACCCACGGCCATTTCGCGGGCGACGCCGTATTACGTGAGACGGCCGCGAGATTGCGCGCCAACATGCGGACCTACGACCAAGTGGGACGATATGGGGGCGAGGAATTTCTTGTGGTGCTGCCGAATTGCGAACTTGAGCAGGCTGCCCACCAGGCAGAACGCATGCGCGCTAAATTGCAAGCAAGCACGATGATGGTTGACGGTACCGAAATACGGGTATCGGCGAGTTTCGGAGTGACCGTTTCGGACGGCTCTGAGCGGAATCCCGACGCGTTTGTGAGAGTGGCAGACGAGGCGCTGTATCGGGCCAAAGCGAGCGGGCGGAACTGTGTCATGGCGTTAAGCGTACAGCAATCGGCTCACGTTCCGGTATTGCAACCCGCTAGTTCGAACGCATAGCATTGTTATACTGATCATCTGTGTTGCGCCCGTAGCTCAGCTGGATAGAGCGTCTGGCTACGAACCAGAAGGTCGGCAGTTCGAATCTGTCCGGGCGCACCAGCTTAAGTTCGCGGGCATCCGCCGAGGTCGGACGCGGAAAAAAATCTCGGCCTAGGCCGATCCGCGATGTGACAGAAACGCCATTCCTCTGCCGTTAGCCAGCAGCGGATTGCCTCGGTTTACAGCTTGCGGCTGCTCCATGGGCGTAAAATGTCTCGAATAATGAGCGTTCGTTCTCACGGCTTCGGCAGTGCGCCGAGTAACCTTCACGATCGTCGGCGCACAACCGCATCACCGTGTTTGCACAGAACTCAAATTCGGCTTCTTGCTCTCGCGCTTTCCGGTCTTCTTTCCGATCACATCTTTGTCATCCAATACGGCTTCCTGTAAGATCGGCGCCGAAATCGTAGTGAGCAGATGATCGGCGGCTTCTTCTTCACCAAACGTGTGGGTCAGCAGGTCAGCCACTTCCATTTCTCCAATCAGCCGGGCCAAACTGCGAACGTTGCCATATCCGGCGATTTCGTAGTGCTCCACCCTTTGAGCGGAAGCAACCAGTGCGATGTCGGCGATCAAGCGATCTTTTTCGCCGCCCTCCTCAATAGTCTCCTTGCCCTCTTCAACCAAGCCCATCATGGCTTTGCAAGGCTTCGGCCGAGCTTCTTCTTCAAGTAGCTCGAAGACTTTCTTCAATCGCTCGACGTGCCCCTGCGTTTGAACCAAGTGCTTCTCGAACGCTTCCTTCAGCTTGGGGTGATTCGCCGCTTCCGCCATTTTAGGCAGTGCAGCGACGAGCTGCCCTTCCGCATGCAACAAATCCCGTAACTCGTCGACGAGTAGTTCTTTCATTTCTCCCATTGTGATCTCCCTTGCTATCGCTTCGCTTTCCGCGCGCTTCCTTTTGCTCCAGATGTCGGCGTCCGCTCCCCAGTCGCTTCTGATTCCAAGGATTGGAACGCAGGATTATCTACTTTCACCCAGTCTCCGCCCGTGTTCCATGGCCCCTCGGCATCTGTCTCGCCGCGGTCTCCTGTTCCGGTCGAATCATTGAAAAATTCATCCACCAGGCCAGGCGTTGGCGGAATCGAACCAATTGAAAACGCCGGTTTGCCCATGCTTTCGAGCGCAGCTGAGAATGCCTTCATATGGGTGATTTCACGCGTCATCAGGAACTGCAGCGCGTCAAGCGAACCTTGGTCATCCGTGAAATTCATCAACCGCTCGTATACGATTTTCGCCCGTGCCTCTGCGGCGATGTTGCTTCGCAAATCCACATCCAGTTCGCCGGTAATCTTCAAATAGTCCGCAGTCCACGGATCTCCCATGGAGTTGTAAAGGTTGACGCCGCCTCCTCCTGCAATGGCAATCAGAGGATCGGCATGGGCAGCGTGCCGATCGGATTTCGTCGGCTTCAGATGCATCCTGGCGAGAGTTCCAACCACTTCCAAATGGCTAAGCTCTTCTGTCCCGATATCCATCAGGAGATCCTTTCGTTCGGGATCGTCACAATTTAAGCCTTGAACAGAGTACTGCATGGCCGCTGCCAGCTCACCGTTTGCTCCACCGAACTGCTCCAGAAGCATGTTTCCAAACTTCGGATCCGGTACCCCGATATTCACGGTGTACATGAGTTTTTTGATGTGATGGTACATGAGCCTCCAGTCTACTGAACGCCGGAATGAAAGGCTCCTGACAGTTTTGCGGGTTAGGTTTTTAAGGATCTGGCAAACTCATCGCCTTCTTCTCCGCGTCTTACTCAGAATTGTTAGTGGGCATTTTGCGCGGCCATTACCCAACCCCGAACGGCTACGATCATTGAAATGGCATCAAGTCTTTCTGGTAGCCCGTCAATCCGCGAGGTGACTCGGCAGGATTACAACCAATGGCTTCCCTTGTGGGACGGGTACAATGCATTCTATGGGCGCGCTGGTGCGACGGCGCTTTCGCCCGAAATCCGCGCATGACCTGGGCCCGCTTCTTCGATTCATATGAGCCGGTTCATGCTCTTGTCGCTGAGAGCGACGGCCAATTGCTCGGTCTGACGCACTATCTCTTCCACCGCAGCACCATAGCGATCGAACCTTTCTTTTATTTGCAGGATTTGTTCACGAGCGAGGCGGCCCGCGGTAAAGGAGTCGGAAGGGCCCTGATTGATGGGGTGTATGAGCGGGCCAAGCTTGCCGGGACACCTCGAGTGTACTGGCATACACACGAAACAAACCATACTGCTATGCAACTCTACGACAAGGTGGCCGAGCGCTCTGGATTTGTCGTTTATCGGAAACTGCTCTGATTCATCGACAATACACCGATTAACTAACGTGTAATGCGCGGAGGACTGAAAATGCGTGATAGATCTTCCCTGACGGCGAAGGATAGAGTAATCTCTCTTCCTCCGCTTCCCGCCCCTACCTTACTTTCCGCTTCCCCTCAGGCGCACGCTTCCCCTCCGCCCGCGTCGCACCCGGCGAGTTAATCTGAATCACCGGCATCAACGAGTTATTCTCCATGGGCCGCCGCGCCGCACGTTGCCAAAGCTCTTCATTCAGAGATTTCCCCTCACTTCACGCCGACTCCTGCCGGGTGAAACTGCGAAAATGGCATTCTGATATCGTTCAATTCTGTCCTTCCGCGTTAAAGAACGGCAGTCTGAGACAAGAAAACGCAGATATGGAACGCATCGAGAAAACGGTTTTTATCAGCTATCGCCGCACCAACGCTTCCTGGGCGCTGGCGATCTTCCAAGACTTGAGGTACCACGGTTATGACGTGTTCTTCGACTTTAATGGAATTGCTAGTGGTGACTTCGAGCGCAACATACTTCAAAACATCGGTGCTCGGGCGCATTTCCTTGTCCTGCTCACGCCCTCCGCTCTCGAGCGTTGCGGCGACCCGGAAGACTGGTTGCGCTCGCGAGATCGAGGCTGCGCTTGAGCGAAAGCGCAATATCGTACCGTTGATGCTGGAAGGGTTCCACTTCGGCACGCCTGCCATCGATAGTCAGCTCATTGGCAGGCTCGCTGCACTCAAGCACTACAACGGACTCGTCATCTCGCTGGAGTACTTTTCAGCAGCAATGGACCGCCTACGCGATAAATACCTGAATGTCCCGCTGGATGCGGTGCTGCACCCGGCATCCGTCTCCGCCCAACGAGCAGCCACGGAACAGAAAGCAGCGGCTGAGACAGCTCCGGCGGTTCTTAAACGAGAGCTGACCGAACAACAGTGGTTTGAGCGAGTGTTCAGTGCGACTGATGGTAAACGCGCGACTGTGGATGTGGTGCGTATCAAGTCCTGGGCCGAAAGGCTTGCCAAATGTGAAAATTCTGCGGTCGTCCAGTTCTTCAGCGACCGATTACAGGGGCGCCGGACTGCTAATGACTCAGCACTCGCTTTCCCGGCAAGCGGAACGATTCATTGGGGGATAGAGGTCAGGCGCCAACGTGCTGCCGTCACGCAAATAGGACGATTCGAGACGGCGCAGATGCAAAAGGATGAGGATCTGTGGCGCAAGGAGCTATCTCACGCTGATCTCCGGTATCACAAGAGAGGCAATCTGCGCTTTTATCTCGAAACAACCGAAGACTTTGAGTTTTTTCTCAAGACTCTGCAGCGGGCGGGACAGTTCAAGTGGCTGCGCCCAGGCAGCGCCACCAGCGATGGGGTTGAGAGCGCTTCGGCATAAGTTCTACAGCCACAAAACGAGGCCACTCCGAACGTCCCCGCTTACTTATGACGCGTTTCGGGATGAAGATTGCTTACCAATGCCCAGCTCAGTCGCTAATGTAGCTATGTCGTAAGCACGTCTTTTCTCGGACGGGTCGTGTGTAACGGCGCAGGATAAGAATGACTACTCAGCTCGTGCTTCGCCGGCAATCGGACGGTTACAGTCCCCTACCTAACTTTCCGCTTCCCCTCACTCGGTCTTTTCCCCTCCGCCCGCGTCGCGCCCAGCGAGTTAATCTGAATCACCGGCATCAAGGAGTTATTCTCCATCGGCCGCTTTGCCGCACGTTGCCAAAGCTCTTCATTCAGAGTCTCAACAAATCCCTGAATCTGCTTCTGCATCGCTTCCATCTTCTCGCGCATGTTCAAAATGATCTCAACACCCGCAAGATTCACGCCCAACTCCCGCGTCAGCTTTAAAATGACTTCCAGCCGCTCCAGATCTTCATCCGTATAGAGCCGCGTGTTCCCTTCGCTGCGAGACGGAGCAAGCAATCCTTCGCGCTCATAAAGGCGCAACGTCTGCGGATGGATTTCGTATTGCTCCGCCACTGCCGAGATCATGTAAGCCGCTTTCCCTTTTGCCTTTGTCATAGTTGCTCTTTATCCATTCCTGCCGCCAGGCTGATCCATCATGCGGCAGGCTGCACGTGCCGCCACATATCCGAACGGACGTCCTCCTTCTGTACCTGCGCCAGTTCACGCAGCAACTCTCGCGTACGCTCATCGTGCACGTCCGGCGCCCGGAGCACTACCTCCACTATTTCGTCCCCGCGTGAGTTCTTTCGCGAATTGAACACACCCTTTTCACGGAGCCGGAACTTCTGCCCGTTCTGAGTTCCTTGCGGGATTTTGAGTATCGCTCGCCCGTCTATTGTGGGTACTTCGATCTTCGCTCCAAGTCCCGCTTCGGCAACCGTGAGCGGCACCTGAACGTCAATATTATCCCCATCGCGTTTGAAGAAAGGATGCTCTTCGACGCGAATCGTAATGTATAGGTCTCCAGGCGTGCCGCCCCCCACGCCGGCATTCCCCTTGCCTGCCACACGAAGCCGTGAGCCGGAAGTCACCCCTGCCGGGATTCGTACTTCGACCGAATCCGGACGGGACATCAAGCCTTCGCCGTGGCATGTGGGACAAGCGTTCTTCAGCCGTCCAGTACCCTCGCAGCGCGGACACGGAAGATTGAATTTCATCGCCCCCGCCATTTGCGTAACCGTCCCTGTTCCGTCGCACTCAGGGCAAACAGAGACGTTCTTGCTGGACGACCCCGTGCCATGACAGGTCTCGCACGTCTCTTGGCGCAAAATGTTGAGCTTTACTTGCGTTCCTTTGATCGACTGCCAAAAATCGACATGCAGTCCATACTCGAGATCGGCTCCGCGCTCAGGTTGAGTATTCTCCTTGCGTCCACCCGAACGGAAAAACTGGCTGAATATGTCGCGGAACCCGCCGCTAGATCCTTCCGGAGGCTCGTATCCAGCACCCGCTCCGCCGCCCGCCGCTTGTTGCTGGCGCACGTACTCGCCGAAATCGAATCCGTTGAAACCTGGGCCGCCGCTTGACCCTCCGCCGCTGTTGGGCGGTGGCATGTTTTCGGAATAGAAGCCGTACTGATCGTAAACCTTGCGCTTCTTTTCATCGCTCAAGACGTCGTACGCTTCTTGAATCTTTTTAAACCGCTCTTCTGAGCTTTTGTCCCCTGGGTTCAAATCCGGATGGTATTTGCGCGCCAGCTTCCGATACGCCTTGCGAATCTCCTCCGCATCCGCGCCGCGCAGCACTGCCAGAGTCTCGTAATAATCTTTCTTTGTCGCAGCAGGCATTATGATTTACCCAAGCGCACAGGGCGTCCAGCCTCGTCGTGCGCGTTCATTATGAACCAAGCGGCGGCCCTGCTTGTCGGAACCGCCGCCTTTTTCTCCAACCCGGCTGATTACTCAGCCGTTGTTATTTATGTGGTCACTTTTTGTCTTCAACGTCGACGAATTCAGCGTCGACCACGTTGTCTTTAGGCTTCTCGCCCGTTTGCGCGCCAGCCCCATCCGCACCACCCGCCCCGGGTTCAGCGCCAGCACCGTTTGGACCCGCCGCACTCTGTGACTTGTACATCGCTTCGGCAAGCTTGTGGCTAGCAGTAGTCAACTTATCCGTCGCCGCGGTGATCTTTTCGAGACCGCCCTCCGACATAGCCTTTCTCACTTCCTCCAGCGCCGACTCGACTTCCTTCGTTTCCGCCTCGGAAATCTTGTCGCGATGGTCTTTCAATGTCTTCTCAACGCTGTAGACCATCTGATCGGCCCGGTTTCGAGCTTCGATCTCTTCCTTCTTCTTGCGATCGTCCGCCCCATGCGATTCCGCATCGCGCGCCATCTTCTCTACTTCGTCCTTGCTCAAGCCCGAAGAAGAAGTGATGGTGATCTTCTGCTCGTTGTTCGTCGCGCGATCCTTTGCCGTCACGTTAAGAATTCCGTTCGCGTCAATGTCGAACGTTACCTCAATCTGCGGAATGCCGCGCGGTGCCGATGGAATACCGACCAGTTGGAACACGCCCAGCAGCCGGTTGTCCCGGGCCATTGCCCGTTCGCCTTGGTACACCTTGATCTCTACCGATGTCTGATTGTCGGCAGCCGTCGAGAAGACCTCGCTCTTACGCGTCGGTATCGTCGTGTTGCGTTCGATCAGCTTCGTGAACACACCGCCCAACGTCTCAATCCCAAGCGATAGCGGCGTCACGTCCAGCAGCAGCACATCTTTGACTTCGCCGCCCAGTACGCCGCCCTGAACAGCCGCGCCGATGGCCACTACTTCGTCCGGATTCACGCTCTTGTTCGGCTCTTTTCCGAACAGGTCGCGAACCATCTGCTGAACCTTCGGAATACGTGTTGAGCCGCCCACCAGGACCACCTCATCGATGTCCTTCGGCGTCACACCTGCATCCTGCAGAGCTTGCTTGCAAGGTCCGACTGAGCGCTGCAGAATGTCGTCAACCATCTGCTCGAACCGCGCGCGCGTCAGTTTAATCGTCAAGTGTTTCGGACCGCTTGCATCCGCGGTCAAGAACGGCAAATTGATTTCCGTCTCGAGCAACGTCGAAAGCTCGATCTTCGCCTTTTCCGCCGCTTCCTTCAGGCGCTGCAACGCCATCTGGTCTTTCGAAACATCAACGCCCTGATCCTTCTTGAATTCCTGAATCAACCAGTCGATGATTCGTTGATCGATGTTATCGCCGCCCAGGTGCGTATCGCCATTCGTCGACTTCACTTCCACGACGCCATCGCCGACTTCGAGAATCGAAATGTCGAACGTGCCGCCGCCCAAGTCGTATACAGCGATCGTTTCGTCTTTCTTCTTGTCCAGCCCATAGGCAAGCGCCGCCGCCGTGGGCTCGTTGATAATGCGCATCACTTCGAGACCGGCAATCTGCCCGGCATCATTGGTTGCCTGGCGCTGCGAGTCATTGAAGTACGCCGGTACGGTGATTACAGCCTTCGTAACCTTTTCACCGAGATACGCTTCCGCCGCTTCCTTCAGCTTGTTGAGAATCATGGCTGAAATTTCGGGCGGCGTATGTTTCTTGCCCTGAATCTCCACCCGGGCATCGCCATTTTCGCCCGCTACCGCCTTGTACGGAACGAGTTTCATCTCCTCGGTCACTTCGTTGAAGCGTCGGCCCATAAATCGCTTGATCGAATAAATCGTGTTTTCCGGGTTCGTTACCGCTTGGCGCTTCGCCACTTGGCCGACCAGCCGCTCCCCGCTCTTCGTGAACCCAACCACCGATGGCGTGGTCCGCCCACCTTCCTGGTTGGGGATCACTGCGGGCTGCCCGCCCTCCATCACCGCCACCACCGAGTTTGTGGTTCCGAGGTCAATTCCGATAATCTTACTCATGTGAACAATCCTCCGCCGATCGCCAGCGGCGACCAAGTATCATTTAGCACAGTCCCATTATGGGATATGAGTGTCAAGTTGTCAAGTTACCTCTCATTATTCTTCCTGCTCGTAATCCCCTCTGTTGCCGCAGCACAGACCACCCTAACCGTTGCCGCCGCCGCCGATCTCTCCACCCTCCAACCACAATTAGCCCAGCAATTTGAAAAAACGAACCCAATTCGAGTTCGTTTTGTAACAGGCGCCAGCGCCATCCTCTCGCAACAGATTGAAAATGGAGCCCCTTACGATGTTTTCCTTTCGGCCAACGCCCAGTTCGTGGACCTCCTGAGTTCGTTTGGTAAATTGCGGCCCGATTCCGTAACCGCATACGCAATCGGCCGGGTCGGCGTTCTCTGGAAGGACGGCAATCAGCACCGAATCAGCGATTTAACCGAAAATTGGGTTCGTTTCGTAGCGCTGCCAAATCCCAAGCTCGCTCCCTACGGAGCAGCCGCCCAGGAGGCGCTTGAGCATGCCGGCCTATGGAAGCAGGTCCAACCCAAGGTGATTTACGGCGAGAACGTCCGGCAGGCGCTCCAGCTCTTTGAAAGCGGAAATGCCGATGCCGCCCTCACTGCCGCCGCGCTCCTCCAGGGCAGAAACGCCAACCTGCTTCCGGCAGATTGGCATCGCCCCATCGTCCAAAAGGCCGGGATTGTCGCCGGAACGAAGAATTTAGAAGCCGCCCGGAAGTTCCTCGACTTTTTGACGAGCAAAGCCGGCCAAGACGTTTTCGCCGCGTTCGGGTTTGGCAGCCCTAAGCCTTAGGGTGTGCCCGGTCGTAAACGGCCTGAAGATCCTTGAGCGAGACCTGCGTATATTTCTGGGTGGTCGACAACCGGGCGTGCCCCAACAGTTCCTGAATCGCTCGCAGGTCGGCTCCGTCGATCAGCAGGTGGGTCGCATAGGCGTGACGGAAGCTGTGCGGGTGAACGGTCGAGTCGCCAGTGACCACCAGTGCATAGAGCTTGACCAGCCGCCGGACCTGCCGGTCGCTCAATCGCGCCCCTCGCGAGTTTACAAATAGCGCGCGTTCCCGCGGCGCAGCCGACCGCTTTTCCAGATACCGTTCGACCGCTCCCATCGCCCGCCCGACAATCGGGACCTGCCGCTCTTTATTTCCCTTCCCCCGCACCCGAAGCCAGCCTTCTCTCAAATCGATATCTTCCAGATTGATGCCGACCAGCTCGCTCACCCGAATTCCGCAACCATAGAGGAGCTCAAGAAACGCAATATCCCGTTCTTTCGAAGGTTTTGCTATGGCCTGTCCTCCCTCGACGGCATCGAGCAAATTATTGGTTTTTTCTGCGCTCATCACATCGGGCAGCCGTTGCTTTGCCTTGGGGGTGCGCACCCGAGTTGCGATGTTTTTCTGAAGCACGCCTTCCTGCAGCAGAAACTTAAACATGGCTCGAACGGCAGCCAGTTTCCGGCGCACGCTCACCACTTCCAGGCCCTGATCGTACAAACTGGCCAGCCACTCGCGTAAGAGTGGCAGATCGAGCTGCCCCACCTCGGGCGCAGTCGCGCCGGGCGGCTCAAAATAGGTCGCGAATTGCTCCAGATCCGAGCCGTAATTGCGCAGCGTGTGCTTCGACGCGCCCCGCCGCTCCAGTTCACCCAGATACTTGGGAATACATTCCCGCAGTCTCGCCATACAGAAATTCGTCCATCGCCGCACCAGCCCGTCGGCACACTTCCGCATGACGAGCCTTCTTGTCGTGCCGCAGCTTGCGCTTCGTTTCCTCATCGAGCGACGGCAGCAGATCGAACGTGATGTTTGCAGGCTGGAAGTGATTGGGGTCCGCGTGCGTGATGTAGTGGCACAAACTCCCCAGTGCCGTTTCGCGCGGAAACGGTTCGGGTTCCTCCCCCAGCAACAGCGCCGCCGCATTGCGCCCCGCGATCAGGCCGGTTCCAATCGACTCCGCATACCCTTCCACTCCGGAAATCTGTCCCGCGAAAAAGATTCTCGGATCGCTCTTCAACTGCAACGTAGGGCTCAGCAGCGTGGGTGAATTGATGTAGGTGTTGCGATGCATCTGGCCGAATCGCAGAAATTCGCCCTGCTCCAGACCCGGAATCATTCGCAAGATCCGGGCTTGGTCTCCGAACTTCAGATGATTCTGAAACCCGACCAGGTTATAGCTGTCCGCGCGCTGATTCTCTTGCCGGAGCTGCACGACAGCATACGGCCATCTGCCCGTACGCGGATCATCTAGGCCCGCCGGCTTCATCGGCCCGAAGCGTAAAGTATCGCGGCCGCGCCGCGCAATCTCTTCAATGGGCAGGCATCCCTCAAAAAACGGAATTTTATCTTCTTCAATATGAGCTTCATAGCCTTCCGCCTCGAAAAGGGCGTCGAGGAACGCGTCATACTGTTCCTTAGTAAAAGGGCAGTTTATGTAGTCGTCCGTGCCATCCAGCGATTTCCCATATCGAGAAGCGCGAAACGCGATGGACATGTCGATCGAATCAGCCGCAATGATAGGGCTGATGCTGTCGTAAAAATAAAGCCGATCGGACCCGGTAATGCGGCCGATTTCGTTCGCCAGAGCTTCGCTGGTGAGCGGCCCCGTCGCAATAATCACTACGCCTGTTGCCGGTATTTCCTGAATTTCTCCGCGCTGAACGGAAATGCGGGGATGCGATTCAATCGCGGATGTAATTTCGCGTGAAAAAATTTCGCGATCCACCGTGAGGGCATGTCCGCCCGGGACCCGCGCTTTCTCCGCCGCGCGCATCAGTAGCGAATCGAGGCGCCGCATCTCCTGTTTCAGCAGCCAAGGCGCGGAATGAACCTGTTCGCTCTTCAATGAATTGCTGCAAACCAACTCGCCGAAAGCGTCGGTTCTGTGCGCCGGCGTCCGCTTCTCCGGGCGCATCTCGTGCAATATTACGCGCACACCTGCTTCGGCAGCTTGGAACGCTGCCTCGCACCCGGCGAGACCCGCCCCAATAATGTGGACAATGCTCAAACCTTATTCTAGGTGTTATTTCAAGTCGTTCTTGAGAACGATCCGGTAGCGCGCTTTCCCCGCCTCCAAATGTGCCAAGGCTTCATTCGCCTTAGTCATCGGAAACTCTTCGGTAATCGGGGCGATGTTGTGTCGGGCGCAAAAATCGAACATAGCCCCGACAGTAGCGGGCGGTCCGGTCGGGCTCCCGGAGACCGATCTTTGTCCCATAAGCAGGGGCAAAATCCCTACCCTCAACTCGGGGATGGCGCCGACGATGTGTAATCGCCCGTTTGGCGCGAGGGCTGAAACGTAGGGGTTGAAATCTAAATCGGGAGCGGCAACTGTGGAAAGGATGAAATCGAACGACCCGCCGGCCTTCTTCAGCTCTTCTGCGGAACGCGTATTGAGTACCGCGTGCGCCCCCATCTTTTTCGCCTCATCGGCCTTGGAAGCCGACGATGTGAACGCGGTCACATGGCAACCCCACTTGTTCAGGAACTGCAGCGCCATATGGCCCAAACCGCCGATCCCGATAACTGCGACTCGATCCGTTGGTTTCACCTCGAAGTGCACAATCGGGCTGAAGACCGTGATGCGCCACAGAGCAGCGGCCCGGCTTTGGACGCATCCACGCCGGGCGGTAGAGGTGTTGCCCAGACCCAATGGCAACGTACTCGTGTTGCGTAAGCGCCGAATCGCCCGATCATGGTCGCCTTCAGATTGACGCATAAGTTATGATTGCCCGTTAAACATTGATGGCAAGCGAGACAGCTGCTCGCATTCCAACCAAGACCTACGGTTTGCCCCTCCTGAACCGATTTCGCGGTCTTTCCCACGGCAACGACCTTCCCCACCGCTTCATGTCCGGGAACGAACGGGTACTGCGTCATGCCCCACTCGTTATTCAGCATTGATAAATCCGAATGACAGATACCGCAATACTGAACTTCAATTTCAACCTGTTCGTCTCCAAGCGGCCCCGGATCGTATGAGAACGGCTCCAGTCGCCCGCGCGCTTCCTTCGCCGATAATGCGTGAACTTCACTCATATTGCCTCCTAAAAACGTTCCTTGTATTCGCCAAACACCTTCCGTAAAGTCTCTGAAATCTCGCCCACTGTCACCAAGACCCCGCAGCATTCAAGTATGCACGGCATCAGATTATCCGTTCCACGGGCAGCATTCTCGAGCCGGGCAAGTGCAGTCATAACATCCGCAGCCGAGCGCGATGCACGGATTTGACGGAGCCGCTCTATTTGCCCATGCTCGAGTTCAGGATCGACACGAAACGGCTTTGGCGTCTCAAGATCGTCCGTTTGAAATTTGTTTACGCCTACTACGATCTGCCGTCCCTCTTCGACGGCCCTCTGGTATTGGTAAGCGGAGTTCTGTATCTCGGCTTGAACGTAGCCCTTCTCGATTGCGGCCAATGTTCCACCGAGACCGTCAATACGCTGAATGTATTCCCGAGCCCCTGCCTCGATCTCATCCGTGAGCTTCTCCACGCATTCACTGCCGCCGAGTGGATCGGCAACCGCAGTGACTCCGCTCTCATATCCGATTACTTGTTGAGTGCGCAAGGCAACGCGCGCCGAGTGCTCCGTCGGCAGCGATAACGCTTCATCCTGCCCGTTCGTGTGCAGTGATTGTGTACCGCCGAGCACTGCGGCCATGGCCTGCAAAGCTACCCGCACGACGTTCACTTGGGGCTGTTGCGCCGTGAGCGTTGAGCCGCCTGTCTGGGCGTGAAATCGGAGCATGCACGCGCGATCTGATTTCGCGCCGAACCGGTCCCGCATGATGTAGGCGTACAACCGCCGCGCTGCACGATATTTTGCAACTTCTTCGAGAAAATTGTTGTGCGCGTTGAAAAAGAAGCTCAGCCGCGGAGCAAAAATTTCGACGTCAAGCCCGGCCGCAAGCGCTGTCTCGATATAGGCAATCGCATTTGCAAGCGTGAACGCCACTTCCTGGATTGCCGTGGAGCCGGCTTCGCGAATGTGATAGCCGCTGATCGAGATTGTGTTCCACTCGGGCATCTCCCGGGCCGCCCACGCGAATAAATCCGTGATGATGCGCATCGCTGGACGCGGAGGATAGATATACGTCCCTCTTGCGATGTATTCCTTCAAAATGTCGTTCTGAACCGTTCCAGAGAGTTTTTTCCGGTCCGCACCTTGACCTTCGGCGACCAGAACGTAGAGGCATAGCAGAATGGCGGCCGTCGAATTGATCGTCATGGACGTGCTGGCTTCTTCGAGTTTTATGCCGTTGAACAGCACTTCCATATCCGCCAGCGAGTCAATGGCGACGCCGACACGGCCCACCTCACCAGACGCAAGTGGATGGTCGGAATCCATACCCATTTGCGTAGGAAGATCGAACGCGACTGACAGGCCGGTGATGCCTTGCGACAGAAGGAACTTGTAACGCTGATTGCTCTCTTCCGCCGTTCCGAAACCTGCATACTGGCGCATGGTCCAGAGCCTGCGCCGATACATGTCGGGATAAATTCCGCGCGTAAACGGAAATTGGCCAGGTTGCTCGGGCGTCGGCAAGAAAGAACGACCTAGAGACGTGAAACGCGCCGGGCTCTCCGGAACGAAGTGATAGCAAAGAAACCCATAATCAAGCCCATAAAGGCGGCGCCAATCACTGCGGGCGGATTGTGAGCGTTTACGCTCGCGTATCCTACGAAATACACGGCCAATACCAGAAAAATAGCACCTATGGCTTGATTCCAAATGATGCGCACAGGCCGCACGACTTCCGGAACCACGTGTTGCGCGAACTTCTTTGCATTCTCGACGTTGGCGTACCGACTTGCTAGTCGAAATACGTGTCCGAGCTTCACCACGTCCTCATGCTAGCACCGGGGACGAGCCTCCTCGGCCGTAAGCTTCGCAAGTAACTGGTAGCCCAACTTCTCGAGTCAGAACACTAAGTTTCGCTAAGATCGTCCGTTGAAAGAAAGCAGCTGGCAAAGGCTTGGTCAAGTAACTCTTCTGTTAGTTCGTAAGGGAGGCGCTTGAAGTGAATGAGGTCGATTGCCTGGGAGATTACGTCTCGCGGGTGGCACCGGCGGAATGCTTTCTTCGTCGTGAGGTAATGTTTTGAGATGAAGGCGTCCACGAGGGTAGCTGGCGCATCGAGGCCCTGCGATTTGCAAAATTCGCAGAATATAATGCGGAACTCCTCTGGCACGGGGCTGCGGAGAAGCATCTTGTACTGAATCCTGCGAAGAAAGGCCTCGTCTCCAAGCTTGGTGGGGCTGAGATTAGTGGAGAAGACGAGAAATGTCTCGAACGGAATAGTCATTTTGCCGCCGTTCGAAAACGAGAGATAGTCGATCCGTCGCTCCATCGGGACAATCCATCGATTCAGAATTTCGGCTGACGTCGCCTTCTGACGGCCAAAATCGTCGATTAAATAAATTCCGTTGTTGGCTTTCATCTGAAACGGCGCGTCATAAATTTTCGAGACCGAATTGTAGCTCAGGTCAAGCATCGAGAGCGACAACTCTCCACCCGATGCAATGAATGGCCGTCGGCATCGTACCCACCGTCCGTCATATTGATAGTGAGCATCCTCCTCCGGCTCCGTGACGGGCTTGTGATAGATGGGGTCGTAGAGTTGGATGATATTTCCCTGACATTCCAGGGCATAAGGGACGTAAATATCGGAGCTGTTAATGTTCGATAAAGCTTCGGCGACTTGCGTTTTTCCATTCCCAGGCTGCCCGTACACCAGAAGTGACTTGCCGGCGCTGATAGCTGGTCCGATCTGATCGAGCATCGCGTCAGTCGTGACCATGTGGGAATAAGCTTCCACCAGCCGCTCGCGCGTGAGCCATGTCGAGGGCATTCGTTGCTCCTGTACAGCCTCTCGATATTGAGTGATCGAAACGGGCGCCGGGCCGACATATTGATTGTTATCGAGATAGTCGCGTGCGATGGAGCGCCCCTTCTCGGTTAGCGCAAGCGTCGCCGAAGTCGGGCCATAGCCGAGAGAGCTCTTGACTTGAATCACCTGTTTGAACTTAAATCCGTCGATCAACCCCTCGACTAAGCTGAAGTTAAGTCCCATTGCCCGGCAGAGATCGCCCCCCAGCACATCGCCCTTGAAGTAAAGAATTTTTAGGATTAGTTGCTCGAGGACGGAGTTCGGCAGCCCGATCTCTGTCAGGCTCTGCGGAACCGCAGGGACAAACCTCTCACTTTGCCTCGCCGTCATTGCGTTTGTCTGACATTCAGGCTCCGTCAGATCGAGCTGCTCGGTTTCCGGATTTTGTTCAGTTAGAAGCAACGATTTAGCCTTGAGATCGCAGTTGCGCTAATGCACACGGGTTACTATCGACAGCAATTCGAGAGTTGATCAGTCTCTTTTGAGCAATCTTGCTCAACAGCGCCTTCCAATTCATTGCAAGGAACGGTCCCCGAGTCACAACTTGCAAACAAATTCCCTAGCAGGCCGTACGAAGAAAAGCCCTTTGAATGCAGTTACTTCGGTGTGTATAAGAATTGCGCTTGTTTTTGCGAATACGATTCATCTGGCGCGTCGTGGTAGTGTGCCGTCATGAAGTCGACAACACGCGAAAAAGCACCTGTAATTAAACCTCTTTTGAAGAAACTCATCGATCAACACAGGGCCAACTCTAAGGTCCCTAAACAGAATCCGAACGTTGGATCGCAACCGTTGAAACCTGCCGAATTGGAGCAGGACTCCGGCGGCGGCTACAACTCCAATAACACGTTCCTGCAAAGCTAACCAAACTGGGGCGGACTTCCACGTCTGCCCCATTCTCCGGCGGACAAGTCGGTTCGGCTCGGTTATCCGGTACACTGATTCCTTCAGCAGTGAAGGAACAAACAACCTACAGAGACGCTGGCGTCAACATCGACGAGGCAGACCGCGCCATATCTCAGATAAAGCGTCTCGCTGCCAAAACTCTCAACCCCAATATCCTGACTTCGATCGGCAGTTTCGGAGCCGGATTCTCACTGAAGGGCTGGCGCGATCCGGTTCTGATCAGTTCCGCCGACGGCGTTGGCACGAAGCTCAAAATCGCGTTCGCCACGGGTCGCCACGACACTATCGGAGAAGATCTCGTCAATCACTGCGTCAACGACATCGCCGTTCAAGGTGCTACACCGCTTTTCTTTTTAGATTACTTTGCGATCGGCAAACTCGATGCACAAGTTTGCATTCGAGTGGTTGCCGGCCTGGCTCGTGCCTGTAAGGCCAATCAGTGCGCGCTTATCGGCGGCGAAACGGCTGAAATGCCCGGCCTGTACGCCCCGGGCGAGTACGACCTTGCCGGCTTCATCGTGGGCGCAGTCGAGCGCAAGCGCATGGTAACGGGATCTGATATCAAACCTGGTGACATCGTTTTAGGCCTTCCCTCCAACGGCCTTCACACCAACGGCTATTCGCTGGCTCGAAAGTTGCTGTCAGACGCCGAGCTCTCCCGCAGCCTTGCAGACGAGCTTCTCAAAATCCACAAATCCTACCTCGCTCCCGTTCTGGCCCTCCACCGCGCAAAATTACTCAAAGGCGCGGCTCACATTACGGGCGGAGGACTCACGGGCAACATTCCTCGTATTCTCCCGCGCGACTCTGCCGTCGAAATCGATCCTCACGCTTGGCCGACGCAACCTATATTCGATCTTCTGCAGCAGCGGGGCAACATCCCCCAGGATGACTTGCGCCGAACGTTCAACCTTGGCATCGGCATGGTCGTGATCGTCGCCGCCCAGAAGATTGGGTTCGTTTCGCAAATTCTCGAGAAACTTCGGGAGCCCTTCTACCGGATCGGCCGCGTTGTCCGTTCGAAATCTGCGAAGCAGCCGAAGGTTGTATATCTGTGACCCGCCTTGGCATTCTTCTATCGGGCAGAGGCTCGAATTTCGAAGCCCTCGCACAAAACGTTCTTTCCGGCCGACTCAATTGCGAGATTGGGTTCGTTTTTTCAAATAAGCCCAACGCGCCCGGCCTCGCCCGCGCCCGTGAGCTCGGATTCCCGTCCGGCGCCGTCAACTCCGCAGGGGTCGAGCGCACCGCTTTCGATAGCCAAGTTGTTGATTTACTTGAGAGGCACGGGGTCGATTGGGTTTGCCTGGCAGGCTATATGCGATTCCTCAGCGGACACTTCGTTTCGCAATTCCCGAATCGGATTCTCAATATCCATCCCTCTCTGCTGCCCGCTTTCCCCGGCCTCGACGCGCAATACCAGGCCTTGGCGCACGGAGTGAAGATCACGGGCTGCAGCGTCCACTTCGTTAGCGAGGACCTCGACAGCGGCCCTATCCTGCTTCAAGCGGCGGTCCCGGTCCTTGATGACGACACGCTCGAAGCTCTCTCCTCACGCATCTTGATCGAGGAACATAGGATCTATTCCGAGGCCATCGCCTGGGTACTCAAAGGGAATTACCGGATCGAAGGCCGGAGAGTCATCAGGACCTGAACTCTACTAAATAGATGTTGCATTTCAAACGTGTCCTAGGCGTCATCGCCATTCTGATCCTGATTGTCTTCGGGTTCTTTTGGTATTCAGGCAAAGAAGTCAACCTGAGACTTGCCAGGCCGGTGCCCGCCATCGGCAATGACAGTGTTATCAGCGTTCAAGCCGGTGGCCCCAAGGGCATAAAATCATTTTCGGCTTCGGTCGAACAAAACGGACAAAGCCAAACCGTGTACCAGGATGAGACGAGATCGAAGCAGACCAGCCGCGTGTACACATTTTCGGCAGGGAAAAAGCGGGCTTCGTTTCTGCAGGAAGGACCTGCGAAGCTGATTCTCAAGACGGCGTCGAACGATTTTCGGGGGCGCACGACCGCGCTCTCACAAGACATTCAGGTGGTTCTTCGACCGCCCAGCATCGTTGCGGACGGCCGCCAGCATTACCTTAATCAGGGCGGGTCGGAACTCGTCACGATGGATCTGGGCGGTTCCTGGACAGAAGCGGGTGTTCGGGTCGGCAGATACTCCGCGGGTTCGTTCCCCATGCCCGGTGAGCCCGACAACAGCAATAACCGCTTTTCGCTTTTTCCTTATCCGTGGGATATCTCGCCGGACACGATCCCGGTCGCCTTCGTGCGGAACATCGCCGGAACCGAAGCGACCGCTACGTTCTGGGTCAAAGTGTTCCCGAAGAAATTTCGTGAAAGCAATATCGAACTGAACGACAGACAACTGCAGAAGGTGGACAGCGAACTCGATCCCGAGGGAACTGGCAGCTTGATCGATAGGTTTGTGAAGCTCAACCGCGAGATGCGCCGGGCCAACAATCAGCAGATTTATGATCTTCGGACTAAAACCGAAGATCGGATGCTGTGGTCAGGACCGTTCGAGCCGATGAAAGGCGCGAGAGAATCGTATTTTGCCGACCGTCGCAGCTATTTCTATAACGGGCGGAAGGTCGATGAACAGGTGCACCTCGGGTTCGATCTTGCGCAAACGACGAATATGCCGGTGCTCGCTGCTAACTCGGGAAAAGTCATCTATGCGGATCATCTGGGGATCTACGGCAACTGCGTGATCCTTGACCACGGGTACACTCTGCAAACCCTTTATGGGCACATGAGCAAGATCAGCGCGAAGGTAGGCGACACGATCCAAAAGGGCCAGCAGATCGGAGTTAGCGGGTCAACGGGTATGGCTTTCGGAGATCACGTGCACTTCAGCATGCTGATTGCAGGCATTCAGGTCAATCCCATCGAATGGTGGGACGAGCACTGGATTCACGATCGGATATTAAGCAAAATCGGCCCTCACGAGCCTTCTTCGCCGGCAGTTCCTTCGCGCAAAGCTTTGAGCCGTTCTTCGCGACGCTGAGCGCGATCCGCCGCTCGTTTCACGAGCTCTGACCCGACCAGCTCGAGTTTCGCTGTCTCGGCGCCATCGCCCTTGCGCCAGCCAAGCTTGATGATCCTGGTGTATCCGCCATTACGCTGATCGAAGCGGGGACCAAGCTTTTCAAACAGCTTGTCAACGGCTTCCCGCTTCACCAGAAAAGCCGCCGCCTGCCGCCGAGTGTGCAAATTGTCTTCTTTGGCAAGGGTGATCATCTTCTCAACCAACGGCTTGGCCGCTTTGGCTTTGGGAACGGTGGTCGTAATCCGCTCTTCCTCTATTACGTTGGTCACCAGTCCGCGAAGCAGAGCGCGCCGGGCGCTGATATCGCGTTTGAGCTTTACCCCGGCTTTCCGATGCCGCATGGCTATTCCTCGGCTCCGGCGTAATGCTCGGCTGCAGCAAAGTCAGACGCTGATGCGGGAGGCGCGGAACCGATCAGCCGCCCCTGTTGGTCGAACTTCATGCCGAACGAAAGGCCCAAGCCCGAAAGAATTTCTTTGATTTCGTTCAGCGACTTGCGGCCGAAATTCTTCGTGCGCAGCATCTCAGACTCAGACTTCTGGACCAAGTCGCCGATGGTTTGAATGTTGGCGTTTTTTAAACAATTGTAGGAGCGAACGCTGAGCTCCAGCTCTTCCACCGAGCGGTTCAGCACCTCATTCATTTGGTTGATGGCACGCTCGGCCGGTTCTTCCACAACTTCTGGAGTCTCTTCGAAGTTGATGAAGATCGTCATGTGATCTTTGAGGAGCTTAGAGGCTTGGCCCACCGCGTCTTGCGGCGAGATTGCGCCATTTGTCCAGACTTCGATGGTGAGCTTGTCGTAGTCGGTGTTCTGACCAAGACGCGCCGCTTCCACCGTGTAATTGACCTTGCGCACTGGCGAGTGAACCGAATCAATCGGTATATAGCCGAGCGGCAGGTCTTCATCATAGTTGCGATCGGCAGACACATACCCGCGCCCGCTCTTGATGCGCATCTCGATGTTGAGCTTTCCGCCCTCGCCGACGGTCGCAATGTGAAGGTTGCGATCAAGCACCTCGACATCGGCATCGGTTTCGATCTGGCTGCTCATGACTTCGCCAGGAGCATCCACGCGCAGATGCGCGATACGCATGCCCTCCCCCATCATCTTGAAGGGCACCTGCTTGAGGTTCAGGATGATGTCGGTGGCATCCTCGACAACGCCTGGGATGGGACTGAACTCGTGCGATACACCATCGATTCGCACGCCGGTAATAGCGGCACCCTCGATCGAGCTCAACAGCACGCGACGCAGACCGGTCCCGATAGTCGACCCGAATCCACGCTCGAACGGCTGCGCCGAGAATTGACCAAAGCGCTCCGTGAGCGACTCGGTATTTGCTACTAAACGCTTGGGCTTTTGAAATCCTTTAAACATAATTTCCTACCTTCATCCTTACTTCGAGTACAGCTCGACGATGAGCTGCTCGTTCAATTGAATCTGGACTAACTCTTCTCGCTTCGGCTGCTGCAAGACTCGCGCCTTCAGCGCCTCGCGATCTACCTCCAACCACGAAGGGCTGGGCGTATGCGCGGTGGTATCGCGGGACGCAAGAATCGCCGAATTACCGCGGCTCTTTTCGCGAATCTCTATGACGTCACCCGGTTTGACCGTGTAGGAAGGTATGTCTACCTTTCGGCCATTGACGTTTACGTGCCCATGGCGGACAAGCTGACGCCCTTGCGCCCGGCTGGTCGCGAGTCCCATGCGGTAGAGGATATTGTCCACGCGCCGCTCCAGCATGGCAAGCATGAGTTCGCCCGTAATGCCTTTCTGCTTGACGGCCTTCTCATAAAGGTTCCGGAACTGACCTTCGAGAATCCGGTAATAACGCCGTGCCTTCTGCTTCTCACGAAGCTGCAGACCGTATCCGACCAGCTTGGGCTTCTTGTCTTTGCCGTGCTGGCCCGGAGCGAAGTTGCGCTTCTCGATGGCGCATTTTTCGGTATGACAACGCTCACCCTTCAAAAAAAGCTTCATGCCCTCCCGACGGCAAAGCCGGCAAACAGGGCCACTATAACGTGCCAAATAAAACCTCCCAAGATACTGCGCGTTGCAGTTAGCAGATCGCGCTTGTTAGGTGCGGTTTACAGCCGTATGGCCTTCATCCCGCTTACGTGAATCAAACTCGTCGCTGCGGCCTGTTATACGCGCCGCTTCTTTGGCGGCCGGCAGCCGTTATGCGGAATGGGCGTAACATCCTTGATCGACCTTACTTCGATTCCGGCTGTTGACAAAGCGCGCACTGCGGACTCGCGGCCAGATCCCGGACCGGCCACTCGAACCTCCACGGTCCGTAAGCCCGCGTCTTTGGCTTTATTCGCGGCGGTCAGAGACGCCTGTTGAGCAGCAAACGGAGTTCCCTTCCGCGAGCCACGGAATCCCAAAGAACCGGAACTGGACCAAGCCAATACATTCCCTAAAGGATCGGTAAACGTAACGATTGTGTTGTTGAAGGATGCCTGAATGTGCACGGTCCCAAACGGAACGTTCTTTTTTTCCTTCTTTTTGAAGCTCTTCTTTTTCGCCGACTTTCCGGATGCCTTGGCCATTAAATATGATTCTCCGATTATCCTGCGCGCTTACGTCTTCGACGCTGATTTCTTCTTATTCGCAATAGTGCCCTTACGCGGACCCTTTCGAGTACGCGCGTTCGTGTGGCTGCGCTGCCCGCGGACCGGTAAGCCACGCCGATGACGCAAACCTCGATACGCACCCATCTCCATGAGGCGCTTGATATTCATCGAGACTTCCTTGCGCAGGTCGCCCTCGATTGCACCCTCGCCTTCAATGAGATTACGAAGGTGGTTCACTTCCTCTTCGCTGAGATCCGCAACCTTCTTGTCCGGATCAACGTGCGCGCGGTATAGGAGTGAAAGCGCACGAGTCCTGCCGATGCCATATATATAGGTCAGCCCAATGGCCGCCCGTTTTCTCGCTGGTAAGTCAATTCCTGCAATACGTGCCATAAACGATTTTCTATCCCTGCCGCTGTTTGTGCTTCGGGTTAGTGCAAATGATGCGCACCACTCCGTGCCGATGGATCACCTTGCATTTATCGCACAATTTTTTTACCGACGCTCTTACCTTCATGGTCTACCCTTTCGTCAACAACTCCAAAACACGGCCGCGCGTTCGGTCCTGAACCGAAAGCGCCACACGCACCCGGTCACCCACGCGAAGCCGCGCAAAATTCGCTCGCTGTGTGCTGGGAAAGTGAGCGATCAACTGATGCTCTCCCTCCAGTTTTACACGTACCAGCGCATTCGGCAGCAATTCCATAACCATGGCTTCGGCTGTTCGCTCACCCGCCATCACAACTCAAGGGCGGGACAGGACCCAAGGCCCGTTGTCGGTCACAGCGACCATATGCTCGAAATGCGCCGAGTACGAACGATCTTTCGCCACCGCCGTCCATTTATCCGAA
This sequence comes from Bryobacteraceae bacterium, assembly GCA_051003475.1. Taxonomy (GTDB): domain Bacteria; phylum Acidobacteriota; class Terriglobia; order Bryobacterales; family Bryobacteraceae; genus Bog-105. The sequence continues at coordinate 92,599 of JBPCLH010000070.1, forward strand.
AGAACCTCGGTGTCAGGCTTTCCGGCATTGACCATCGGTTCGATCGCCAAAACCATCCCGGGCTTCAACCGCGGATTCTCACCCTTCCGGTCGACGTAGTTCGGAATCTGAGGCTCCTCGTGCAAAGAGGTCCCAATCCCATGCCCGACGAATTCCCGAACGATCGAAAACCCGTTCGCGACGACGTACTTTTCGACCGTCCCGCACACGTCGAACAAGCGGTTCCCAGCCCGCACCCGGTCAATCGCTAACTCCAAACTTTCTTCAGTGATCTTCAACAGCCTTTTGACTGAATCGTTCACTTCGCCTACCGCTACGGTTATGGCCGAGTCACCGTAATATCCGTCCAGCAGGACGCCAGTATCAATGGATACGATGTCGCCCCGTTTCAGCTTCCTCCTGGCGGAGGGCATCCCGTGCACGATTTCCTCATTGACCGAAGTGCAGAGAACGTACGGGTATTTCGTCGTCGCAGCCTGCGACCGGTAGCCCTTGAATGCCGGTTTCGCGCCAGCCTCCGCGATCATCTTCTCCGCTGCGGACTCAAGATCCTGAGTAGTGATCCCTTCGACCACCATTGCCTTGAGGTCCTGCAAAATCCGGAAGACCAGCAACCCGCTGCGACGGAGTTTTTCAAGCTCGACTGCACTTCTGCGGACAATCATGGCGTACTGCTCGCCTTCGAGGCAGGTGAGTCTCGCGCGACGATCGATGCCTCGATCAAGCCCAAGGAAACTAGCGAATCGCAGATCTGCCGCATGATTTTCTGAGGCGATGCTGCAGCCCCATCGATTTCGATGACCGGAGCGCGCGCCTGCCGGAAATAGTTCAGAACGGGACGCGTTTGCATATCGTATTGGTTGAGTCGCTCCCGGATGACGGGCTCACGGTCATCATCTCGTGGCACCAATGTAGCTCCGTCGAGATCACAAACTCCCGTAACTTGAGGAGGATGCGTGGTTACGCTATAGAGGGTCCCGCAATCGGGACACTGTCGACGGCCAGTCAGGCGGGCTACGATTTTTTCGTAGTCAACCATTAAGTGTATCACGGCAGGTTTAAACCTGCCGCGCTGCATCATTTCGAGCAGTACGGCCGCTTGATTCACGGTGCGCGGGTAGCCATCGAGGATAATGCCCGAGTCGCAATCCGGTTCCGCGATTCTAGCTTCGACCAGGTGATTGACCAGATCGTCAGAGACGAGTTTGCCGGATTTAAGAAGTCCGCGCGTCAGCTCCCCAATATCGTCTCCCGCATCGATATGGGTTCGCAGCATGTCGCCGGTCGAGATGTGGGGCACCTTAAGGTAATGACGCAGCAATTCGGCCTGGGTGCCTTTCCCGGAACCAGGGGAGCCGAAGAGAATGATTGCCGGTGCCGGCCGGCTCGTTTTTTGGGCACTCAAGCGATTAAACCGTGGTGCTGCGGCGACCACGAATCCGGCCGGTGCGCGGGGTGAAGCCTTCGTAGTGACGCATAATCAACTGCGCTTCAATCTGATTTACAGTGTCCATTGCGACACCGACAACGATTAACAACGAAGTGCCGCCGAAATAAAAATTCACGCCCAAGCCGTCTAGCAGAAAGCGCGGAAAATGCGCATCGATGAAGTTACCGACGAAAGGAAGCCTCTGCAGCTTGATTCCCGAGATCATGATTTGCGGAATGAGCGCCAGGATCGACAAATACAGCCCGCCAACCACGGTGATCTTCGAGAGAATCTTATCCATGTAGTCGGCTGTGTTCTTGCCGGGCCGAATCCCCGGTATGAATCCGCCATACTTCCGCATGTTGTCGGCCGCCTCGTTGGGATTGAAAATAATCGAGACGTAAAAGAAGCAGAAAAAGACGATCAAGACGACAAAGGCGAGGTAGTAGAGGGGTTCCGAGCCGCCCAGAGCGCCTAGCATGCTACTCAGCCAAGGGCTATTCTTTACCACTGGAAACTGGAGCGCCGTCTGCGGAAGCGCCAGTAGAGACGAAGCAAAGATGATAGGAATGACGCCGCCGGCATTGACTTTGAGAGGGAGGTGAGTGGATTGACCGCCCATCATGCGCCGACCCATGACGCGTTTGGCGTATTGCACGGGAATGCGCCGCTCGCCTCGCTCTACGAGAACGATGAAAGCAACGACCGCGACCATCACGGCCAAGATGACGAGCATCTGAAATGCGTTCCACTGGTGCGTGACGAACGTGTTCTGGTAGATGCTGAGGATGGCGCGCGGAAGACCGACGATGATGCCGACAAATATGATCAGCGACATGCCGTTTCCAATGCCGCGCTCCGTGATCTGCTCACCCAGCCACATGATGAACGCTGTACCGGTTGTGAACGTAAGCGTTGTCAAAAAGATGAAACTGAAACCTGGATTCAGAACGAAATTGCCGTCCGAGTTTTGGAGCGCCAGAGCAATGCCAACCGACTGAATAATGGCGAGGGCTACCGTTAAATAGCGCGTCCACTGGGTGATCTTGCGGCGGCCGAGTTCGCCTTCTTTCTGCAGCTTGTCAAGGGTCGGGATAACGACCGTCAGCAACTGAAGAATAATAGAAGCGGTGATATAGGGCGTGATGCCTAGCGCAAAGATCGTCATGCGACGAAGCATGCCGCCGCTAAACAGGTCCACGTACCCGAGGAAGCCGCCAGCATTCCGGGTGAAAAACTCCTGAAAGCGATTGGTATCTATCCCCGGCGTCGGGATGTACGCACCAATCCGGTAGACGGCAAGCAAACCCAACGTGAAGAGGACTCGCTTTCTAAGATCCGGAATCCGGAACACGTTGGCGAGAGCTTCAAAAAACTTTGTCATGAACGTCGTTTATACGTCCAGTCTGGCAAGCCAGGCCGGGGGTGTAATGTTACTTTTCTTCCGTTCCTTCGATATGCGCCGGAGCTCTTGAAAGAACTTCGGCGCTGCCGCCAAGCTTTTGGATTTTGTCGAGCGCTGACTTTGAATACAAATGGGCCTTGACGCTGATCTTCTTCGTCAACTCGCCATTGCCCAAAATTTTGAGCCCGGCATTCAACTTCTTCACGACGCCGCTTGCGATGAGCGACTCAGGAGTAAAGGCATCACCATCGAGTTTCTCGAGCGCGCCTACGTTGATGATGGCGTATTCTTTGCGGAAAATATTCGTAAACCCGCGCTTCGGAAGCCGGCGATGCAAAGGCATCTGGCCGCCTTCGAAACCGCGCATCTTGCTGTAGCCTGAAATCGACTTCGCGCCTTTTGCACCACGGCCCGAGTACTTGCCCCGGCCCGTGCCCATACCTTGCCCGAGGCGCCGTTTTTTATGTTTCTGGCCCTTGGGAGGCCGCAAATTGCTCAAATTCATTTTCTAATCCCACATCCGGCAGCTATTCTTCCACAATTTTGAGCAGGTGCGGCACCTTCGCCACCATGCCCCGGAAACCAGGCGTATCCGGACGCTCGACCACACGATTTATCGTATGAAGTCCAAGCGACTTCACAATATTTTTGTGCTTCTGGGGCGTGCAGATGGTGCTGCGCACTAGCTTGATTTTGATTTTTCCTTCAGCCATTTTGAGTATGCCTCAAAGTTCCGACCCGCTACCGTGTTCCTACAATCTCTCGATCGGGAGGCCACGCATATCGGCGATCGCGTGCTTGTCACAAAGCTGCTCAAGTGCATCTATCGTAGCTTTCACGACATTATGCGCGTTGTGAGAGCCGAGCGATTTAGTAAGCACGTTTGTGATGCCCACTGCTTGAATGACGGCCCGGACAGGACCGCCTGCGATGACGCCAGTACCTTCCGGAGCAGGCTTTAAGAGGACGAGGCCGCTACCGAAGCGCCCCACGACCTGGTGGCGAATCGTGGTTTCGACTACGTTGATCTTGCGCAGATTCTTTTTCGCCGCCTCAATGCCCTTCTTAATGGCAGAAGGAACCTCCTTCGCTTTACCCGTGCCGTAGCCAACAACTTTAGCGCCCGAATCGCCGACGACGATGAGCGCCGAAAAGCTCATATTCTTGCCGCCTTTGACGACTTTGGTGACGCGATTAATGCTGACCACCTGTTCCTTCAGGTTCAGGTTATGCGTATCGAGACGCTTGGCCTTTCCAGCTATTGCCATTGTTAAAACTCCAGTCCCGCTTCCCGCGCCGCATCGGCCAGCGCCTTCACGCGACCGTGGTAGAGATAGCCGCCCCGGTCGAAGACCACTTTTCTTATGCCCTTTTCTTTAGCGCGCTCGGCGACAATTTTGCCGACCACTTTGGCTCCGTCAACGTTGCCCCCTTTGCCGCGCAGATCCTTCTCGGTCGATGCAGCCGCGACCATCGTATGGCCCCGATGATCATCGATTACCTGAGCGTAGATGTGATTGATGCTACGAAATACTGCCAAACGCGGGCGCTCCTGCGTACCAGAAACGCGGCTACGGATGCGCTTGTGAATCCGTGACCGAATATCATCTCGAGATTCGCGAGCCATTACTTACCTCCCGCTCCGGTCTTTCCAGCTTTTTTACGGAGTGCTTCGCCGGTATAGCGAACGCCTTTGTTCTTGTACGGATCGGGTGGACGCAAGGCGCGGATCTGGGACGCTACTTGTCCCACGATCTGCTTGTCGTAACCGGTCAGGACTAAGTGCGTCTGCTTGTCGACCCTGAGATCCACACCCGCGGGCAAGATAACCTCGATCGAGTGGGAATATCCAAGCGTGAACGTAGCGACCTTGCCTTTCACGTCGGCGCGATAACCCGTTCCGACCACATCGAGCTCGCGTGTGAATCCGGTCGAAACACCTTGCACAGCATTCGCCGCGAGCGCGCGAGTGAGGCCATGAAGCGCAGCAAGCTTGTCACTTTCGCGAACAAGTTCGAGGTGGTTGTTGTTCTGTTCGATTCTGATTCCTGCCGGGATCGGAACGGCCAGCTTACCTTTCGGCCCCTCGACCTCGAGCTGATCACCGAGATTTATTTTGACGCCCGGGGGCAGGGGAATTGGCTTTTTTCCTACTCTTGACATGGACTTCTTTCCCTTACCAGATTTGGCAGAGCACTTCGCCGCCAACGCCCTCTTTGCGAGCGGTATTTCCAGTCATCACGCCTTTGGGTGTGGTGAGTATGTTGATCCCAAGACCGCCCAGGATGCGCGGAATATCTTTGCTGCCGACGTAAATGCGGCACCCAGGACGCGAGACGCGCTCGACGCGCGAGATCACAGGTAGATTGGACGGCGTGTACTTCAAATACAAGCGGATGTACTTTTTGGCGCCTTCTTCGGTCAGCTTGTAATTAAGAACGTAACCTTCCTCCTTGAGGATCCGGGCGATCTCGTTTTTCAGCCGCGACGCCGGCACGTCCACTTTGGGATGACGTGCAATCAAAGCGTTGCGCACGCGAGTCAGCATATCTGCAATGGGGTCTGCTGTCATTGTTTGCCTTACCTCTTCACCAGCTCGCCTTTGTGACGCCCGGAACTTCGCCGGCGAGCGCAAGCTGGCGGAAACAAATCCGGCACAAGGAAAACTTTCGTAAATATCCGCGCGGACGCCCACAGCGCTTGCAGCGGTTCCGCAGGCGGCATTTGAACTTGACGATCGTTCCGGCTTTTTTGGCAGCCGCAATCTCGGCCAGTTTCTTTTCTTCTTTCGCGATCTTCGCAGTAGTTGCCATGAATAGAACCTTCTTATTGACGGAAGGGCATGCCCATATGGCGCAACAGAGCCAAGCCTTCGGCATCCGTCCTAGCCGTCGTGGTGATCGAGACGTTCATGCCTTTCACCTTTTCCACCTTGTTGTAGTCGATTTCGGGAAAGATCAATTGGTCTCGGAGCCCAAGCGTATAATTTCCGCGGCCATCGAACGATTTCGGCGAAACGCCGCGAAAATCGCGCACACGCGGGAGAGCGACATTCATCAGGCGATCCAGAAACTCGTACATCCGGTCGCCGCGCAGAGTCACCATGCACCCGATCGACATGCCTTCGCGGAGCTTGAAGGCAGCAATCGATTTCTTCGCTTTAGTAATCACAGGTCTTTGACCGGATATAGCACCGAGCTCGTTCACCGCGCCGTCCATCAACTTACTGTTTCCGGTGGCTTCGCCGAGACCGATGTTAAGCGACACTTTCTCGATCTTCGGGACCGCCATCGAGTTCTTGTATCCGAAGTCCTTATTCAAAGCCGGAACCACAATCTTGGCGTAATGCTCCCGTAGTCTGGCCTTCGTGTTAGTCCGTGCTCTTGGCTCTGCTGCACGTTCTAACTCGCCCTGCGGTTTAGACTCCTGCCCACGTTTCGCTTCTGGCTTACCTTTCGGTTCGGGTTTGGCCTTTGCTTCCTTTGCGGGTTTTGTATCGGTCTTTTTAGCCATCACTGACCTACTTTCTTTCGAGGGTTTCGCCGCTCTTTCGTGCGATCCGCACCCGCCGCACTTTACCGCCTACGGTTTCCAGCTTGTACGCAATGCGGGTCGGCACGCCGCCAGGAGTCAGCACCATTACGTTTGAAACGTCCATAGGCATTGGCTTGTCGGCGATTCCGCCCTTAATCTGCTTGGATGGATTCGGTCGAGTATGGCGCTTCACCACCATCACGCCTTCTACCGTGACCTTGCGCTCCAGCCTGTCAACTTCGAGCACCTTTCCGGTCTTGCCCTTGTCGCGGCCCGCAATCACCCTGACGAGATCATCCTTTTTAATCTTGATGCGGACTGGCCTGCGCTCACCCTTTTTCTGACGCCGTTGATATGCAATTTTCGGCATCGCTAGAGCACCTCCGGCGCGAGCGAAACGATTTTCATAAAACGCTTGTCGCGCAATTCACGAGCGACGGGGCCGAACACGCGAGTCCCGACAGGTTCGCCAACTTCATTAATGAGGACCGCCGCATTCGAGTCGAAACGAATGTAGGTGCCATCTTTGCGGCGCGTTTCCTTGCGCATCCGCACTACTACGCAACGAACAACTTTACCCTTCTTGATGCTGGAATCGGGTGCAGCCTCTTTTACGCTTGCGGTGATCACATCGCCCAAGCCCGCGCGAAGTCCAAGATCGCCGCCGCGGGGCAAGATGCATTGCAACTTGCGCGCGCCGCTGTTGTCGGCCACCTCGAGCATTGTTCGCATCCCAATCATGCCGTTTCTCCCTAAATCCCCGAGCGGAACTTCAAGCGTCCGCTACTTTCGTTTCACAGTTTTTTTCACGCGCGTGTCGGCTTCTGCCTCAAGCGCCGGGTGCTCAACGCCCACCTGCACCGCGCGCCGAATCACGTCCCTAAGCTCCCAGCGCTTTAAGCGGCTCAAAGGACGGCACTCGACAATGCGGACGACGTCTCCGACCTTGGCGGACTGCGCTTCGTCATGCGCGTAAAACTTTCTCCGCTTGCTCACGATTCGTTTATAAACGGGGTGAGCGACGCGGCGGGTCACTTCCACGACAATGGTTTTGGCCATCTTTGTCGAAATGACCTCCCCAACTTTCTCGTTTTTGTGACCGAGATTTTGAGTGCTTTGCTGTGCTGCCGCCATCGGCTCTATTTCTTCCTCTTCTTCTCGCTGCTTTTCGCGGCGGCCACGGCCTTTGTCGCCGTCACTCGCGTCGAAGTCTCGCCAGCTGCGTGCTTTTCGCCGACGACGGTCAGCATGCGCGCACGATCCTTCTTCAAATTCCTGTACTTCTTCAAACCTTCCATCTGACCCATGCCCATCTGGAAGCGAAACCGGAAAAGCTGATCATGTGAATCCTGGACCTGGCGCTGCAAATCAGCCAAGTCGATACCGCGAAATTTTTCTGCCTTCATGATCTGCTTTAGCCTACCTTCGCCTCTTCAGTCGCCTGATTGCGCATCACAAACTTGGTTGGAACGGACAGCTTCATTGCCGCGAGTCGCATGGCCTCCGTCGCAGTCTGAACCGTGACACCTTCCATTTCGAACAGCACCTTGCCGGGTTTCACAACCGCGACCCAACCCTCCGGAGCACCTTTGCCCTTACCCATACGGGTCTCGGGCGGTTTTTTGGTGATCGGTTTATCGGGAAAAACGCGAATCCAAACTTTACCGCCGCGTTTGATGAAGCGCGTCATCGCGATTCGAGCTGCTTCAATCTGGCGGTTCGTCACCCAACCGCAGCCGAGTGCCTTCAATCCGAAGTCGCCGAATGAGAGCTGCGACCCACGCCAAGCTTTGCCCGTCATGCGGCCGCGCTGCTGCTTTCGATATTTAACTTTCTTCGGCATCAACATAGTGATTCGTTCCTGAAACGAGCCATGCGGCTACTCGTTTGACTCCTTCTTTTCGTCCGTCGCGGGCGTTTCAGCACTCGGCGTGGCCTCGCCCGATTCGCGCTTCTGCTCTTGTTTCCAAGCTGGAGCAACAGGCGCCAAAGGCGGAATGATAGGCGATGAGGCCGGTTTCGGCATTTCGCTAGGGGGCTGCTGAATGATGGCTCCGCCCGGCTCAGGCGCGGCCGCAGGCGGTTGCGCGAAAGGCCTGCGCTCACGATCACGGTCATCACGACGGCGTCGCCGGGGTTCGCCTTCGTTCCGCAACGAGTCCCGCCGACTCGCGCCATCGAGTACTTCGCCTTTGTAGATCCAGACTTTCACGCCGATGACGCCGTAGGTCGTGTACGCCTGGCTGAAGCCGTAATCAATGTCGGCTCGCAAGGTATGCAGCGGAAGCTGACCCTGCAGATACCATTCACTGCGCGCAATTTCGGCGCCGTTCAATCGGCCCGACACGCGAACTTTGATTCCTTTACAACCGAAACGCAGAGCTGAATCGACGGACTTGCGCATTGCCCGGCGAAACGCCACGCGTTTTTCAAGCTGCAAAGCGATCGATTCAGATACCAGTTGCGCGTCGAGCTCAGGCCGATGTACTTCCTGGATATCGATGAAAACCTCGCGCTTGGTCTTCTTCGCGAGATCGCTCTTCAATTTCTCAATCTCAGCGCCTTTACGGCCGATGATGATTCCCGGGCGAGATGTGCGAATCGTTATACGGAGCTTGTTGCCCGGGCGATCCACTTCGACGGAACTAATACCGGCGGCCTTGAGGCGGTTGAACAGTGATCCCTTGAGCTCCAGATCCTCATGCAGTAGTTTTGAGTATTCCTGCTTAGCAAACCAGCGCGAGCGCCAAGTCTTGGTCACGCCGAGGCGGAATCCGTAAGGATGTACTTTCTGGCCCATATGCTCTGACTATTCCTCCACTTCCGCTTCGGCTCTTTCGCCGACCTTCACGACGATGTGCGCCATCCGCCGCTGATACCGAAACGCGCGCCCCATAGGAGCAGGCCGGATCCGTTTCACGCGCGGGCCTTCGTTTACGTACGCTTCAGTGACGAACAGCTTGTCGACGTCAACATCCTCCGACTTGTTTTCGGCATTCGCAATCGCGGATCGCAAAACCTTTTCAATCGCGGGCGCAATGCGCTTATTCGTGCCACTCAGAATACTGATCGCGTCGCCAGCTTGCCGGCCGCGGATCATGTCCACTACCAGCCGAGCCTTTTGCGGCGAAATGTGAATGTAGCGGGCTTCCGCCTTTGCGAGACTTGCTGTACCGTTCGCCATTTCTATCTCGCGCTCTTTTCGGTCGACTTCGCGGCATGACCCTTGAAGGTTCGCGTGGGCGAAAATTCACCTAGTTTATGACCCACCATGTTTTCGGTGACATACACGGGAATGAACTTCTTGCCGTTGTGCACGGCAAGCGTATGTCCAATGAAGTCCGGCACCACGGTCGAGCGTCGTGACCAAGTCCTCACCACAGTTTTTTGATTCTTAGCGTTCAGATCCTCCACCTTCTTGATCAGGTGGTCATCAGTGAACGGTCCTTTTTTAGCCGAGCGACTCATCTTTTCTAACGCGCATACCGAGCACTTAACGCCCTGTGCGCTCCCTCCGATTCCTTACCGTTTCTTGGCTTTCCTCGTCACAATCCAACGATCCGTGCGTTTATTGTTACGGGTTTTGAAGCCGCGCGTAGGCTGACCCCAAGGCGTGACTGGATGGCGGCCACCAGAAGTTTTTCCCTCACCACCTCCATGCGGGTGATCGACCGGATTCATCGAAACGCCGCGATTATGGGGACGGCGGCCAAGCCATCGGTTGCGGCCGGCTTTGCCCAGCGACACGTTTTCGTGCTCCACATTGCCAACCTGGCCAATAGTAGCCATACACTCGATCTGCACTCTACGAATTTCCCCGGAAGGCAATTTTAGGAGCGCGATATTTCCTTCCTTCGAAACCAATTGCGCTTGCGCTCCGGCCGAACGAGCCATTTGACCGCCTTTACCAGGCTTCAGCTCGATGTTGTGCACGACAGTGCCTGCGGGAATATTCTTGAGGGGCAGAGCATTACCGACCAAAATGTCGGCCTCCGGCCCCGAACTGATAGTTCGGCCTACTTCGAGACCAACGGGGCAGATAATGTAGCGCTTCTCGCCATCGGAGTAGTGCAGCAGAGCGATGCGGGCCGAGCGATTTGGATCGTATTCGATTGCGGCGACCTTCGCCACAATGCCAGCCTTGTCGCGTTTGAAATCGATGATGCGGTACGCTTTTTTCGCGCCACCCCCGCGAAAACGGCTCGATATCCAGCCATGCGCATCGCGGCCACCGGTACGCTTCTTGCCTTCGACAAGTGATTTCTCGGGCGTATCCTTGGTGATGTCCTCGCGCGTGACATAGGTCTGGAAACGGCGCGTCGGCGTTACTGGCCGAAAACTCTTAATGGGCATGACGTTCTGCTTCCTTCCTATATCTCGGCGTACTCAGGCACCTTTTGCCCGGCCTTCAAGCGTACATACGCCTTCTTCCAATCCGACGCATAGCCGGTGAAGCGGCCTCGCCGCCGCAATTTTCCGGCAAAGTTTCCGGTTCTGACCTCTGCCACTTTGACTCTGAAAAGAGTTTCGACAGCTTGCCGGATCTCGATCTTGTTGGCATCCCGATGCACCTCGAAACACAGCGTGCGTTCGGACTCGCGCTTGGCGTGGCCCTTTTCAGTGATGATCGGCTTCCGGATCACATCATAGACGTTCATTACGCGAGTGCCTCCGAGAGCTTTCTAGCCGCGGTTTCCGTCAGCAGAATTTGCTGATGAGCCAGCAGGTCATAGACATTCACTTGCTTGGCCGGCACCAGCTTGACGCCAGCCAGATTCCGAGAAGCGCGTGTAAGATTGGTGTTTTCACCCAACTCAACGAGCAGCACGGTTTTCTTCACTTCGAGCTTCCCGAGGACGCCGGCCATGTTCTTCGTTTTGTGATCGGCTAGCTCGAAAGCCCTGACAATTTTCAATTCACCGTCGCGCAGCTTAGCCGAAAGCGCCGAGCGCAACGCACCCATCTGCATTTTCCGGGGCAGTTTGTACGCATAACTGCGAGGCTGCGGCCCGTGTACAGTGCCGCCGTGCCGCCACAAAGGAGAGCGTATTGAGCCCATACGCGCGCGCCCCGTTCCTTTTTGCTTCCACAGTTTCTTGCCCGAGCCGGACACCTCATGGCGAGTCTTCGTGGCCGCCGTTCCGGACCGCCTGGCCGCTGTATACTGCCGAACCGCTTCATAAAGCAGCGCTTCATTGACTTCGGCACCAAACACAGCGTCGGAAAGCTCAATCGAGCCGACTGCCGCGTTGTTCAAATCCACAATATCTACACTCGGCATCGTCTGAAATCCCTTAGGAAATTTATCGTTTCACTCTTCGAACCATGACGTACCCGCCATTAGGCCCGGGAATGGCACCCTTCACCGCGATGACATTGTCGTCCGGATCCACCTTCACGATTTCGAGATTGCGTATCGTCACCTGCTCCGTTCCCATCCGGCCAGCCATTTTCATTCCAGGAAAAACTCGCGATGGAAAGCTCGACGCGCCAATCGAACCCGCCGCGCGATGAAACATCGACCCGTGCGAAGCCGGGCCGCCACGGAAATGGTGGCGCTTCACAAGACCGGCAAAGCCTCGCCCCTTACTAGTCCCGATGACGTCGACAACGTCCTTTTCCTTAAACTCGTCCGCAAGCACCCGGTCACCTTGCTTCAGGTCGCCTGTACCCTGATCGAGCCGGAACTCGTGCAGGAATTTGACTCCTTCAGCACCTGATTTTTTCAGGTGGTTCGTCAAAGGCTTGTTCTGCTTTTTCGCGTATTCGACTAGCCCAAGCTGCACGGCATCATAGCCATCGATCGCGGGCGTTTTGCGCTGGGTAACCACACATGGACCCGCCTTGACAAGCGTTACAGGGATCACCTGCCCGTCCGCATTGAACACTTGTGTCATACCGATTTTTTTGCCGAGAATTCCTGGACTCATGTCTTTTTGCTCTGAGCTTAAACTCTTGCGTTTACCTCTTGCCAAATGCCTTGATCTCGACGTCCACACCGGCCGGGAGATCGAGCTTCATCAATGCATCAACAGTGTCTTGCGTCGGCTCGAGAATATCGAGCAGCCGTTTGTGCGTCCGAATCTCAAACTGCTCGCGCGATTTCTTGTCGACGTGGGGCGAGCGTAAAACAGTGTAGCGATTCTTCAGCGTCGGCAGAGGAATTGGCCCCGCTACGGTGGCACCGGTGCGTCTGGCGGTTTCGACGATGTCGCCCGTCGATTGATCCAAGATCCGGTGGTCGTACGCTTTCAGGCGGATGCGAATACGTTCTTTCATGACCTTAGGCGACGATCTCGGTAACAGTTCCGGCGCCAACGGTGCGGCCGCCTTCGCGGATTGCAAACCGCAGCCCTTTGTCCATTGCGAC
>JBPCLH010000071.1:0-11122 GCA_051003475.1 Bryobacteraceae bacterium
GTTCCCGGTTCTGGGAGGCACAGTAAGCCTCCGAACCAAATAGCACTCTGGCCTGAAAATTGTGAAGAAGATCCCTATTGGCCAACATAAAAGCTATGACGTTGGACTTTTCATTTCGCTTCTGATCAAGGTCCACGCTAACTGTTTCAGCGGCTTTCCGGACTCGGGCCCGAATAGCGGCATCAACATGTATTTTTCCGGCGGCGACTCGTGACACGGTAGCCGCACTGACGTTTGCGAGCCTGGCCACATCCTTAAATGACGGGTTTTTTTTCACGAATCCTGCCTGTGGCACTTTATGTTGTCACGTAGTAGTGCGGAATGGCATCTTCCGTCCGCGAGTTAGATTCACTAAGAGCCCGGTCTCCGAGAGAAACCGGTCCCAATTATACACTCCGGACGAGGTCAGTTTCAATTCGTCGGGAAATCTTTCCCGGCGAACTAGGCGCGCGGCCGCCTTCGACAAGATGCGGATCGTCTTCATGACCGGAGTTCCTAGTGGACCTGGCTGGCTGTCAAATTGCCAGTCGGAAAATTCGCCAGTCGCAGTGCTGCCTGTAGTCCCCCTGCGCGTTGAATGCCTGGAACAAAAAAACACTTAATGAAATCCTGATCATCGCCGCGGAAGCTCCCAAGATCAACTTTAAGCTTGACGTGTGCATTCGCAACTGCGGCCGCGAAGACGGACCAAATTGCAGCGTCTCCACGACCGATCAGGGTGATGGATGAGGCACCAGAGTTCGATAAGAATGCCAGCGCGGTTAGGATGTCCTGTACGCGATTTGCTGCATCGCCCTTATTGAAAACGAGGAACTCCTTATCGAGTTCGTGCGATGATTCCCGCGCTGGACCGGTGAGAACGTCCCACTGCGCTCGCGCCGCAGTCGCACTTCCTGTCTGATAGGCGTCGATCATCAGGACAGAACCGCCTGAATGAATGAGTTCTCGTGCTTCCGGGCTGTTGCGTGCGGCCTCTGAGCCTTTGGGATCGAGAAGCAGGGTTGTCGGACCCTTACCGCGGATCCAAATCCCGGGAACGCGGTCCCCTCGTCCCGCTTCGCTGAGTAAGATGTGCTGGCCGTCAACTTTGGTGAGCACCTGCGAGGGCCAATCGGCGCCGAGCGCGTACACCAGCCGTTCTCGCATAGCGTCAGGCTTCGAGGTCTCGTTCTGTTGCTTTGCCGCAGCGATCCACTGTTCCACGAACTGCTCATACGTAAGGGCGCCCTCGGGTAGCTTACGATGATGCAGCGCCATCGAGTCCTGAAGGTTCTCTACGCGGAACTTCTTCTCGACAAATTTTGCCGGGTCATTCTCAGCAAGAAGGTATTTCCCGAAAAACCGATAAACTGCCTCGCGGCTTTCCTGGTTATAGTTGTGCAGCGAAGTAATCTGGATCGACTGCACCAGCTCGGGCTCGCCATAGAGCCGATAAATCGACTGAATCGCCGGGAACTCCTCTTTGGGAGTATTCTTTGTCCAATCTCCTGTTGCGGAGACGAGGAGCAGCGGGCGCGGGGCCATGAGCGCCCCGATTTCCACGTTGAACGTTCCCAGACGGAGGCCGTCGGCGCTCTCGCACGTGCCGCCCTGCATGTGAGCAGAGATCATATTTACGGGTGCGGCTACTTTTACCCGCGGGTCCACTGCGCTGATGAGGAAGGTCTGAGTGCCGCCGCCTGAAGCGCCTGTAACTCCGATGCGCTCAGGATCAACCTCCGGGAGCGATTGCAGGAAATCGATTGCCCGCATCGAATCCCACAATTGGAGACCTAGAGTATTGAAGGACCACAGTTCCTCACGCAGGTCTCCGAAACCGTGTGGGCCGCCCCATTCGTGTGGGACCTGGATGGTATCGTCATAGCCCACCATGTCATACGAAAAAACTACATCTCCCTGACGCGCCAGGTTGATGCAGCGGCCGGGGACCGATACTGCTGGAGTATTCTCCAGACGGCCGTATGCCCAATGCCCGTGTGGGATGCTACGCCGGGGAATTTTCCGGTCTTTCCTAACGGCTTGTAGAGGTTCCCTCCCAGATAGAATCCGGGCAGGGTTTGGAGCAGAACCTTTTCTACCGAGTAGCCCTCTCTCTCGATGCGATCGAAAATTTGCGGATTGAGCGGAGCCCGTTCTGGCAAGGGCATGAGCCCCGCGGCAGAGAGTATCTGGTTCCTGATGTGGGTTGCATGTGCTTCCGACTCTGCGAGCGAATGGTAAACCGGCATTTGAAAGTGCGTGTCGCCATTCGGTAGAGGGCCGTTACGCGCATCTGTCTCCGGGACTTGCCCGAATAGACATGTGATCCCTCCGCCGCACAGGAGAACGGCAGCGACACGAGTCAGAAGGTGGCAGGTGAGTATAGGACGGGTCAGCACGCTGCGCTTCTCAAACCCTGGCGGGCACCACGAATGGTGCGCGATAATTCCGTGTGAACATTTGGTTCGCTTCCGGGTCGCCTTTACAGCGCATGGCAGCAGCATCAAAATACAACGTGCGACCCAGTCTGTAAGAAATGTTCGCCAAATGGAGCAGTATCACCGATGGCATGGCCTCTTCAATCGGAGCGTTCAGATCCGAGTACTTCCTACTGCGGACCGCTTGTATGAAGTTGTTCCAGTTATCGTAGTCTCCGTCCTTGGTAGTTGGCCCTGGTCCGCGTTCCTGCTCCTTTCCGAGAAAAATCTCGAATCCGTGCGCTGTACTTAGATATCCCTTCGAGCCGTAGATTATGTTGCCGACGGTGTTCGGCGCGCCGGCTGCCGGACCGGACACGACATCAGCACGGCCGCCGATCTCTGCCTCTGTGTTCGTAATCCAATGCCGCACTTCAAAAACCAGTAGCTTCTTCTTTCCGCCTTCGTCGAAATCGAACGTTGCGACGATCGTATTCGGCGTTTCCTGATCGTCGTCGAACATGTAGTGTCCGCCGATTGCGCTGACTTTGGTCGGGTATTTCACCCCAAGTAGCCAGCGCGCGGCATCCAACTCGTGGATGCCCTGGTTGCCGAGGTCGCCATCGCCGTACTCCCAGAACCAGTGAAAATTGTAGTGGAAATGGTTCCGGGTGAATTCACGTTTCGGCGCCGGCCCGAGCCACAGGTCATAGTGAACGCCAGGAGGTACCGGCTCTACAGGAGCGTGGCCGATGGTGTTGCGCCACTTGAAACAAAGCCCGCGCGACATGTAGACATCGCCAATCACGCCATCGCGAACCTTCTGGACCGCCTCCTGGGTCTGCGGCGATGACCGCATGTTGGTACCATGCTGCACCATGCGGTTGTACTTTTTCGCCGCTGCCAGGAGCTGTTCCGCTTCAAATATGTTATGCGAGCACGGTTTCTCCACATACACGTCTTTGCCGGCTTGGCACCCCCAAATGGCTTGCAGCGTGTGGTTGTGGTTGGGTGTTGCAATCGAGATCGCATCAATTGACTTGTCCTCGAGCAGTTTGCGGAGGTCGGTAAAGCCCACGGGACGCTTGTTGGTGAGTTTCTCAGCCTCTTGCAAACGTTTTTCCAAAATTGATTCATCGACATCGCAGATCGCAGCGATCTCCACATTGGGCATCTTGCTAAAGGCCTGTATATGGGCTCGCCCCTGCCCACGCACTCCCACGCATGCGACGCGAACAGTGTCGTTGGGGCTGGCTAATGAGCTTGCGCGCAGTGCAGTAACGGCGGCGCCCGAATTCATTAAAAAGTGTCTTCGATTCATTCCGGTCTTCCTTCTGCGGAACTCTCACTAGCTCCAATTCAGAATTCGCTTCGCGTTCTCGGAATACAGTGTCTCTAGAACAGGAGACGGGAGTTCGAGCCCGTAGAGTCTCCACCACTGCCGTCCTGGTATGAACTCATCCCCACTCTCAAGCAACCGCCACCAGGCCCGATAAATCGTTTCGTCGCGTCCCATGTCGGTTCCAAACAGAACCCGGTTTTTGTAACTCGCTAGGAATTTGAGCGCAAACCGCGGCTCCCGTCCGACCTCATAATCCCTGGCCGATATATCCACATAAAGGTTCGGGTAGCGATCCAGCACCTTAGCGAGCGAGGCCAGATCATTTCCCTGATTGCCTAAATGTGCAGCGATGAAGGTCGTGCGCGGATGCTTCGCCAGCATGCGGCCGCGGCGGGAAAGCAACTCGTCATACGAGGGCACATCCTTCCCGCACAAGTTGAAAACCTGAAAGTCGGGCGTCCGTTCCTGGTGCGGTCCCAGCGGCTGCCAGCACGAAGGATGATCGGCAATGTGGATATTGATGGGGAGGTTGAGATCTGCGCATTTTTCCCACAAAGGATCCAGCCTCGAGTCGTCACAATGCATGCGTTTGCTCCGAGGAAGTGGAGTTTGAGGATCCGCCTGCATGCCCCATCCCTTGTCCGTGACCTCGCCAAGACCGCGCGCGCCATTGCGATAGCAACGCTCAAGTTCCCGGACAATACGCACGGGGTAATCAGGCGCCCCGACGTTTCGTGCATCCATCGAACAAAATACGATGAAGCGCTTCCCGAATGGTTTGAACAATTGGGCCTGGGCATCGAATTCTTCGCCGATGGCATCAGTGAAGACGATGGACGTCTCGACGCCAACTTGGTCCAATATGCTCACCCATGACGCGGCGTCGTCGCGTGTTTTGATGCCACACATGTCGGAATGAGTGTGCACGTCCACAACCGGAAACCGCGCCTTATCGATTTTGGTCACGGGCCCCACGAGGCTCGATTGCGGAGCATAATCCTTCAACAAGATCGAATCCATGGGACCGGATACCACAGGCACGCCGTACTTCATCACCTGCGTTTTGCCCGTAGCCGCGGAACTCGGCTCTACTCGATTGGTCTGGGCGCTTGCATCGACAACGACGCTCGTCGCGGCGATGGACCCTAACAAAAAAGATCTTCGATTCATATGTGCAGCAATACTTATTCTTCGGCTGTGTATTGGTGATAAAGGTCCGCCAATTGATTAGGCGAACGGTCTCCGTCGTAGATCACCACTCGATAGCGGAATGTGAGCGATTTCCCTTCCGGTATCGTCCAGCTTCCATCTTTGTTCGGATCTTTTGTAAAGTCGCGAAGTCCAAACGGGTTAACCGAAAGAAGCCCATAAGCGCGCGCGTGCCAGGTGGTCGGGTGACGGAAACTCTTCGGGCTATCGAATACAACCACTCCGACGGGCTTCGCGGAAACGGTTCCGGAGTAGTTGACCCAATCGGCTGTCTTACCCCAGATCGCCGGTTCACCCCGTGCACCATTGGAATTAAGCATGTGGTCGTGCGGCGCACTGAGTTCAGGCCCCAATCGTAGGGCGAACGTTCCCTCTTTCGTGTCACCGAACGTTACAGGGCCGTGTGTAGCATAGACGACGAACTCGCAATCCACGGTACGCGTGTGATCGTCGCCCTGAAAACGGAATGTCTGGGTTTCCTCCGCAATGACACGGCCGCTTGGGGCTTTGAGGTTGAAGCGCGCGCGGACAGTGCCCACATTGGGCCCTTCAGTCATATCTTCCACTTTCGTCAGAGACATGCGTCCGTATGCCGGCAAATTGTGTCCGCCATAATATTTGTTGAACGCTTCCTCCCCCCAGAAGTCCAACCCATCAATATCGCCGTGAGCAAAATAAAGAGGGCGTTGGTGCGGTTCAAAACCGTGTGTTTTTGTATCTGCCTCGGAAACGCTGTTCACGACCGGGAATGCCCTGCTGATGATGAGTCCGGATGCAGTCCGGAGCGGCATCAGGTAAGGCTTTGCGACAACCTCTTCGAAATAGTAAGTCGTAAACGGCTGCTCACCAATGATTACCTCGATTCGATTCTGGCCGCGCTCGAGTTTCACGGGCGCGGCTGCGGTGACCAGAGCAAACATAAACGCGCTTGCGGCGCTCCGGCTTAGGAGTTTGTACCGCTTCAGGTGCATTAAAAACAATCCTCCAGATCGAGCGTCCTCACCTCTTGGCCAGAGCATCTGACAACACCAAACAGCCCGAGTCTATATTGCGTCGCGATTGAGACGTACAAGGGAAGTTGGACATTCTGGCGACATGGCATGTGCGCTCTGGGAGGCGGAACGATCATAAGCACTATAGAAATAATGGTTACTCAGTGTCAAGATACATTTCCGATAGTATCGGAAATATTGCTCAGCGGGGCGTACCGCACGGGTGAAACGCTGGCACGGGATTTCAGCCACTAGTCGCGATTGATTTGCACGCCGCCGCCAAACCATGACCGGGGCGCGATGTTCTTAGGAGCAATAGAAGCGACCGTGGAAATGTGAACGAATGCCTCGGCATATTTGCATCCGTACTCTCCACCGCGAAACTTCGCCCACATCTCGCATTCGGGCCACCAACCTTCGAGAAGAGTATTGGCGTCGATAGACCTGCGCTTTAGTTCGATGACCGACTCGATGTCCACCCAGCGATTCGGCAGGAACTGTTGCGCTGTCATCTCGCTAGCCTCCTGAGTCTCGGAGAAATAAAACGCAAACCTCATACCGCTCGCCAACCACGCGTTGTAGGCGATATTCGCGGCGGCACGATGATCGGGATGGAACTCGAGCGGCCACATGCCGAAGACGATATCGGGGTTCTCGGGAGCGAGAGTCTTGTTGAAATCGTCGTAGACTTGCGGATCGACGCGCATGTTCTGGTTATGCTGATTCAAAATCTTGAACTGCGCACCTATGATTTTGGTTCCCCTCGTCGCGTCCTCGCGCCTCAACGCCGCGAGCTTGTCGACCGACATGTGATGTTCATCGGCCATGCTCTGCGAGTCTCCAGGAGTGAAGGAGAAACATAACACCTGATGGCCCTTCAGCGCGTAGCGTGCTAGGGTTCCCGCACAAACGCCCCAATCATCAACATGCGCGCCGACGAACACCACCTTCAGCTTGCGGTTTTTCTCCGCACCAGGCAAAAGGTCGAGCGGCGCCGGTGCCTTCTCTGAAGGCTGCTGCCCCCGCGCAAGGAGAACATCGGCAATAATGCCGGCTGCCGAACTATTGAAAAGTGTCCTTCTCGTCAAGTTGCGTTCCTCCTGCCGCTCCGTGGCGGTGTTCGCGATCGACTTTGATCAACTCGCGTTATGCGACTTTCCCCTCGCGACGACGTTCCACATGCAAACGATTTTCGCCCTGAATCGCGCAAAGAAGTCCTGAAGATTCATGACGGACAGTAGTGATTCAGCACCACCTGTAGGCATTCGCGCAGTTTGGGAGGCCTGATGATCGCCTCGGGTGAGGATGCCCGTGCTCCTCAGATAATGCTTCGAATCGCAATGTGCGTGTGATCGCAGCTTCGACCGAAACCGGCGCCATTGCCGGACACGAGCCGATCTGCACTCAGCATTTTACCTCCCGCATCGCAGAAGGAATGTGCTTGCCAGCGGACCTTGACGCCTACGCCAGGTGATCGAGTGGCGCGAGCGTCCATCCCCGCATGCCGGATTAACGGGATCACGTGGCTGGATACACTGTTCGAGTGAAGGTCAATCAAATAATCGCCATCAACACCGCCGCGCTCCCGTGGGAAGAACGGTGGAACGAGCACCTTGGCAAGACTCTCTACCGGAAGAATCTAATTGAAGATTCCCAAACCGGGGTTGAGATCCGGATGGTTTGCTATCCTGCGGGCGTCATCAACACACGTCATATTCACACCTGCGCGCATGGAATGTATGTGCTGAACGGAACGCTTGTTACGCACGCGGGAAGCTTCGGGCCAGGTCACTTCGTCTGGTTTCCTGCCGGTCTTGAGATGGAGCATGGGGCTACGGCGGAGGCGGACGTCACGGTTCTATTCATTACGAACGGTAAATTCGATATCCAGTATCTTCCTGAGGTTTCGCCCCACTAGGCGTACCCGCGTGACCGCGCATTGCCACTCCACCACAACTGCGTCTAAAATTTGCCATGGCAAGCAATAACCTAGGTCTGAAATTCGTTGTCTCATACTGACAGTTTGCTTCCCTGACAGCTCCGGCTTGATGTGCGATTAACTTGCTTGGTGCTTTTTGCTATCCTGCATGCCTTCGGTTCAGAGTGCACATCCGAGCAAGTCGACCCGGCGGAGGCCCGAGCTAAATTAGAGCAACTGGACAGAAAGGCACAAGTCGAGTTTCGGCACGAAGAGTTTAGCCCCGCCGCGGAGAATTTTCGTCGGGCAGCCTGCTTCGCGCCTGACGCGATACGCCCTTACTACAGCTTGTACGGGACAGCCGTTACCAATGTCGTTGACGGCAATTTCGCGAGGGCAAAACAGGCATTGCAGGAGGCCGATAGACTGCGCCCGGATTATCCCCTGCCGCTGGCCATGTTAGCGAAGGTCAGCTTAGTTTTTGGACAGCTGGACGCGCTAAAGGAAACTCTTCAAGCGATAGGGCAACGCTTCCCTCACAATGGCAGGCTGCACGCTGAACTCGCCCAAGATCTTGTTCATCACAAGGATTACGATTTAGCCCTTGCGGAGGCCCTGCGCGTCGAACACAACGGCCTCGAAGATTCCGCTGCTATGGTTACGCTCGCGGCGCTCGAAAACGAAGCGGGCGCCTTTAGCGATGCTTTCCGGCTTGCCGCGGCTGTCGAGCAACAATCAGAGCTTCCAGCGAAGACCCGCGCTTCTGCCGCCGAGATCGCCGGGCTAGCGTGTGAAAGCGACGGTCGGTTCCAACAAGCAATTGAGCACCTTGAACACGCCATCCAACTCGTGCCCGATCATGAGAACACCTATCTGGCGCTGGCGCGAATCTGTGCAAGCCAACAACACTTTAGTGAAGCAGTCAATTTCCTGCAGCAGGGACGAAGATGCATCCCCAACTCGCCGGCTCTCATGCTGGCCCTCGGATCCAATCTGATAGCGGCGGAAGATTACGTTAGGGCACAACAAATTCTGGAGGAGCTCGTCCGAAGTTTCCCGGACCTGGTCGAAGCCTATCCGAAGTTGTCTGAAACTTATCGGGCAATGGGGCAGCTCAGGTTAGCGACGCAAACACTGCAAAGGCTCGCCGCCCGGACGCCTGATCATCCAATGATCCACGTGGCTGTCGCTGAATCCATACTACAAGAGAACCCTGTTGATTACTCAGCTGTCTTCGATGAGCTGACCAAAGCAGAAAAGGCCTCACCAAATGATTACGACGTTTATTACCTTCGTGGAAGAGCCTACATCGCCATGAAGAGATATGCGGAAGCCATAGCCTCATTGCGGCATGCCGTCGAATTACGCCCACTGGAATCTGGTGCGCGCTATCAACTTGGATTAGCTTATCGGCGTTCCGGCCAGGTGGCCCTTGCGGAAGAGGAATTCCAAAGGCTGCGCTTTCTGAAAAGCCAGACCGCCCCTTAAGCGCCGTTCTAAAGTTCTTATCGCGGACTGCCTTAATCGAGACCGAGATTTAAAGGCCTGGAACTTTTCCATTTGCCCCTCGTGAAATCTGGGAAGTCGACCGGGGCGCTCTTCGAAGCGACCGACTGCTCACTGAGAGCCGTGATCGCACTCCAGGTGGCGGCGTCATATACGTCGACTGGCGTCTGCGTTTTAATACGCACTGCCCTCACGAATTGATGCAATTCGACGTAATCTTCGCCGCCGTGACTTGAGCTCTTCGCCTCCTCGCCCAGCGCTTTCCAGAGGAAATGTTCGTACTGTTCGTAATAAGGGCCGGTATCTTCCCATTTGTGAAGCGGACTTCGCCCGTCAATGTAAATCTTTTCCAGGCTCCCAAAAAAGATCCCGTTGGTGCCCTGCAGCCGCTGAACCATCAGCGGTATCTTCGTATCACCCGAATCTGAGTATGGCCTCGGTAATTGGGTATCGTGGTTAAGCGTGATCGTCACCCCTTTTGCCGTCATGATAAGGCTAGTGTTCACGTCGCCATCGGCGAACCTCCGCGTCGCGTTAATGTTTTCTGGACCAAATTGCTTTTTCGCGTAGTCGTTCAGTCCGCGGGACTTGCTGCTCATAGACGTCAAATATGTAAAGCGGTCACCCCGATTGATGCCGGTCCACCACGCAATTGGCCCGATTGGATGCGTCGGATAAAGGTTTGCGTTTCGCCGCAAAGCATGCATACCGCGCCAGGATAATTCGCCGTTTTTCAAAAGTTCGGCGCGCAGGTCGTGATCGTAGCCGCCTTCGCAGTGAATCAATTCGCCCAGCACTCCAGCCTGGACCAGGTTCAGTGCCATCAAAGCCCCCCGGCCAAAACAGTCGTTCTCCAACATCATGAAAGGCATGCCGCTCTGCTCGGAAGTATTGACAAGCTCCCAGCATTGTTCAATGGTGATGGCTGCCGGAACCTCGGTGGCTGCATACTTGCCCGCCTTCATGGCCGCGACCGCTATCGGGGTATGCAGCTCCCAGGGTGTGGCCGTCACGATGGCATCCAGGTCGTCGCGCGTCACCATGCGTCGATAGTCTTCAGGACCGTTCGAATACCCTTCGGGGCGATTGCGTCCGCTCTTTTCGACTAGGCCTTGGGCGTTTCGTAAATGCTCCTCATTGATGTCGCAAATAGCCGGTATCTGGACCGACGGGAGATCGAGAAGTATTTTCACCAGCCCGGTGCCTCGATTCCCTACACCTACAAACCCGATCCGGGTAATCTTTTCGCCTGCTTTAAGCGCCTGGGCTAATGCAGCGGTTCCGGCCACCTTCAAGAATTCCCGGCGTTGATAGTTTTTTAACAAGGACCCTCCTTAGCTCATGAGTAAGTCGAAAAGCTGTACGTGATATCAGGGACTAAAGGTGGGCCAGTAGCCATGCGGGAATCTGCGAAGATTGCTCGCCGCTTCGAATCGCTAAATTCGCAGGGCTTCCAAGATACGCCTTGAGAAGCGGCTCGATCTGGGCGCGGAGCTCGTGCGCGGTGATAAGACGATTCTTACCATCAATCAGATCTTCTAGAAGCATCGGAGTAGGGGCTAGTGTCGCCGCAACATCCGTCAGATCGCCAATTTCAAGGAAACCGGATATTGTGATGTCTGCCGGCACATAAGCAAAGGCGTCGTCAAGAACGGAAGAGAAGCTAGCCAACCCGCCACGCAGGACAACCGCCCGCAGATTCGTGTCGTAGAGTGCACCTAAAAGCGCCAACAAACCGCCTAATGGCTCACCTTGCTGC
>JBPCLH010000072.1:0-102637 GCA_051003475.1 Bryobacteraceae bacterium
CAAATGCCGCCTCAGAATGGCGACTTTCTCTTCTGCGCTGTAATGCTTCCGTTGCTTCTTCATGCGTTCTCCCCGTTATCTTAACGGCGGAACGCTCTCTCCATTTCCAGCTGAGGCAGGATAGAACCACCTCGCCTGGTCGCTCGTAATGGCCGGGAAGTCTCGCCCGAACCGAAAGATCCGCACTCCGCTCAATTAGAAGCTGTGCAATCGGCAGACCTTTGTCATCGAACTGGGTCGCCGCGTGAAAAATTGCGGTTTGTCCGCCAATGCCGCTATCGCCAATCGTCGCGCGCGCATTCACGTCAGCACCGCTATCCAGCAGCAACCGTGCCGCTTCACACTGACCGTATTCGGCTGCAACGTGCAAGAGCGTTGCACCTTTCAGCATCAGCATGCGCCCCCCTGTGGTGCCGAACTCGAGCTCTGGAAAGTGTCTGCTTGTGAGTGCTGGATCTAAGTCGATTTCCTCCGCCAACTCATTGAGGTCGCCGCGCAAAATCGCCAGCACGGCGGGAGTGCTGTACTTCGTCGTGCCGCCCGCCTCGAGAAGAATCTGAATACAGGAGCTGAGTATTTCGGGATTACGAACGTAGGAACCAATGACGTAGTCCAGCGCTGTGCCCGGGTGCGGGTTGTTTGCGCCGCTCCAATTTTCCGCATTGCTGCAGTTTGGATCTGCCCCTTTCTCTAACAGCCACTTCAACGAGCCTGGATCGAGTGTTTCGCAAGGGGCAAAGATTATGGGATAAGTTCCGTGCCACGCCGCGTTCACATGGGCGCCATAAGACACAAGCAGCTCCATCATCGGGATACGAACGCTGTTCAGTGCAGCCCGCATTAATGGCCCATCGCCGCCCTGGTGAACGTCTGACCCGTTCTCGATCATCCATTTCGCGAGCGCCAATCGCTCCGGACTTGGCGGCCCCCAAGGAATCCGGCATTCCGCTACCAAAGTGAGTGGCCCGTCTTCGGCATACCCAAGCGGAGCCCTGTGTAACTCCGGATTGGAGGCCAGTAAAGTTTTGGCGCGATCGTTATTGTCGGCGTCTATCGCCTGCTTGAGTTGTCCGATAGATTCCAGGGAGTCAACGTGAGCTTTGAGCTTCGGCCAGCTCGCAAACCCGTACAGCCGTGCGATCTGAAACTGAGCATGTGTGAGGGAATCGGCGCGCCCGGCTTTGAGAAGATCCTTGGCTTGGGCTTTCAGATGTCTCAGATTCGGACGGTCAGGAAGTGGACGTAGAGTGTCCTGTGGGCTGGTCGGCATGCGACCTCCTTTCATCGAAATGCCCGTTGTCCGCACGTCGGGCTGAAAGAAGGTTCGCGGAAATCGCCTGCAACACAGGTGGGCTTCTACCCTTTCCGCGGACCGGAGGCGTCCTTAACGCTAGAAGGATGTTATCAGAAGCCAAGGCATCTAGTATTGACCGCTTCGTCCTTTCAGGATTCGACGAAGGCCACTTCTAACCCCGCCATCACCGCCAGGTGCATCCCCGGTCGTGTATCGTGAAGAACATCATGCCGAAATTACTGAAAAAAAACGCACTGATCACCGGCGCATCATCGGGCATCGGGGAAGCGATAGCGATACGATTTGCGGAAGAGGGTGCCAATGTCGCGATCAACTACAACAGCGGCGCACACCGGGCCGAGGCCGTAAAGGGGAAGGCGCACAAAGCGGGCGCGGCGGTGAGCCCGTCGTACAAAGCCATATCGGTTCAGGCTGACGTCTCAAATGAGGAACAGGTGAAACGCATGTTCACTGAGGTCCTCGATGTACTAGGCTCAATCGACATCCTGGTGAATAATTCCGGTATTCAGAAACCGGTACCCAGTCATGAACTCGAGATGGCCGACTATGACAAAATTTTGGGCGTCAATCTTCGCGGCGCGTTTCTTTGTGCTCGCGAGGCGATCCGTCATTTTCTGACGCGTAAGAGCCCCGGCGTGATCGTCAACAACTCGAGCGTGCATGAAATTATTCCCAAGCCAAAATACCTGCCCTATTCCATCAGCAAGGGAGGCTTGGAGAATCTCACGAAGTCGCTGGCGCTCGAATACGCAGACCGAGGCATTCGCGTGAACTCCGTTGGGCCGGGTGCGATCGTTACACCGATAAATAATGCCTGGATCAATGACCCGAAAGCCCGGGCGGAAGTGGAAAGCCACATCCCGATGGGACGCCCAGGCACGGCCGAGGAGATTGCCGCGGTGTTCGCATTTCTCGCATCGGACGAGGCCTCATATATCACAGGACAGACGATTTTCGCGTGCGGAGGCTTGACCCTCTATCCGGAATTCCGAGTCGCATGGTCCTCGGGTGAGTAAAGTCGTTCTGCGGATGCGGAGCCGCGATCTATTCAGCAGCGCCGAAGAATTTCTAATGCCAAGCCGATACGTGCGAGTACGGCGAGACACGGTGTATAGGCGCATTCAGTTTTTCACTGTCCGGGAACCCTTAAAAAAATAGGGCGAATTTATGTTTGACGTAGGGATCGAAGCAAAGTAAAACACGGTAATCTCTCCCGCTCTCGGTTGAGGCAAAACGTTGGATGTTCATCGACTCGTAATAACGATTCGCCAAATAATTTTCATGAACGCAGGGCTCGTCAAAAAGAAATTCGGTCCTGCCATCCTTCCGCGCGACCGCGTAATTAGGATGGATCTCCACACTTCCGAATGGACTCCACTCGTTCGCGATCCGGTAGCGAAGTGAGAGATAGTCGCCAGCGTACACGATGCACAACAACAATAGTGCGATGAGAAGGATCCGTCTGCTTACACGAGATGGGCTCATTCGTAGCTTCTATTCCCTTCTCTGCTCTGCGTGAGCGGCTTTCAGCGTCATCCCATACGCATCAATTGCCGCTTTCCACTCCTCACCTTTCGCCGCATCCTCGCTCGCCAGATTCCTGACGTCTTCGTTTGCATTCGGATGGATTGCTGTCCGTTCGTACACGACGGACACGTCCGTCTTCTGAGCGCTGGCGCTCGCTAACCGAATATCGATCCGCGTGAGGACGACATGGTCAAGAACCAGTACATATTGAATATGGCCGGAAGCGAGATCAAATACGCTCGTCGTCCATATGCTGGATTGGGAAGGCGAATAGTCGACGCGAAACACTGCTCCTTCCTGGTCAGCGGGCGGATCTGGATACAAAAACTGCGGCTTCCATTCAGGTGCCCATTTTTGTTCTTCTAAAGCTCCAAAGAGGGGCGCAGTGACGTCGTAAGGTAGATCCACACTGAAGCGGAACTCGCTCCGAGCATGCGCCACACGGTCGGTTGTGTTCTCCTCAATCATGCATCAAAACGCAATTCAGCGCGCCTGGAACCGGCGTTCAATCACGACTGTATCTCAGACATCTAGTGGCTATTCGGATCAATTCGAGTCAGTCCGAAGAAATCTCAGATATCACACTGTTTTTACAATTCGCTAACAACAAAAGTAAATTCGGCAGCGTAAACTTACTCCCGCGAGGTAAGAATTGATGCATAATTCACGTGCCGTATTCTTGAAGCCACTAACCATCGGCTTCATAGTTCTAACATTTTCAAGCGTAGTGCTTGCACAACGCTACACACAAACCAATCTCGTATCCGACATGCCCGGTTCGGCGAAGTTTCCCGATTCTAACCTTCAGAATGCCTGGGGATTAGTGGCCGGTCCGGCTACTCCGTGGTGGGTTTCCAACAATCACACCGGCACTTCCACTCTCTACGACGGCGCAGGGACTGCATTAACTCTAGTTGTTGCAATTCCGGATGCTGCGGGAACGGGACCGGGAAGTCCTACTGGAGTCGTTTTCAATGGAAGCTCAACCGATTTTCTTGTGAATGGTCAGCCGGCTCGCTTCATTTTCGTGTCGGAAGATGGCACAATCTCCGCCTTCGTTGGTACGACCACTGCACTTAAGGTTAATAAACCATCGAAAGATGCAGTATACAAGGGCGCGACGATTGCCGAAGTTTACGGGAAAAAGTATCTCTTGGTAACAAATTTCCACAGCGGACATGTCGAGGTGTACGATACCTACTTCAAGCGCGTACCGATCCCGGAAGAGCGTTTTGACGACGATCGACTTCCGGCAGGCTTTGCTCCATTCAACATCCAAGGCATCGGCCCAAATATCTACGTCACGTATGCGAAACAAGATGCAGACAAGCACGATGATGTACACGGTGCTGGGTTGGGCTATGTTGACGTTTACAGCCCCGACGGAAAATTCCTCCAACGCCTTGAGCACGGCCCTTGGTTTAACGGTCCTTGGGGTATTGTTCTGACCCCTGCGAATTTCGGTGAGTTCAGCCATGCATTATTGGTGGGCAATTTCGGTGCCGGAACGATCACCGCTTTTAATCCGGTTACAGGAAGATTCTTGGGGCACATGCGGACTCCAGCGGGCTCCGTGTTGAAGATCGATGGACTATGGGCGCTCAACTTCGGCAACGGTGATAAGTCGGGGCCGGCTAATACTCTCTTCTTTACGGCAGGACCCAATAATGAGATGGATGGCCTATTCGGCACGCTGACACCCATCGCTTCCGAGCTAAATGAGGCCGATGAACAGTAATCCTGTGAACCGAATCAGCTAAGACAACGAGGCGGCACGGAGCGCGTTCCAATGCCGCCTTTCTATTGCAAGCAGCCTCCCCCGTTAACCCGCTGCCTAGCGATTGCGAAACTGCTGAGGCACAGGGAGTTCTGAACGGGATACGGTATCTATCCTAAGGTCTTCTCATCTAAATTTCTCCCGTTCCCAACCTTTTTGAGTCGCAGGGAACTCGCGTTTCGTACTTAGGTAGAGAAGAACGAAAACGAGGGCTTTTGCTGGCGAGTACAACATCGCGGGCCGAGTTGGGACGGGGTGAAATCAGCTTGCCTGCTTTCCCAGAAGCGGTAGAGGCACACAAGGCAATGGTGTACAGCATTGCCTGGCATTTTCTGCGCGACCGTGCGGTAGCCGAGGAATTGGCGCAAGACGTATTTCTGGAGCTCCATCGAAACTGGTCCTCGATGCAATCGGCCCAGCACATTGTGTTCTGGTTGCGAAAGGTGACCAGCCGCCGATCGATCGACGTCATGCGAAGACGGAAAACGAGAGCAGAGACCAGTCTGGAGGAAATGGCCGAACCCACGGCACTCGAACGCCTCCATGATTCAATGCTCGCCTCGTACCTGGAGCGGATGGTCGCCTCTCTTCCAGAGAAGCAGCGTATTGTGATCGTCCTTCGATACCAGGAGGGGATGGAACCCGAAGAGATTGCCGATTTGTTGGACATGAACGTCAGCACGGTCAAGAGTCAGATTACACGCGCGCTCGATTTGCTGCGAGCAAAAACAGCCCGCCGATTGAAACAGGAGTGGGAATGAAATGACGCCCTTTGAAGAGCACCTCAAGGAAGCACTGGCGCGTAAGGAGCCTCCGCAAGACTTCGCGAGCCGTGTGCTTGAGAAGACGAAAGAGCGGCAACCGCGTTCGCATGCAGTCGGCCGGGCGTGGTGGTTTCGAAGAGCTTGGGCGTGGCGTCTCGTTCCGGTGATGGCGGCGTTAATTCTGGTATGCGCTGGAGTGATGTATCGCGAGCATGAACGCACAATGCGCGGAGAGCTGGCGAAGGAGAAGCTGCTGATCGCCATGCGAGTCGCGGGATCGACGCTGCACGATGTGAGGCAGCACGTGATTGGAATTCAATATAAAGAGGTGGAATGATGAGGCCGAGCCTGTGGGGAGCGGTGATTGCGGCGGCAGCGATATTGCCGCTAGGAGCCCAAGACATAAAGATGCCCGTGAATCTGGAGAGGCTTGCGGAGCACGCTACCGAGACCGTCGATGTGACTCTCGACGCGTCGATGCTTCAGCTTGCAAGTAGATTCTTGTCCAAAGACGATCCCGATCAGATGCGAGTAAAGCAACTCGCCTCGAAGCTTAAGGGCGTTTACGTTCGGAGCTTTGAGTTCGATAAAGACGGGCAGTACTCGAAAGGGGATGTGGATGCAATCCGGTCGCAATTGAAAGGGCCGGACTGGACGCGGATTGTTGGCGTGAAATCGAGCAAGGGCGAAAACTCCGAAATCTATTTAAAGAAGAACGGCGATCAAGTTGCCGGGTTAGTGGTAATCAACGCGGAGCCGAAGGAGCTGACCATCGTGCACATCGATGGCGCTATTGATCCCCAAGAATTGAGTGAGCTCGGGGGGCATTTGGGCATTCCGAAACTGGATAAGTCGAGACACGGCGACGGTGGCGACAAAGCGAAATCAAAAGCCAAGGACGAGGAGTAGCATATGCGGCGTTTACTCGCCATTCTGGCTGTTGCGGCGGCGTTGCCTCTCACAACGCCAGCAAGTGAATTCGATTGGCTGGTACGAGAGTTCTCCAGACAAAGCTCGGCCAAGCCGGTGCACATTCCACTATTTGGTTTGGCGCGCTTCGTGGTGGCAGCGGGACACCCGGCGGGAACAAGCGAGTTGCACCTGGCTGTGTTAAAGGATGTGGAACTTGAGTCGGGAAGGTTCGCTAAGTTGACGGATGAGGTAGTTGGGCCGGCTTGGAAGCCCATCGTAAGGGTACGTTCACGCAGCGGTGAATCGACGAACATTTACGCACAATTGAACGGGAAAGATCTGCGCGTTTTGCTTACAGTGCTCGACGGCAGCGAAGCGACTCTCCTTGAGGTGCGCATCAAGCCGGAAGCACTGATGAAGTTTGTAGATGAGCATGCGCGATCGGGGCAACACGCAAGTCTTGGACCGTAACGGCTGACGCCTCATAATCAAGAAGGATGAAGCACACGGCCGCAGTCATCGGAAGCGGACCCAATGGTCTTGCGGCAGCAATTGTTCTTGCACAAGCCGGAGTTGACGTTGAAGTTCGTGAGGCCGCAGCAGTCGCCGGGGGAGGCGCTCGGTCAGGTGAATTGACACTGCCCGGTTTCGTGCACGATCTCGGTTCTGCCGTTCACCCGATGGCAGTTGCCTCGCCTTTTTTCTCAACGCTTGCTCTTCACGCCCACGGGCTGAATTGGATCTGGTCGCCCGCCGCGCTCGCTCACCCTCTCGACGATGGCACGACGATGCTTCTTGAACGGGATATCGAAGATACAGCCCAGCAATTTGCCTCAGATTCAGCGGCTTACAAGCTAATATTCAACCCTTTAACTAGGAATTGGCGCAACTTGGCGGATCAAATCCTAGGTCCGCTACGCCTGCCGAAACACCCTTTTTCGCTCGCTCGATTTGGGCTGCAGGCGATACAGCCCGCTACATATTTTGCCAGGAGTTCGTTTCGTCATTCACGGGCCCGCGCCTTCTTCGCCGGACTCGCCGCCCATTCCATTCTCAAACTGGAAGCTCCGCTGAGTGCCGCTTTTGGCCTGATCATGGGCGCGTCCGGACACGCAGTGGGATGGCCGATCCCGGTCGGCGGAGCGCAGCGCATTTCCGACGCGCTCAGCAGTTTGCTTACGTCGTTGGGCGGCTGCATCATGACGGGATCTCGCGTGGACACTCTAGATGAACTCGCTGGTCGAGATACGATTCTGTGCGATGTCACCCCGCGGCAGTTTCTCACTCTCGCCGGCTCGCGCCTCCCGGCAGGTTTCCGTTCTTCGCTTGAGCGATATCAGTACGGGCCTGGCGTCTTCAAGGCGGATTGGGCGCTGCGTGAACCGATTCCATGGAAGGCGAAAGATTGTCTGCGCGCCGCGACGGTACACCTTGGCGGTTCTCTTGAAGAGATTGCGGCTTCCGAACGCGCAGCTTGGGAGGGCCATCCCCCAGACAAGCCATTCGTTCTCCTGGTGCAGCCAAGTTTATTCGACCCGAGCCGTGCTCCCGCGGGACAGCATACTGCCTGGGCGTACTGTCACGTACCAAACGGTTGGCCAAATTCCGCGCTCGCTCAAATCGAAGCGCAGATTGAACGCTTCGCTCCGGGTTTCCGCGAGTGCGTACTCGCCAGAAGTACTCATACGCCTGAGCAGATGCAGCTTTTGAACGAGAACCTAATCGGCGGCGACATCGTCGGTGGCGCTGCAACTCTGGACCAGTTCTTTCTCAGACCAACATGGCGGCGCTATGGTACGCCTTTGAAGGGCGTCTATCTATGTTCGTCTTCTACGCCGCCGGGCGGTGGAGTGCATGGAATGTGCGGATACTACGCGGCTCAATGGGCGTTAGCGAGTCTGAAGCAGAAACGAAGCTAGCCGCCCACCTTCTCCCTTTGGCAAACCAGCTTCATGTCGACTTGCCCTTTGGAAGTGGTGATGTGGCTTGCAATTGTGAGTGTCTGCCGATCTTCCGAGAGTTCCCAGCGGTCTTCAACCACTTGATCTTCGCCCTTTAAATCTTTGGTCGTGGTTCGGATCACGAGCGCCGGCCCGTCCCAGAACGCTTTGCTTACGGCATCGCGTCCGCTCATCGTGTTGGTGGTTTGCGAGCCGTCGGTGAAATAACTCACGTCAACCGTCGAGGTCTTTCCACGGCTGGTCTGGACGGTGTGAACGTTGAGAGTCGGGTCTCGATGCTCGATAACTCGCACTACAATATCGGGCGCGGTGAAGCCGCCAAAATCACTCTTGTCCTTTACCATTCGCCAGCGGCCCGAGAAATCCGGTTTAGCTGGGGCGGGTGGAGCTTGCGCCAATCCAAGTGCGGGGAGCGG
Organism: Bryobacteraceae bacterium; assembly: GCA_051003475.1. Lineage (GTDB taxonomy): Bacteria > Acidobacteriota > Terriglobia > Bryobacterales > Bryobacteraceae > Bog-105. Next base: position 8,673 of record JBPCLH010000072.1, read on the forward strand.
CAGAGCGCAAAGGGCGAATAACAACGCACACACCCACAGCCTCAACTCCCGATTGTGCAGGTTAGATTTCACTATTCAGACACAACCAAGAGCTTAAAAGTGCCGGGTAGCGTCTTTGGCCTGGGCCGGGGATTACCAGCGGATGCTGCGGGTGCTGGACCAAACTCGGCATCCGAAAGAAATACTTTGTGGGTTTTTAAGTCGAGCGCCATCGTCCGAGCTCCACGTTGCGTTTTTACCGTCTGCGCGACAGCGTAGGTGTTGGGAGTTTGCTGCTGCACGACGGTCAGCGTTCCCTCGCCGTTCGAAGAAAACACCAATTTTCTTTCTGGATCAAAAGCAGCCGCATCCGGTCCTTCTCCTATCGGCACGGTCGTGACCACCTTCCCACTACCGGCATCCACCACCGCCATTATCTTGTTGTCGCAAACAGGAAACAGCCGCTGGTTCTTCGGATCTATGGCCAGTCCGGATGGTGACTCGCATGGCGCGAGCGGCCACCGCTCTTTCATTGTGAGCGTCTTCGGGTCAAGGTGCACGATTTCACTCTTATCCTCGATATTGACGTAAACATTACCTTGTGCGTCTGTGACCGCGAACTCTGGCTTGCCGCCCAGAGGCACGGTTCCTGCAATTTTTCCCGTCGCCGCATCGATCGCGGTCATATCATTGCTCCGCCCGTTGAACGCAAAGACTCGCTGGCTGAACGGGTCATACAAAATTGCGTCGGGATTAGTCCCCGCCTTTACGGTCGAAATTACCGCGAGCGTTTTGAGATTGAAGATGGAGACTTGATTATCGCGGCCGTCGCTGACGAAACCACGGTGCAGATCGTCTGCAATCGCGATCCCATGAACGCCGTTCGTGTTCGGAATGTTGCCAATCATCGCTCCGGTATCGAGATTCAGAACGTGCACCTTCGTACCATGAGAAACGTAAAGCCGCCGGTTCTGTGAATCGGCTGTCAGATAGTCCCAGCCACCCTCGCCAGGGACGTGAATGGATTTTTCCAGCTTGTAAGAGGTGGCGGCGAGAACCGTGAAAGCTACCAGAGAGCCCGTCAGAATACGGCGACAGTGCAACATGAAGCAAGAATTGTACCATCCTAGATACGGGCTTATAGGCCATGTTACGGGCATGATTTCTGAATGGTACACGGACTCGCGCCGATAAGGAATTTAAGCGGGACGCACGATTGCGTTACGGCGAGCTTATATGAAAGTCATCCGATTCAGTAGTAACATTGGCACCCCGAACGGCATCCAAGGCACGCAGCTGTCCAAGCTAAGTTCAGTGTTGAACGGGCTCGAACAGGGCGCTTCGGCGATGCGGCGGCAAGCGCAACAGCTTATGCGAGCCGTCCAATCAGACACGTATGAAGTTGACCCTATAAAATTGAGCCGCCGAATCATCGGAGACGCGCTCGCGTCGGCTTAGGTCTTGCGCCCGGCATCACCTGCGACCCTGGGCAAGGTCTGACCCCGAACCGTAGGTGAACCAGGAACGCAACACGTCCTTGCGACTGTTCTCTACAGCAATGCAGTGAAACGACCCCGCCCAAGGGGTTCCAAAGCGAAGATCCGTCAGATCCAGGCGCGTTCCTTGGTTTCCATCGACAAAAGTGGGCGCTTCAGACCAAACAGGGAAGCGCGCAAAGTAAAGAAAGTATCGAAAAGGCTCTGTACGTTTTGCGTTCTCGATGCTTTGTCGCGGCGGCGGCTTGTAAAAGGTCTGGGATGCTTGTGCGTTGCGGTCGCCTAGCATGTTGACGGTGTATAGGCGATAAGTATCCGCTGTTTCGACCACGCCTGTCCATCGAAACGGAGTGAAGGGTTCGGGCAGCGCTGCGGTTCGTAACGGTGGCGCATCCTCGTACAGTCTCGAATCGAGTTGTGCGATGGCCCGCTGATGAAGCACTGCACGCGTGAGATCGAACAGGACGAAGAAGGCGAGCGCAAATAGCGCAGTTCCCCGCCCCGGTCGTGCACGCTCTCCAATTTCGCTGCTAACAAGTCGCGCGAGCAGGGGCCAGAATGCGGCAAACAGCAAAACAGCCAAGATCCAGCCGTCATACAAGCTGTTCAGGTCCAGATGAAACCAGGCAGAGGAAAACGGCAGCATGAATCGGACACCATAGCTGTTCGTCCAATCGATCAGAAGATGGCTGCCAACAGCGGCACAGCACAAAATCCATGCCCGCCACCAAGGCAGCTTTTGGCGGAAGATGGCGGCCACTACCAGAACCGGCAGTAAGGCGATCAAGGGGAGGCATGCAATAGAGTGCGAATATCCGCGGTGCCATTCCAAGTAGCGGAGCGAGCCGCCTTGAAGCGCAACGATGTCCAGATCCGGAGCATTCGCTGCCAAGATCATCAGCAGGGTAGCGTGCGGACAATAGCGGTCAAGTCCCGATCGCGCCAGGGCGAAGCCGGTCAACGAATGGGTGAGGTTGTCCATTCGGAACGTTCGTTAGGAATCGCAACATACGACTGCTCCCGCGCCAGGAACTTTTCCGGGAGCAATAGCGTAAGCGCATCGGGCATAATTTCCGTTGTGATGGGCAGGTTGCCCGCTAGCTCCCCGTCGATCTGCACGAACACTCGACGGCCGGACGGATCTTGGCAAGTGACGGATCGCCCGCGCAGCATGGTGCAGCCGTTCATGCGATGTGCGACGCGCAGGATGACACCTGCAAGATAGGGCAGATAGCGCATGCTCAAAGTACCTCGAAACAGCACAACTTCGAAATCGTCACGCAGCAGAGATGCGCGACGTGCAATATCGAGATCGCCGCCGTAGTTCCGCACCCGGCTAATCAAAGCGAAACTAGCTTCGAATGACTTTCCGTCGACGATCACCTCGAACTCAGGCAGGGAGCGAAACACGTGCCCAAAACCAGCGAGATAATAAGCCAACTTACCGGCTGCCGCCTTGAGGTCTAAGTTCAGCCGGTAAACGATGTCAGCATCGAGCCCGGCGCCCGCCATACATAGGAAACATCGGTCGCCAGAATTAACACCGCGAATCGCGCCCGCCGCAATCCGGCGCAAGCGCAACTTCGGAATCTGCGCCGCTGCTTTTTCGAGATGCAGTGGCAGGCCGATCTCACGCGCCAGGACGTTAGCCGTGCCACCAGGGAGTATCGCAAGCGGGACGCCCGTCTGCAGCATGCCGTTTGCGGCTTCATTGATGGTGCCGTCCCCTCCAGCGACAACGATCAGATCGCAGCCCGCTTCTATCGCACGGCGCGCCTGTGCGGATGCGCTGCCTGGACCTGTTGTGGCGATGAGATTGGCTTCCGTACCCTGATGCGCGAGCAGGGCGATGCTACGTTGAAGCAGATGTTGGCGTCGCGTCAGACCTCTTGCAATGGGATTGTAAATGAGCGCGGCGCGTTTCGCCTGGAAGAGCTCCAAGCCCACCATTATAGGTTTCGAGCATGAAAGATTCGCCCGGCAAACGCGTGGAAGAACTGCGTAGACAGCTCGAACATCACGAATATCTCTATTACGTTCTCGACAAGCCGGAGGTCTCGGACGCTGAGTTCGACCGGCTGATGCGGGAACTGCGCGAGATCGAAGAGGCTCATCCGGAACTCCGGTCGCCGGACTCGCCGACGCAGCGCGTGGGCGGACAACCGCGCGAAGGCTTCATCAAAGTCCCACACACTTCGCCCATGCTGAGCTTGGACAATGCCCTGAATGAACAGGAGCTCCGCGAGTTTGACGGACGAGTTCGCGCGCTCCTTAAAGGTCAGCCCTACCAGTATGTAGCCGAGCTCAAGCTGGATGGCCTCTCAATGGCCGCGCACTTCGAGGGAGGCCGATTCAAGCAGGCCGTCACTCGCGGAGATGGGCGCATCGGTGAAGACGTAACGGAAAATGCCCGCACAATTCGTTCCTTTCCTTTGCGGGCCAAGAAGGATGCCATCAGAGAGAATACATTTGAAGTTCGCGGGGAAGTCGTGATGCAGCGCCGCTCCTTTGAGCGTCTGAATGAGGAGCGCGATCGGGCCGGTCTCTCGCGCTTTGCCAATCCGCGCAACGCCGCAGCAGGAGCATTGCGCGCTCTCGATCCTTCCGTCACTGCCTCTCGCCAGCTTGACTATTTTGCGTATTTCTTACTACGGGCTGGGCGGCCGATGGTTCAGAGTCATTGGCAGAGTCTCGAAGCGTTAGCAGCCGCTGGATTCAAAGTGAATCCCCATCGTAAGAGATGCAGTGGGCTCGACGAACTGCTCAAATTTATCAGTGAGTGGGAAACGAAACGTGCCACTCTGCCATATGAGACTGACGGTGTCGTGGCAAAGATCGATTCGGTCGAACAGCAGGAGAAGCTCGGCTGGACGTCTAAAGCGCCGCGCTGGGCCACAGCTTTCAAATATCCAGCGCACCAAGCCTCGACGGTGCTGGAAAATATCGAAGTGCAAGTGGGCCGCACGGGCACGCTCACTCCTGTAGCACGCCTCAAGCCCGTAGCCGTTGCAGGCGTTACAGTCTCGAATGCGACGCTGCATAACGAAGATGAGATCGCGCGCTTGGATGTCCAGATCGGTGACACGGTTGTGATCGAGCGCAGCGGCGACGTAATCCCGAAAGTGGTGCGGGTCTCTGAAAAAGCGAAAGACCGGCGGCCGTTCCGCATGCCGACGGCTTGTCCGGTGTGTGGCGGCCACGTGGTCCGGGAACCAGGGGAAGCCGCGAGCCGGTGCATGAACACGAACTGTCCGGCGCGATTGCGGGAATCGCTGCTGCATTTCGCCTCGCGTCGAGTTATGGACATCGATGGTCTGGGCGATGCGCTGGTCGATCAACTCCTCAGCCGCGGCCTGGTTCACAACATCGCGGATCTCTATGGACTCACCGTAGACCAACTCCTCGAACTCGAGCGCATGGGTAAGAAGTCCGCCTCGAAGATCATCCAGAACATCGACCGTTCACACTCGCAACCGCTTCCTCGCGTCTTAAACGGATTGGGTATTCCTTTCGTGGGCGAGCGCACGGCGCAGATTCTTGCCGAGCACTTTGGAAGCCTTGACGCTGTTGCGGAGGCCTCAGCCGAAGTGTTACAGGAGGCGGGCGAAGTCGGGCCGAAAGTGGCTGACTCCATACGACAATTTTTTGCTGAAAAGCGGAATCGAGAACTCATCGAGCGGCTTCGGGTGGCGGGGCTGCGCTTCACCGCGACCATACAGGCGAAAAAGCAAGGACCACTCACCGGGCTCACTTTTGTCCTCACCGGCATGCTTCCCACGCTCACGCGTGACGAGATGAAGGTCCGCATTGAAGCCGCCGGAGGGAAGGTCGCAGGGTCGGTCAGCAGCAAGACGAGTTACGTAGTTGCCGGTGAAGATGCAGGTTCAAAACTCGATAAGGCGCGAAACCTGAACGTCCCGGTGCTGGATGAAACTGGCCTTTTCGCTATGCTGAAGCCGGACGAAATGGCCGGGAGCGGTACCTGAAGCATCTCGTACAACTTTTTATTACTTGGGGGCCGTACGGGCTTCTCCTGCTTGCGACCCTTGATTCGGCCGGCATCCCGGTTGTTGCCGGAGTCGACGCCTTGCTCATCGCGATTGCTACGAGAGATCCCGATCAGGCTTACGTGGCTGCGGTTTGCGCCATTTTCGGATCGCTTGCCGGCAGCCTTCTCCTGTTCGGAATTGCGCGGAAAGGAGGCGAGGTTCTGCTCTCACAGCACATCGCGCGCCGCCGTGGCGCACGCCTGCACGCATGGTTTCAGCGTTATGGTTTGGTAACTGTGTTTCTCCCCGCGCTTTCGCCGCTTCCGATGCCGATGAAAGTTCCGGTCTTTTGTGCGGGTGCGCTGCAGGTGCGGTGGTCGTATTTCATTTCGGTTGTTCTTTCGGCAAGGATCATTCGCTACTTTGCCCTTGCCTATCTGGGCAAACATTATGGACATCAAACTTTCCGGTTTCTGATTTCACATCTACCGGTCGTCATCGCGATAGCCGCTGCGCTGGCATTGCTGTCGGTTCTCGTTGTGCAGTTCATCGACCGGCACGAGCATCCGGAAACATCGTCCACGCTGGACAATGCCTCTGCTGACCGTTAGCGTCCGGATAGTATAGAAAGCATGTCCAATTCTTCGCGACGCGAGTTTGTGATCCGATCTGCTGCAGTGCTGCCAGTAACCCGAGCGGCGTTTGCGATGGACAAGCTTCAGGCAAACAATCTCGGTGTTCAGCTCTATACGGTTCGGAACGTGATTACGAAAAACCCGGCCGCCACGTTAAAGGCGATAGAGAGCATCGGCTATACGGAAGTCGAGGTCACGTATGACAAGCTCAGTCAGATCTGGTCCGCGCTCAAACAAACAAACTTGAGGCGCGTGAGCGTTCATATGGAAGAGGCCATTTTCACGGAAGGCGGCGATCCGCTTGACTCGGCACTGAAGGACCTCAAAGGGCGCGGATTCGAGTATGTCGTGGCTCCGTCGTTGCCTACTGCGAAGGGTGGAACAGCTGGCATTAAACGGCTGGCCCAAATATTGAACAAAGCAGGCGAACAGGCCAAGAAGCGTGGGCTGACCTTGTGCTACCACAACCACGCGCACGATTTTCAACCGATCGATGGCGTCCCGGCGCTGGAAACGCTATTGGACGAAACGCAGAAGGATTTGGTCTTCCTCGAAATGGATATCTTCTGGGTGACCGAAGCCGGCCACGATCCAGTGCAGGTGCTGAAGACGCATGCCGGACGAGTTCCGCTGATGCACTTGAAGGACAGAGCCAAAGGAATCGCTACGCAGTTCAACGAAGACGTTCCGAAAGATGCGTTCAAAGCGGTTGGTAGCGGCTCGATCGATATACCGGCGGTCCTGAAAGCGGCCGACGCGGCGGGCGTCAAGCATTACTTCGTTGAACAGGATCAGACGCCTGGTGATCCAATCGCGAGCCTGCGGCAAAGCTACAAATATCTAAGCTCGTTGTTTAATAGCTGAGCGATTTTACGCTCGTTCCTGATACGTTCCGCCTGACGTACTGATGCGGATCCGCTCGCCCTGGTTGATGAAGCCTGGCACCTGTACCACCAATCCCGTATCCATTTTGGCCGGCTTGGTGACGTTTGAAACGGTTGATCCTTTCAAGCCTGGTTCGGTTTCCATCACGGTCATCTCCACGCTGGGCGGCAACTCGACGCTGATCGGTTTACCTTCGTAGAACTCGACGTTTACTCTGAGCTGCGGTATCAGATAAAGCACGCCATCGCCAAGCATGTCTTTCGTCAGGTGCATCTGCTCGTAATTTTCGGTGTTCATGAAGTAGTAGTATTCGCCGTCGTCATACATGTACTCCATCTCTTGCTCATCGAGCGCCACGCGCTCCACTTTGTCTTCCGAAGAGAAGCGGTGCTCCATCATGGAGCCGGTTCGCAGATTCCGCATTTTGACCTGAACAAAGCCACGCAGGTTACCGGGCGTTCGATGGACCATGCTGAATATCGAATGAAGTTCGTTGTTGAACTTCACGACCATACCTGGGCGCAGTTGTGTCGAGGCGATCATGCTGGAAGCCTCAGTGTATCAAGGGCGCTGCTTCTGGCTGATGAAGGTGCAAACCTTCCCCTCAACGTATCCGGGCAGGAGCCATAAACCTGCCGCATCGGCCTGACTGGACACCTGCTTTCCCCGGTTTGTATATGAAATCGCTTGATGGGGTGTCAATCGCGAAATAATCGCCGCCGCCCTTCCCTTCACATGAGGCACTTCCGTACAGGGCGGCGCCATGGGGATCAACGTCATGCGTCCAAATGTCTGCGAGTGCTCCCGCCATCCTGCAGGACAATTCGCTTCCTCAACGCCGCGGGCCGAAATGTTGATCCAGCACGCGTCTATGCTCCAATCCGTGCGCGCGAGCAAGCGTCCGCTGGGGTCGTAAGACCACGGATCGAGATTCTGGTAGCTGACGCCTGGGAGGTACGGATCACCCCACAAGAGTTCATACGCCACGCCGGGGCCTTCTCGAATGATCTGCCGATCCTCTATCGCCCATCCTTGAAGGAACTGCGAACCTTCGAGATTCGGGTCTAAGCTTACTAACGCCAACGCAGCAGCGGATGCCTGCCAAGCCGGATGTGCTAATTCGGCCGGCTTCATCGACAGCAAGAACTCGGCCGGCAGCATTTGAAAAAATGTGCTATCGTCCTGGCGCAAATCCACGTGTCGTGTTTGGCGGACGGCCTCGATGTACTCGCAAGCTGCATAAAGCTCGCGCGGATTTGTGAACCCGGATTGTTCGAGTTCCTTGCCCGTTGCAAGGTGATCGATATCCTCGCCGCGAACGATGCGCATTAAGAGTGTGTCACGGACCGGCTCAAGTTGAGCTACACGATCAGGGATTTTGGCGGCGCAGTCGGGAGCTGCCAATTTCTGCCGTCCGTCATCAGAAACCAAAGCGGCGCACCAATCGAGAATCAGCGCGACCTGACGGATCGCGCATTTGTGGGCGAGCGCCCACTGAATGGCTTCCTTTCCACGCGTTTCGTCGCGCGTCACTGCGTAATAGAGAGCTAGTTCGAAGCCGCGCTCTGACGAATCCGGCACGGAGTTGACGCGATTTTCGAAATTCATCCAACGCGCGGTCTGGCGCTCGCGATCACGTTGCAGTCGCTTCAGGCGCTTGGGGGTGAGAAGTAATTGTTGGTGTTCATCCGGGGCGCGCGCGATCACAGGAGAGGCACACGCGAACAGCAGCACCGAGAGGACGTAGACCAATGCGAGCGTTCGATTGACTTTCGTGGGCACCTTACTAAGACTACAGATGAACAGACTCGAGCTGAGACACGCCGCGTCGTTTTGAGTATGAACAGCGTGGTTGGCGGTGGATTATTCGCCTTCAATGGCCGCCCGTAAGGAAGAGTAGCGCTTCTCGCGGCGTCTTACCGGATCGATCAGCGCACTGATCCAATACGGCTATGTAGTATGTGCGAGCTTTATCGAAATTTTTCGTCCGCCTCGCCGCCCGAGCTGCACCAACCAAGGCATACAACCTTTTCGGCGCCACCTGAAGAGAGCGCTCGTACTGCATCAAGGCCTCGTCCGGGCGGCCCACTTCCATCAGCAAGTCGCCGAGTAGCTCCCGCGCCGGAAGCACTGCGCCGGGCGTCACGGGACGTTTCTCGCTGCTGTCTTCCAGGTCGGCAGCTTGACGGGCCGTTGTGAGCGCCTTCTCATCACCACCTTCGGCGTGTTCTACCCATGCCACCGCCGCGAGTTGCATTGCTTCTGTCGCATTCTTCCATTCCAGCTCACCGGTACCCGAAGCCGCTACAGCCGCACGCAGGTGTGCAAGAGCCTGAGATGCTTCTGTCGTGCTGCCCGAGCGCGCTGCGCCAATCGTACGAGCGAAATAATGGATGGCCATAGCCCAAGGGAACTTTTCCCAGGGAAACCCGTCAGGCTCAAGCTTGAGCCGGGCAGCTTCAGACCAGCGTGAACGCTCCAATACGTAACGCGCGGGAGACGCTGCGAATGTGTGGGCCGCTTTGAAGTCCGCGGGTTCTGTCTTTCGAATCGTCGCCAATTCTGCAAGAACCCCGGCGGCATCGCGGTCGCGATCCATCTGTAAATATGCGTACACGAGGTAGTCCATCGCGTGGAGTTGTTCGGACCACGCAGCTCCCGGATAGTGCGCGCGAGAATAATTTCGCCCTGAATCGGTTGCAGCGATGTTTGAGTGAACGCATTCTTCCCACAAACCGAGCCGCGTAAAGATGTGCGAGGGCATGTGAAGCGCATGCGGGCTGTCAGGAGCGATTTGTGCATAGCTGCGAGCGGCTTCGAGCGCGCCGGCGGCAAGGCCAGGGTAGTCGTAACTGTGGATCAAGTAGTGCGCGACTCCCGGGTGTTCAGGATTTTGATCAAACAGCGGTTCTAGCAAAGCGCCGGCCTTACGCTGGTTCGCGTACGTCTTGTCAGTCGGATCGATTGTGGCGTTCAGCGCGAGCGCATAGAGTATTGCCGCTTCAGCATCGTCCGGAAATTGGCGATGCAGGGATTCCATGGCCTTCTCATAAGCAAGCGCGCGCTCACGGTACAACCGTTGCCCAGGCTCCGCGTAAAAAATCGCAAGGGCGTCGATGTAGGCGCGCTCCCGCGGGGTTCGTGGACCGGCGGACAGCGCGCTTGCAATTGCAGAGCGTCCCTCGGCTAGTTCCGCGCCGCTTGGTGGGGTCCACAATGGATGGTAGTGCGACATGGCTATTCCCCAAAACGCCATCGCACATTTTGGGTCACTGCGCGCCACATCTCGAAAGCTCCTTTCGGCCTCTTCATACTCAAATGAGTGGAGTAACGCCATGGCCCGATTAAACCGCGCTTGAGCGTCACTCGCGCACGTTATTGGAAACTCGACATGCCCGAGCCCGCTGGGAGCGCCGTGCATATGAGGCATTTCCTGCCCGATAAGCGGAATCAGCGACAACATGGCGACACAACAGAAGCGCATCCAGATCTCCGATTTTGCCGTTATAGCAGAAGGTTGCCAGAATGTCCGGGCACACTTAGAATGCGGGTGGAACGGCCAGCGGAGAATTAGGCGGCTTTCTGGGCGGTGAGGGACTGTTGTTTCTCCTCGTCTTGTTCCTCTTTTTCACATGCCGCGACGGTGTCATCGACGCGGAGCATGATATTCTGCATCAATTGGTGGTCCAGTTTCGCTTCGGCGAGCAAAACGGCCCAGCGATGTAGTTCCTGCTTGCGGGTTTCGGAGGATTCGCGGCGTGTTTGATCGGCTTGTTTATGCGTCTGCGATTCGAACCCAATTTCCTGTTTGTGTTTTTCTGCTCTCAGCTTTAGAAGGTTATTGAGGCACTTGTGGAAAGCGCGCTCATTGGTAGTCTGGTAGCGCAGATACAAAGCGAGCTGCTTTTGGTCGTCGCACATCGGCAGTTCGTGATTGAAGGTCACGTGCTGCAAAATGAGGGCTCGTTTGCTCAGCCAGATTGCTTGCGCCATTTTGTCGATGAGGATGGTTTCGGTGAGGCCGGAAGGATGATGCTCGTCGCGCAAGCCGCCGAGCAACATGTCAAATTCGTTTTGATCTTCCCAGGGAAGAACCGTGAAGGCTCCTGAGAAGCCATGGCGGAAATTGTTCCGAGCGGAGATCGCTTTGCCCTCGGGTGTTTTCGGACCGGTGGAGTGCTGAGCGTTGGCTTGATTGGCTGTGACTTGGGCGGAAGTGGTCACTTTGAAGACTCCTAAAATGAAAAACGCCGGAGAGGCGATAGGCCCTCGTCCGGCGTTCTTCAAAAGATTAGAAGCGCAACGGCCTCCCGAAATCAGTATACGGCATCGTTCCAAGCGATTCCGGGTAAACCATTGAATCGAATAAAAACAGAGGTTGTGACCGGTCCACGCTGGAGAGCAGTTCTGGTCAGCTAAAACCATCGGAAGCGCCGTAAGAGAACCAAAAGCAGGGCAGTCGTTGCGATCATCATGCCCGCAGCAATCATGGTGGCATGCGGCGAATCTGCGAACGGTAAACCCTTCGTGTTCATCCCGTAGAAGCCTGACACAACCAAGGCAGGCAATGCTATGGTTCCAAGAACCGTGAGTACCTTCATTACCTCGTTTGTCCGGTTGGCCACACTTGATAGATAGACGTCCATAGTGCCCGTGAGCAGATCTCTTTGGGTTTCGACCAGATCCAGATTGCGTGCAACGTGATCGTAGACGTCCCGCAGAAACGGAATCAAGTCGGTTTGAATCAGTTTGTGCTCGGTACGGTACATGTGGGCTGTTACATCCCGCGTATTGACGAGCACTCGACGCAAGTCAATGAGCGTTCCTTTGGTGTGAAAAATACGAGACAGCACGTGGGGAGAAGGATTTTGCAAAACCTGATCTTCCAGCTCGTCGATCACATCGTCAATGCGATCAATGATTGGAAGGTAAGAATCGATAATCCCGTCATAGATTCGATAGAAGACTTGATCGGCACGAAGATTCCCCTCCATCGCGTGGATGGGCTGCAATATTTTGCTGGCGCTGTGTTGGTTGCCTTCCTGAACGGTGATCACCCAGTCGTTGCCTAGAAAAACATCTAGGTCATGGAAGGTCAAGTCCCCTTCATCCAAAACTTGAACTGTTTTGAGAACCGTAAAAATGTAACCGTCGTTCTCCTCGACCTTGGCTCGCTGATTACGGTGGCGGCAGTCCTCAATATGCAGAGGATGAATATGGTACTGTGCCGCGAGCCGGTCAAGTTCTGTATCTTTCGGGTCTGCGATGTCATGCCAATTCATAACTAAGGATCAACTCCTGGAAATTTTCCTATGCAGAAGCTCTATTGGCTCTTGATTCTCGTCCCGATTACGCTCGGGGTCCGGTATATGACTTCGTCGAACGGAACTCTGATTTTTCTCTTATCCGCGGCTGCCATGATCCCGCTTGCCAAGCTTCTCAGCGATGCCACCGAGCAGCTGTCTTTCAGAACGGGCCCAACTCTAGGAGCCTTATTGAATGTCACGTTCGGCAATGCCGGTGAACTGGTCATCGGATTTTTCGCGTTGCAGGCAGGGCTGCAGCGATTGGTGAAGGCATCGATCACGGGTTCAATTCTCGTAAATCTGTTATTGACTCTAGGGGTCTCGATGCTGGCTGGAGGTCTGCGGAAGAAGACGCTTAAATTCAATCCGCTCGCCGCCCGGACGCAAACAACAATGCTCGCGCTGGCGGCGATCTCATTAATTCTGCCGGCCGGGTATTCGCTGCTTGGCGGTAGCGCGGCTCGTTCCGGAATGGGCGACCTCAGCCTGGAGTTCAGCGTTGTTCTCCTCATCATCTATGGGCTGAGTCTGGTGTTCACGCTGCATACTCACCAACAGTTTCTGGCGCCTCCCAAAAGTGACGAAACCACGTCAGGCGAAGCGGTCTGGAGCCCCGCTCGCGCATTGACGGTACTGATCTTGAGTGCTCTGTTCGTTGCGTGGATGGGTGAAGTGCTGGTGGGTTCGATAGAGGTAGCGTCCAGATCGCTCGGAATGACGGATCTGTTCGTCGGTTTGGTTGTCGTCGCCATTGCCGGCAACGCGGCAGAGTCGACTGCGGCCGTCAGAGCATCCCTGAAGAACCGCATGGACCTCAGCGTGGGAATCGCGGCGGGGAGCAGTACTCAGGTCTCACTCTTCGTTGCGCCCGTTCTGGTATTTCTCAGCCGGTGGGTTGGCCCAGGTCCGATGGATCTCGTGTTTACACCTGTCGAAATCATTTCCATCGTTCTCGCCGTTGTGATTACCGCACAGATTGCTTCCGATGGTGACTCCAACTGGCTTGAAGGCGCCCAGCTGGTAGCGGTCTACGTGATGCTCGCGGTGATGTTCTTTTATCTTCCCGAACCAGAGCGGGCGAGCATGTTGCCGTAGATTCACGAGCTTCAGCCCACGATAGCCGCCACTCCCATTTCCGCCAATTCGATATCTTCAGCTTGCGGCAATCCGCTTACCGCAACCGCGCCAACGACTCTGCCATCTTTCCAAATCGGCACGCCACCGCCCCAGCCAGTGAACTTTGGATCACCAAAATAGCCAATATCGAAACCTTTCTCGGGATTGCGGGCAGCGTTGCCGATCTCATGCGTGGGCTTGCGCTCGCGGGCAGCGCTATACGCCTTATTCATCGCAATGGTGATGGAGGAAAGCGGAGCTCCATCCAGACGCGCAAACGCAATCAGGTCTCCATGGGCGTCGCAGACAGAGATCACGGCTGCCTTACCACGCCTCAGGATCTCGGCACAAATCGTTTCAATGGCTCGGCGCGCTTCAGCATATTCAATGGCTGCTTCAGTGATCATGGTGGTGCTCGAAACGGAGGCTCGTTTCCTTAGGCTCTCTTGCGGTTCTCGATCAAATGCTCCGACGCACGTAGGGAAAACGCCAGGATCGAGATAGTCGTCGTCTTATCCGTGCAGTTCGGGAATACGCTGGCATCGGTGATGTACAGGTTCGGCACATCGTGCGTTTGACCAAAACGGTTGGTCACAAATTTTTTGGGGTCGTTCCCCATGCGGCACGTACCGGTCTCGTGGAGGCTTGTACCCGGCACGTCGGGTTCTCCTGCTCCCAGGTATTCTGCGCCGCTCGCATGCAGCAATTGCTCACAGGCCTGCTTGCCGTGCTCCCACATTTGCAGCGTGTTTTTGTCCCACTCGAAATGAATCCGCACTGCCGGAATGCCGTAAATGTCTTTCACAACTGGATCGATGTCGACGTAATTGGAGTCGCTGCGCTGGCTTGGCGCTTGGATGTAAAAGCTCACCGGCGTGGGGTACCGCCGTTTGATGGCGCGCTTGAATTCGCGACCGAACCCCTCGATTTGATTGAAGTACCAGGGAAATTCCCCGCAGCCTCCGTCTGGATAAACCGAATAGCCACGAATGAATTTCTCTTGCCGCGGATTATCGAGATTCTGCCAGCGCGGCATCCAGGCAACAGTGCTGGCCGAAACATTATCCGGAAAGCTTGGCTGCCCGAGCAGTTGCGGCAAATAACCGCGCGCCGTCGTGCCGTACAGGTGGTCGCACAAATTTCGGCCGAGCTGGCCGCTCGAATTAGCAATCCCGGTTGGCCAATGGCGCGATTTGGAGTTCAGTAGAATACGCGCGGACTCGACGCAAGACGCCGCTACGACCACGGCGCGTCCATAGACCTGGATTTCCTGCTTCGTTTTCCGGTCTATATAACTGACGCCAGCCGCCCGGCCATCTGCGTCGGTCAATATGTTCTTTGCAAGGGCATTGGTTCGGATCTCCAGGTTACCCGTTTTCTCGGCTTGCGGCAGAAAGAACCACGGAGTCGAAAAGAAGGCTCCAATATCACAGCCATCCGTGCAATTGGCGCAGTAGTGACAAGACGGGTGGCCTGCGTGGGGGACGGTCAATTGTGCGATGCGATCCGGCAGATAGGGAATTCCAACCTTACGGCCGCCGCTTTGCAGTATCCAATCAAAGCAACGGAAGTTCATCGGCGGCAGATACTCGCCGTCCGGGTTGCTGGGGCGGTTCTGCACGGTGCTCGCGACACCGATCATGCGCTCGACGCGGCTGTAATAAGGAGCGATTTCTTCGTAGCTTACGGGCCAATCAACGTCGTAGCCGTCGCGGCTGGCGGCACGAAAATCAATATCTCCGAAGCGAGCTGACGAGCGTCCCCAGAAATTTGTTTTGCCGCCCACCGCGAAGCAACGCGGCCAAGTCCAGCGCGTGCCCGGCGCAGTGGTGTACACAATATCGTGTTCCCAGATGCCCTCTGTATATTCGTTGTCCATGTAGCCGATGGATTGGGCCTGTTTACGCGGGTCGCCGAATCCGCGGAACTTCATGTCGTACGGCATGCGATGATTCCGAAAATCCTTCTGAGGACTGAGCCGACGGCTGCCGTTCAACGCGCATACTTTCGCGCCGGCCTGGCACAGCGTGTGGATGGCCATTCCACCACCCGCTCCGGTACCGATCACGATCACGTCATAAATTTGTTTAGGCATTCAGTACCTCGGCGGCGGCAGATGCCGGTGTTCCGGGTCGCCCGTGTGAGGGCAGGCGGGTGATTGCGCGTACATTTTGAGCCCCGGGAAATCGAGTTCCATGAGCCCGATGCGACTGGTGTAATAGCCCATCACGGTATAGCGTCGAAAGAGAGTGAAGAATTCTTGGCCCGCATGTTGCCCTGGCCGAGATTGATCACGATACGCCACGCTTTTTAGCAGCATTGTCTGCTGATCGGCCGGGAGCTTCGCGAACTCGGTTGCCTCTTCCTTGCGCGCCTGATCGTTCAACCAGCGCAATCCATCACGCAGCGGCTGCTGAATGGTTGGATCGCTCGCTGCCATGAAGTCGATGAACTCACTGACGCCCGCTTCTCTTGCTCCGGGACTTTCATCTTTGGGAATGATCATTTCCGTCAAGTGATCTACAAGAGTATATTCGGCAGGCGTGAAGAATTGCGGTTGATAAGCCGCAGACCTGACTTGCTCGCTCACACTCGCTGCGTGATCAGTTGCATGTTGAGCCGCGCAGATCCACTTGCTGAAGCCCGAGAACTGGCTCGCCATGGCCGCCATCGCAAGCATCTCCAGAACCTCTCGCCGATCATGTCCTTGATTCGCCATTAACATTAGTATCTTCAACGAAGTTTTGGGCGGGGTCCAAAAAGCGCCAACAGTACGCCCTATAGCCCAACCTGTGGGACTGCCTAGGTAGGGGCGACCAGATGGTTTGACGATGAGGAAGACAGAAAGAGAGGGCGCCCGTGAGACTGATCTGCTGGATTCTTGGACATCGGGCAAAGTGGGTGATCAATAGAAATTCGGGAGTACCAACACCTGAATGCAGCCGCTGCAAACAGCGGATCACTGCATCGAATAGCGGTTGCCGGGATCCTTTCTATCTTTGAGCTCCTGTTTTAGCGGAGCAAGCGTGGTTATGCCGCAGTCTTCACGATGGTCCTGTGCCTACAACGGCTAATTCAGTTCTCGGAAAAGCAAATTTGCGGCCGAGCCCGTCTATGAGGTTTACCTGACATTTGTATTTACCCGGTTCTATTTTGGGGATCGGGACTTGAAGCCACACAGGTACGGCTCCCTCTCGTTTTGTGCTAAGTCGAGTGGCTCGCATGGGTGGGGATTCGAAGATTTTCTGTTGATCGGAATAGAGAGCGAGGCTGGCTTCCACATCCGCGACACGAAAATTTTCGGGCAAGCTGGCCGGAATCGCCGGATCGTACACTTCGAGATACACAAACATGTTTTGACCGGAGTGGAAAACCTTTGTAATGTTCGGTACGAGTTTCTGCCCGTTGTCGTCGATCAATGGATTCACCGCGAGCAGCTTTTTCTTGTTCTTTACGCCCGCAACCTGCTGATCCGCTGGCTCCCGCTGATTGCTCAATACCATCGAGCTCACGCGAAGTCCATTGCCGGCGGCCAAATCCGGAACCGTAAAGCGGGATTCGAATGTGGCCACTTTCCCTTCCCCGTTCTCGCGAGCCACGAACCGCAGCTTAATAGGCGCCGGGCGATAAAGTCACGCCTGTGTCGTATTGAACGCTCTTCCGAACCACCTCTCGGGCCGTGGCATCGTTCACTTTCAACGGGATCGTATCGCGCACAGTAGCCGCCGGGCGATTGCGAGTGTCAAAGACTTCGGCAATGAAGTCGAGCTCGGCAGATTGTTCTGAACCCTTGCTGTGAAAGGCGAGAGCTGATCCGGGAATCTTTACCGAGACGGGAACAAAATATTTGCCCTTCTCCAGCCGGAAATAGTCGATTTCTACTGCGATCGGTAAATCAGTTACGGGATTTTCAGCCATGAGAGCTTGTTGCAGTTGGGCTTCTTTATCAACATCCCGCATGCGTCCGAACGTGGTTGGGGCGTAGTAGCCTTGCCGGTAATCGAGCTTCGCTTTCAAACTTCCCATGCGTGGCGCCAGCTTGACTTGAATGCGCCGATAGCGCCCATCCTGAGCGGAATTGGAACTCGCATAAGCCAGGACATAGTAGCTTGAGAAATCCTTTTGTACCTGCCTCATGCCCTCGGTGAGGTCGTTCGAATCGAGGAGCGCCTTACCGCCCGTATCTAGAGCGAGGCTCCCGAGCGTCTCCTGTTGGTTGTTGAAGTTCTCCTTCAATGAGCGCTGACCCGCGCCACTGTAAAGGTTGTTTCCGGCAGCACCCGCTTGGGTCGCGTCTCCACCGGGCACCAGTGCTGACAGACCTCGCGCGTCGATGGGATAAAACGCAACGTTCGACCGCACCGCCGTATTCACAGTGGCACGCAGCTGCGACTGGTTGTCGACGCCTGTTTTCTGAATGCCGCTCGAGAAATAGATCAAAGCCTTCTTCTCCGGGAATTGCGCAAGACGGCGGGCGGCATCTTCTAGCGCAGCAAGTTTGAGATCTGAATTGAATATGTTGAACTCGGTTTCGTCAGCTACGAATTGGCCGCTTTGGTCCTGAGCATCGGCCCCTGTATCAGCCATTGCGGCGTTTTCGCTCGATTCGCCAATGCGAAACCTGTTGATCGCAGCGGTAAGCGAATCGCGGTCGGAAGTGAAATCCTGAACGATTTGAAGCTCGGTCCCGAACGTCATAATCGACACAATGTCGCTGGCGGTCATTTGGGTGGTCAGAAATTTCAGCGCGGCTTGCTTTGAGCGAATCTGCTCGGCAGCCTGCATGGAAGAAAAATCGAACAGCATTACGATAAGGCGCCGATCCTGATAGCTTGTGCCCAAACCGCTTCTCAACGCACTCTCGCCGGAACTATGGCCGTTGACTTGTGCGGATGAGCCACTTGGGGAACTCGTTTGATTCAGTGACGGAAGCACTCTATTGTTCAAACGCTGAAAGTCGACCGATTGCAGTTGCTGCAATTTCCCGTCTTCGTAGACCTCAAAGTCGTTCTGGGTTAGGTTTTCGATGGGCTTGCTGCCGCTGTCGAGTACGGTTACGTTGACGACCACTACGTTCGTCGTGCTGGAAAAGGTTGGCTGTTGCGGCGCCATTGGCTGCAGTTCGAAAGCGGTCATTAGCATGAATGATGCAAGCTTCAAAACCGAAACCTCACGACAGCATCGAGTGTGCGCATTGCTCCCGCCGCGCTAGGCCGGGTTGGTTGGGAAGAGGATAGTAGCGGAGCAAGCCGAGCGCGATCGGATTCAGCAAATTCGAAGGGATGATGTTATCCGCGAAGGGCTGATGAGTCGTCGGGTTCACGATCATTACAGGAACACTGGTGGCCGTTGCGCCGGCCGACTGCATTGCTTGCGAGAAGTTACCCTGTCGCTCGGCCTGGGCCGGAACCGTTTCGGTAAACAGCTCCGGGTTGCGTGCTCGCGTCCCGAAGTAAGTAATGAAGAATTGTGTGCTTGGATTTTTCAGTAGCTTTGGAATCGACAGCGGTCCGCCAACAATGAAACTGAATCGGCTTTGAGCATACGAGGCCTGCGGGATATCGAGACCATTCAATGAGAACGGTTTCGCGTTCACGGCGGAGTTGGCCAGGGTGAATGAGGCTTGACCGCGGATTCGGTTTGCACGACGTCGATTACCGAACTGCGCGCCCCTTTGTCCTCGTCCGCCGACGTTGCGCCGCATGCCGCCCGCGCCGCCGAACCCGCCTCGACTTCCGAAGCCGCCAGAACCCAAAGCTCCCCGTCCTGAGGACCCGCCGAACCCAGGCGCATTAGCACTGCTTCCATTTCCGGCTTCGAACTCATTTAGCGCCCCTCCCATTTGGAACCTCATGTCCGGCCCCGAATCAGGCTGCGCATTTTGGGCCATGCCGGGACTCAGACTGCCCGATATCAAAAAGGACTCGTTACTCGCTCCGTTTCCTGTTGGCTGAGGCGTAGCACTCTGCTGTTGCGAAGTAAGTTCGCTCTGCAACTGTTGATCGAACTGCTGGTCGCTTGTGTTGCGATTTCGCAGCCCCGGCGCGCCGTTGGGTCCGGCCCGGAACTGCTGGAGCCGTTTCAGAAACGCCGACGCCTTCAATTGAAGGCTGAAGTTCACCGGGCCATGAATAGCTGAATAATCTACATCTCGATTAGAGGTCTCAAACCCGAACATTTCAACGGTCACGGCCCATGTTCCGGGACCAACCGCTGCGAGTGCATAATGGCCGTCCTGATCGGTGACAGTCGAAATTGTCTGGCTAACCTGCCTGACAATTACAACCGCGCCGGGAATCGGTTGATTGTGAGAGGTGACGAACCCGCTTTGCGCGAGGAGTGTCCGGCAGGCTCCCAGCAGAAAGCAGCAAATTGCGCATTGTAGTCGTAACAAGAGAGCGGTGCTACTCACTTTCAGGAGAGAAACTATAACCTGGTTCGCGAGGAACGAAGGTTACTCCCGAGCGCCGGAGAGCATCTCAACCGGCAGCGTATCTAAAAATGCGCGTGCCACGGGCGTTTGTACGCCGAAAAACTCGTTTGGAGCTGCCACAACCTCCAACTTGCCCCGATCGAGTACCGCAATCCGGGTCGCAATCGAGAGTGCCTCGACCAGATCGTGCGTGACAAACACGGATGCGACGTTGTAGCGTTTCCTCAGAGCGATGAACTGCTGCTGCATCTCATGGCGCGTCACCGGATCGAGCGCTCCGAAGGGCTCATCAAAGAGCAACAGAGGTGGTTCAGCCGCGAGCGCCCGGGCAACCGCCGCTCTCTGCCGCTGTCCTCCTGAAAGCTGATGCGGGAACCTGCCACCTAGTTCCTTTGGTTCCAGCCCAACTTGCCGAAGCAGTTCCCTGGCCTTTTCCTGCTGCTTGTCAGTCGGCCAGCCGAGAAGCCGTGGAACCAGGGCGACGTTTTGCTCGATCGTCCAGTGAGGCAAGAGGCCAAATTCCTGAATGACGTAGCCCACGCGGCGTCGCAGCTCTATGGGATTGATACCGGCAGTATCCTGCCCATCAATCCACACTTGTCCGCTTGTGGGCTCCAGCATCCGGTTGATCAGCCGGAGCGCAGTCGTTTTTCCAGAGCCGCTCCGGCCCAGCAACACAAGTGTCTCCCCCCGTTCAACGTCTAGGCTGAGCCGGTCGAGTATTACGCGTCCGTCAACACTGTAACTAACTTCACGAAAGGAAAGATAAGGCAGGTGTACCGTGGTCCTCTTGCCCATTATGGGCATGCGAAAATGAAGTCAGACTGTAAACAAATCAGCGCGCCAGTGTTGCTCCGGGTTATGCAAACAATCACGCAAATTCTGCTATCTTTAGGAGCGTTCTCGCACTACGTCCACTAGTACCGGATGCCGTACCGTATTCAGCCGTTGAAAGAGTTCCTGGTTCGCCCCGCGCTGCCTACGGCGCTGGGCCGATTGTCGGAGCTCGCCTATAATCTGCTGTGGAGCTGGGATCATTCTATCCGATCTCTGTTCCGGCGCCTTGATCCCGCTTTGTGGAAGGATTGCAACCACAATCCGATTCAGTTGCTGGGGCGCATCTCCCAAGCGGTGCTGGACAGGGCCGCGGCAGACGCCCGCTTTGTGCTTCTTTACCGCCGGGCCTGTGAGCGCAACGATAGCTATTTGCAAGCGGCGACTCCGGGTCGAAGCAGTCCGCAGATCGCCTACTTCTCAATGGAATACGGCCTTCTCGACTGTATGCAGATCTACTCGGGGGGCTTGGGCCTGCTCTCGGGCGACCACCTCAAAGCGGCTAGCGACTCTGACTTTGCTTTGACTGGCGTCGGGCTTCTGTATCAACGCGGCTACTTGAAGCAATTTCTTAATCCCGATGGGTGGCAACAGGAAAGCACGCCTCTGAACGATTTCTACACCTTGCCAGTGCGCCCGTGTATTGACGAGAAAGGCCACGAGGTGATCGTCAGCGTCGTTCTGCCGAATGGAGAAGTATTTCTCAAGATTTGGCACATCGATGTCGGCCGCGTGCAGCTTTTTCTGCTAGACAGCAACATTCCGCAAAACGAGGTGGCGGAATACCGTGAGATCACAGACCAGTTGTACGGGGGGGATATTCACAAGCGGATCTGCCAGGAGATCGTGCTTGGTATTGGCGGCCTTCGCGCGCTGAAAAAGCTGGGCATCCGGCCCACCGTTCATCACATGAACGAAGGACACTCGGCATTTCTCGCCATTGAGCGCGTTCGCGTCTTGATGCAAGAGGAGGGTCTCAGCTTTGAGCAGGCACTTGAAGCAACACGGGTCAGCAATGTTTTCACCACCCATACGTCAGTTCCCGCCGGCATTGATCTTTTCGACTCCAGTCTCATTTACGATTATTTCGGCCGCTATTGTGAGCAAGCTGGATTTCCTTTCGAAAACCTTCTCGCTCTAGGACGCAAGAATCTGCAAGACGCGACAGAGCGCTTCTCGATGGCGGTACTAGCGCTGAAAACATCGGCCTTCCGCAACGCAGTGAGCGCGCTCCATCGCTCTGTTTCACGGGAGATGTTCCAAGATTTATGGCCCCGTCTGCCGGTCGAGGAAGTGCCGATCGTTTCCGTAACCAATGGCGTTCACGCGCCGACTTGGATTAACGGCGATCTCGCCACCCTTTATGACCAATATTTGCAGCCTGATTGGCGCGAGCGCCTCGAAGACGCCAAGATGTGGGAGCTGGTTCACGAGATTCCAACCCAGGAATTGTGGGAAATGCATCGCAAGCGCAAGCGACGCATGGTCACGTTTGTTCGCGAGCGCGCCGTCGAATCCGCTGTGCAGCGCAAAGCATCCGCTTCCGAGGTGAGGCGCCTTTCCGAGGTCCTTGATCCGGACGTTTTCACGATCGGCTTCGGCCGCCGATTTGCGACCTATAAGCGCGCCACTCTGCTGCTTCGTGACGTGAATCGTCTAAAGAAGATTTTGAACAATCCCAATATGCCGGTGCAGGTCGTCATTGCCGGCAAGGCGCACCCGAAGGATCATCCGGGCAAGACGCTTATCCGTGAGATCGTAAGCCTCTCGCGTGATCCCGAAATATCCAAGCACCTGATTTTTGTCGAAGACTATAGCATTCAAGTCGCCCGCGAGATGGTCCAGGGAGTTGACCTGTGGCTGAACACGCCTCGTCGCGGCGAGGAAGCCTGCGGCACGAGCGGCATGAAGGCATCGATGAATGGCGTTTTGAGTCTTAGCGTGCTCGACGGATGGTTTGACGAAGCTTATGAGCTATCCGGCGGCTGGGCGATCGGCGATCGAATCCCTTATGCCGAAGATCAGGATGACATCCACGCGAGCTCCGTCTATTCAATGCTTGAAAACGAAATTGTTCCACTCTTCTACCGGGAGTCGGAACAGGAGATTCCAGTCGAATGGGCGCGCCGCATGAAGACCTGCATGGCGAACATCACTCCTCGCTTCAGCTGTGGCCGAATGGTCGCCGAGTACATGTCTGAGCTGTATCAGCCCGCACACGACCTGTGGGTGCACATTTCCGGCAACGATTTCCAACAGGCGCGTGAAAAGACGCTATGGGACTCGCGGATGAGCCGGGCTTGGGATTTCATTAAATTCGTCGATTTTGGCGATGGCCCGGGCGATCATGTCATGAGCGGCTCGGCTGTGCCGCTACGCGCTACTGTGGATTTGGCGGGCCTCAAACCCTCCGACGTGCGCGTCGAGGCCGTAATCGGCCATATCGGGGTTAATGGGCAGCTACAGAGCACCTATACCCTGCCGCTCGTGCCAGTTGAGGAGCGTGGAAGCGAGATCGTGTTTGCCAACGAATTCACAGTGCAGGAGACAGGCCGGGTGGGCTACTCGGTTCGCATCAGTCCGAACCACTTCGATAATCCCCTGACGCGACCTTGTAACGCACTGCTCAAATGGGTTTCGGACTGAAATATACGTAACTTAATAGAAAAGGTCGATCTGCCACTAGCATCTTGCTTGAATTCGTGGTACATACTAACTTAGGTGCAGGCGGGATCTGCGACCATCAGTCCGCCCAATTCAGGCCCCGCATTCTCAATCGAGACTTCCAGCGCCCCTGGGAAACTTTTCTTCTAAGTACTGGAACCTGCGCGTGATGTATATCCAATGAGCGAGAGTTACACTTCCTCGCCTTGGTCCGGGTAACCGGCTATTAGACTTTTGTTCTCATCCTCTACTGGATTTCCTAAGGAGCCCGTCAACACGCATGGACGGAGATCGTAAATACCGGCAACGTGGTTATCAAGACTCGGACCGCGGGTCGCCGCCGTACCACTCAGAACGTCAAAGGCAGCCAGGTCCTAAGCCTCCGCTCGACATCACGGGACCGAAACTCCCGCGGCTCGTTCAAAACATAGTGGCGTCAAGATGTTTCAGTTGCGGTGTGGCGTTGGCGGCTGATTTCGACTTCAAAGGTGAGTGTCCTCGATGCCACGCAGCTTTGCATTGTTGCAAGCAATGCGTCAACTTCGAGCCATCTACGCGATTCCAATGTGTGAGGCCGATTCCGGCTCGCATCCCGCTCAAGGATCAAACCAATACGTGTGAATTTTTTTCACCGCGAGTGACAGTCGCGCGCGATGCCCTGCCGTCCGGAGCAGCGGGCAAGACCGGTGAAAACGGAGTCATGCCGGCGCCGCGCAATGCGAACGATGCACGCGCTGCGTTCGATAGCCTATTCAAGAAATAGGCACGGCGCAACCCCCAGGAAGTCTTCGGCGAGGCCCTTGGTTCTATCGATGCCCTCGCGCCCAGTACAATCGTGGTGGACTTATTAGGGCCGAATGGCTGCGCCGAAGATCAAGAGGAAATCAAGCGATAGCAAGACTTCCGCCATGCCCCGCCAGGGTGCGATCCCGTGCTTGATCTTACTGATCATTGCGCTGGCAATTGCCGGTTTCTTTTTTTTCGCTTCGCTTCGCACAACGGGATGACTGATACCAACCGGTCCGCTCGCGATACGCGATAAAACACCCCGGGAAATTTTCGGACTAAAACTATGAGAAGCGATGGACGAGCGGGCAATCAGCTGCGGCCGACCGGAATCACGGCCGATTATCTACTAACGGCCGAAGGCTCTGCGTTGATCGAGGTCGGCAACACTCGGGTTCTGTGCACGGCCACAATCGAAGATAGCATTCCGGGATTTCTCCGCGGCACAGGGAAAGGCTGGGTAACGGCCGAATACTCGATGCTGCCCCGGTCCACCGTGACACGCACACCTCGCGAAATCACAAAAGGCAAAGCATCCGGCCGGACTCACGAAATTCAAAGACTCATCGGCCGCTCTCTCCGTTCGATAGTGGATCTGGCCGCGCTCGGTGAGCGAAGCGTGATTGTCGATTGTGACGTGCTCCAGGCCGATGGCGGCACGCGCACGGCAGCCATAACGGGTGCTTACGTCGCTCTGGCCATAGCGCTCGGAACTCTCGTTAAATTCAAAGTCATTTCGAAATCGCCGCTTGTGGATTCGGTTGCCGCAACCAGTGCCGGCATCGTAGGTGGAACGGCGATTCTCGACTTGTCTTACGAAGAAGACTCGCGCGCGGATGTGGACATGAATCTCGTAATGACCGGTTCGAACAAGTTCATTGAAATTCAAGCTACCGCCGAGCGTACTCCGTTCCACGATCTGCAAATGGCTGATCTCCTCGGTCTCGCCCGCGCGGGCATCAGCGAATTGCGCGTCCTCCAGGAGCAGGCGCTCGCCGGACGCGTCGCGAAGTGACCGTTTACGCCTGCTCGACGAATCGAGCCAAGCTGGAAGAGCTTTTTCTTGCTGGCCAGGAATCAGCCCGCGCGGATCTAAAAGTCGAGCTGCTTCCCAGATTGACGCAGATTCCCGCTCCCGAAGAGAACGGCACCACATTTGAAGAGAACGCCAAGATCAAGGCCGAGTATTATTCGGGTTTTACTGAAGAACTCGTGCTGGCAGACGACTCCGGGCTTGAAGTGGCTGCACTCCATAATGCCCCGGGCGTTTGCTCGGCGCGTTACGCCGGTCCGAATGCCACCGACGCCCAAAATAACGAGTTGCTTTTGCGACGCCTTAAGGATGAGGAGAACCGAGCAGCTCGTTTTGTATGTGCGGTAGCACTGGCCCGTGCCGGTCATGTCTGCACAGCAATCCACGGCATCGTGGAGGGTGAAATCCTCAGCGAACCCCGCGGCGATCGAGGATTCGGCTATGATCCGCTATTCTTCTACCCTCCTTTGGGTCGAACATTCGCAGAACTCAGACCAGATGAGAAATTTGCGGTCAGCCATCGCGGCCGCGCTCTTCGCAGCCTGGTTATTTATCTGCAACAGATGGTCGACAAAACTCTTGCGCGCTCAGATAAGATCGGATAGTGCATCGGCACTTACTTCACAATTCCGAGATCCTCGACGCCAGCGAAGCTTTTATTTCGCCTGGTCAAGTCGGATTTATGAACGGGTGGGGAGTTTTCAGCACACTTCGCGTCTGCCAAGGTGTTCTCTTTGCCTATGAGCGCCATTACGATCGCATGGCGCGGGATGCTAGTCGCATGCATGTACCTTTCCGGATCTCGGTGTCAGAGCTTGAAACGGCACTGCTCCGTTTAGTCGCAGCAAACAACGCTTTTGACGCGACGCTCAGAGTCGCGGTAATGCGCAACAAGGGGGGGCTATTTGAAGGTCCGCACCTGACTCGTGAGTCAGATGTGATTGCATTCACGACCGATCTCACCGAATGGGGCGCAGGAGTGAAGCTGAGTTATGTGCCCAATGGCAGGCACGCTTCGTCTCCATTTGCGGGAATAAAAATGACCTCCTGGGCACAGAACTTGACTTGGTATGAAGAGGCCCACGAGCAGGGTTTCGACGAAGTTATATTACTTAACGAAGTTGGTCAAGTAAGCGAATGCACTTCCGCCAATATCTTCGTGATCCAGGATGAGAACGTCTGGACGCCCCCGATCGAATCATCTGGCTGCCTGGGCGGAGTGACGCGCGCTATTTTGCTCGAACAGATTCAAGTCCGCGGACTCACCGTAGCCGAGCGCGAACTTACTCCTTCGGACCTAGAAGAAAGTCAACAAGTTTTTATAACTTCTACAACCCGCGACTTACTTCCAGTACTTGAGGTGGATCATCAGCTCCTTGCCCAAGACCGCGGCATCCTCGCACGCCTTCAAAAAGCGTTCTCAGATTACCGCGATGCCTATGTTGCCGGCCATGGTTTCCGGCAATTGCGGAAACGGGTGAAGCAGGCCGGTATCTCGCAGCGGGAAAAAACTGGAATGCGGCTAGAGACTGACGCTTAAGGCCGCTGCGCTCTTCTGCGCCGAAAGCACCAGCAGGCAGCCAATCTGCTCACCGAGCGTACCCAACATTTCCATATCACTGCCGGAATGAGTATGCGCCACGCGATGCTGCACGTTGATGACGCCAACCACCTTGTTCTGAGAAATCACTGGAACTGAGAGGAACGCTTCAAAAGTGTCCTGCGGCAAATCTTTGAAGTACTTGAAACGCGGATCGTTATAGGCCTCACGTGAAATCGCCAGCAGCCGCCGCTCCCGCGCTACCCAGCCCGTCAGACCTTCATCTAATCTCAGCCGCACCTTGCCAATGTTATTTCGCGTCGGCTCATTGGATGCATGCATGACCAGCTCGCCGTTTTCGACCAGGTAGATCAGGCACGAGTCGCACTCGAGAAATTCTTCGACCAAATCGACAATTTCATGGAGCACATCTTCGAGGTCGGTATCGCGCGTCATCAGGCGGCTTACGCGTTGAAACAACCGTAGCTGCTGCTCGGCTCTTTCTAAGCGCGCCTCAAGCTCGCGAGTTCGTGACACTGTTCTTATTATCACAGACGTTCCGGAATCACATATCAGGTTGAGATGGAATATAGATCCGGTACGGATCGCATCCCTACGGGCTGAAAGGCCGCGAGTAGTAGTACCATGAATGGAGCGTTTTCGAGGAGACACCCTTCGCATGTGGAGCAAACGAAAAGAAGACGAACTGCCGATGAGGCCCGAGAGACCGACTGCTACGCCAGGAGGGACGGGGGTGGAACCACAGAGGAGAGAAATCACTAGCATGTCAACACCTACCAGAACTTTCGAGCCGGAGACAGGTGTCGTCCGGAGCGGTTCTGCCGCATTGGGAAAAAACGTAACTGTAAAGGGGCAAATCGTTGCCCGCGAGGATTTGACGATCGACGGAGAGGTGGAAGGAACGGTGGAGTGTCACGATCATCGCCTGACTATCGGTCCGAACGCCCGTGTCCAGAGCAACCTGAAAGCTCGTGAGATCGTCATTCACGGCTCGATCCAGGGCAATGTGGAAGCAGCCGACAAGATCGACATCAAGAAGGAAGCGAAACTGGTGGGCGACATCAAAACCAGCCGCATCGTGATTGAGGACGGAGCTTATTTTAAGGGCAGCATCGATATTTCGAAAGCGGCCCCGGTGAAAAGCCCTCCGCAGCCTCAGTCTCAACCTCAACCGCAGTCGGCCAGTCAGCCTCTCAATCAGCCTGCAGCACAGCCCGCCCCAGTTGGAAACGCCATTGGTGCAAATACGGCCAGTACGCTGAAATAGAGACACTTTGAGGAGAGACGGGCACATTGCCTAGTCTGTAAGAGACCGGCCTCTCCTTCCCTTATCTGCTTCGCTCTGCGCCGTTCGCTTCTTTGCCATATGAAATTCGGCAGCACTGCTAAGGAAAGCTTGACCAAGACATCGGAGAAGAATGTTCTTGTCCCGACGAATCGCCATAGCAGCGGCTTCGAACAGTTTTCTGCCATGTTGCAGGCCTCGGAGAATCTCTCGATTTTGGATATGTCCGGCGCGAGTCAGGCGAATGTCAGCTTTATCACTAGCTTTGGGCATCGCATTTCGACCGACGACATTCTGGCTACCATGGAGCAATGCTTTGCCGGAGACTTTCTCGAAAATCAAAAAGTCGCGAGCAAAGCTCAGCGCTTCATGGATCAAACCCTCACGTTCCCGGATGAATCGTTTGATGGCGCCTTGGTCTGGGATACGCTCCAGTTTCTGGTTTCGCCTCTGTTGGACCAAGTCGTGGCTCAACTGCTCCGGGTGATGCGTCGAGGGGGGCTCATGCTCGTTTTCTTCAGGGCTGACGAGAAGTCCAGTCGGATTCCGATGTACAACTATCGAGTCCAGGATCACAGGACTCTTTTCGTTTCGCCGCGCGGAGGATTTCAGAATGTCCAGTTCTTCCATAACCGTCTGTTGGAAAAACTGTTTCAGGATGCAGGCTCTGTGAAGTTTTTTCTCACACGCGACCATCTCCGCGAACTGATTGTCCGCCGCTAACTTCCATCCTTTGCCTAAAGCTGCGATCACAAGGAGTTTCATCGTTGGCATTGGAAGATGAGCTATTGGGCCAGCGCCATGAACGTGCTGGTCAGATCCGGGAACTCGGATACCAACCCTACGGCCACCCTTTCGCTCACACGCATACGATTCCGGAGGTTATCGCTGCATACAGCTCCAAAACCTCTGATGAGCTAACCGACCGAATTCAAGTCCGTGTCGCCGGGCGCATTCAAACCATCCGGCGGATGGGAAAAGCAGGTTTCATCAATCTCATCCAGGCCGGAGAGAAACTGCAGCTCTACATCAAAAAAGATGCAGTTAGCGAAACGAATTACAAGCTGTACGAGTTACTTGATATCGGCGACATCATTGGCGCCGCAGGTTATCTCTTCCGCACGAAAACGGGCGAACTTACGGTGCATGTGGAGGAACTATTCTTCCTATCGAAAATCATGCTTGCCCTTCCCGAGAAGTGGCACGGGCTTGAAGACGTTGAAATTCGGTATCGCCAGCGATACCTCGATCTGATCGCAAATCCCGACGTGCGAAGAGTGTTTGTTACCCGCTCGAAAATTATCCACTCGTTGCGCCGGCAATTGGATAGCCGCGGTTTCTTGGAGGTAGAAACGCCCATGATGCAACCGCTACACGGGGGAGCAGTGGCGCGTCCGTTTGTCACATATCACAATACCCTCGACATTGATCTCTTTTTGCGAATCGCTCCTGAACTTTATTTAAAACGTCTGCTTGTCGGGGGAATGGAGCGCGTCTACGAAATCAATCGCAATTTCCGGAATGAGGGAATCTCGACGCAACACAACCCCGAGTTCACGATGCTCGAGTTTTACCAAGCTTATGCCGGCTATCGCGACCTGATGGACTTATCCGCCGAGTTACTCCGTCAACTGGCGATTGACGTGATCGGTTCGGCGGAATTCGCCTATCAGGGCCGCACTCTCGATTTCAGTCGTATTCGGCGATTTTCGATGCGTGAGGCACTGATCGAGTTTTGGCCTCACACCCAAAAACCGACAATCGAGGAGATCAAAAATCGTGACTGGCTCCTTCGCCATTCAAAGGAACCCACTCCCGGTACAGCGCTCGTCGAACTGTTTGAGCGATACGTTGAAAATCAGCTTTTCGACCCAACCATCATCTACGACTATCCTATCGAGGTGTCGCCTCTTTCAAAGAGCAAACCCGAGGAGCTGGAGTTCGTTGAGCGTTTCGAGATTTATGTTGCAGGTATGGAAATCGGCAATGCCTTCACCGAGCTGAATGATCCGCAGGAACAGCGCCGGCGCTTTGAGCTTCAGCTTGCCCGGAAAGAGAGTGGCGACCAGGAAGCTCACGTGATGGATGAAGATTATATTCGCGCCCTCAGCTACGGCATGCCTCCCGCCGCCGGCGAGGGCATCGGTATCGATCGCCTGACCATGATCCTCACGGATTCGAAATCCATTCGCGACGTAATTCTGTTTCCGCTTCTACGCCCAGAAGGCGACATCGGCTTGGTCCAGCGTCTCCGCGAGCTCGCTCCCTAAATGTCCCGACTCGAATGGATGGTCGCTCTTCGTTATTTAAGGGCCAAGAGAAAACAAACCGTAATCTCTGTTATCACGGTAATTTCTATCCTGGGAGTCGCAGCCGGCGTCACCGCGCTGCTTATCGCACTCGCCATCAATAACGGCTTCCAAAGCACGCTGCAATCAAGCCTGCTTAGCGCCACAGCGCATGTCAGTATTCTCGAGCGCAATCCTGAATTCGGCATCCAGAACTGGGAAGAATTGATCCCGCGTCTGCGCCGCATACCTCATGTTGTCAGCGTCACGCCAGGGTTGTACGGCCAGGTGGCGTTGAAAGGCCCTCTTGTCGGCGCTGGTGCAGTACTGAAAGGAATTCCGATCGGGCGCGGCAAGCCGATTCCTGAGCTACTCCGCCATCTCAAGGCGGGATCGCTTTCCGATTTCACTGGCCAGACCAGTCCGTATCCGATTATTCTCGGCTCGCGGTTGGCCGAGCAGACCGGCACAGTCCTCCACAGTCCTGTTTCGGTAATCAGCTATCAAGGCCAATTGACGCCGCTCGGTGCTATGCCGAGCCTGTTCCGATTTCGTGTAGTCGGCATGTTCGAATCGGGCTTGTACGACTTAGATTCCGCTTGGGCCTTTACTTCGCTTCCTGCCGCACAACGCGTCCTCGACTTGGATGACGTCGTAAACACGATCGAGCTTCGCCTCAACGACATCTTCGAAGCGCGGAACGTTGCTCGCGAGGCGGAACAAATCACCGGAGTAAAGCTAATCGCAACCACTTGGATGGACCAGAACCGCTCGCTGCTGAACGCTCTGCGCCTTGAGAAAGTCGTGAGCGTCATTACGGTGGGCCTCATTGAGCTGGTCGCTGCCCTCAATATTCTTGTCGTTCTCGTAATGCTTGTGATGGAGAAGCACCGGGATATTGCGATTCTCATCTCCATGGGCGCGCGCCGTCGACAAGTGCAGCGGATTTTCGTTCTTCAGGGGCTGATTATCGGGGGAATGGGTTGCGCGATAGGCCTGATTTCCGGCTACTCTGGTGCTGCAGTATGCAATCACTATCGTTGGCTAAAGCTGGACGAACAGGTCTACGCGCTCAGCTATGTGCCTTTTCAAAACCACTGGACCGACGGTATCTGGGTTGCAGGGCTTGCGCTCGTGACCAGTTTCTTCGCTACCCTGCATCCTTCCCGAAATGCGTCCCGCATCGCCCCCGCCGAAGCACCCCGTTACGAATAACTCATGGCGTTCGATTCTCGATTGTTTCGCCGCCACGAGTCTATAGTTGTCCTGATCGCATCAGTCATCTTTATCGGTTGCATCATCAGCCCGCCGTCGTTGATGGACGATGTCGATGCTACCCAAGCCTCGATCTCGAGGACAATGCTCGAAACCGGTGACTGGGTAACTCCGCATCTTGATGGCGTGAAGTATATGGAAAAGCCGCCGCTCAAATACTGGATTATCGCCGTCTTCTTCAAGTTATTTGGGATGCATGATTACACCGCCCGGTTGCCGCTCGCCGTCACCACTGTTTTGTTATGCTGGCTGACTTTCCGGATCGGAGTTTGGGCTTTCGGAACGCGCGCTGGTTTCTACGCGGGTGTGATGCTCTCCACCTGTATTGGTCTGTTTTTATTCACAAGAGTCTTAATCGCGGACGTACAATTGACGTTCACGATCACCCTAGCGATCTGGTCTTTCCTGCGTGCCATGGACAAGGACGAGCCAAGCCCGCGACTGTGGGGATTGCTTTTTTGGGCCAGTATCGGTACGGGACTTCTCCTGAAGGGCCTGATCGGCGCGCTGTTTCCCTTTGCTTCCGCGGTTTTATTTCTTTTATTCACGAAACAACTACTTGCTCGAGAGACCTGGCGGCGGTTAGCTCCTTTATGGGGCATACTGATACTCTTCATCATCGCCGCGCCCTGGCATATACTCGCGACCCTCCACAATCCGCCTTACCTTTACGTCAGCTTACACAGCGGACCTGGGAATTATCACGGCTTCTTTTGGTTTTACTTCTTCAATGAGCACATACTCCGATTTCTCAATCGTCGGTTTCCGAGGGATTACAACACGGTCCCACGACTCTACTTTTGGCTCTCTCAATTACTCTGGTTATTCCCGTGGAGCGTCTACTTCCCCGCCCTTCTTAAGCTGACCTATCGTGACACTGAGCGAGCCTCCCGCACACGCCTGATGGCACTTTGCTGGATCGGTTTTCTGATGGCCTTCTTTACACTCTCATCCACGCAGGAATACTATTCCATGCCCGCGTATCCGGCTATGGCGCTGCTTCTCGGCTGCGCGATGGCATCGGTGAACGCGAGATCCAGCCCATGGTTGAAGCGTGGAGATGCGGTCCTGCTGCTCGTCTGCATATTGGCCTCGGGAGCAGTTGTCTTCATCCTTTCTCGCGTGTGGCGTATGCCAACTCCGGGCGATATTTCTCAAGCGCTCACGCAGCGCCCTGGCGCCTCTTACACACTTTCGCTCGGACACATGGGCGACCTCACGCTCGAATCATTCGCGTATCTTCGTACGCCGCTGATGATTGCGCTCTTGGCGTTTCTAACAGGCGTGTTGGGTTTGCTATTTCTCAAAGCGATCAAACGATTTTTGGCATTAGCGTTCATGATGGTTCTTTTCTTTCATGCGGCACGCCTTGCTATGGTGACTTTTGATCCTTATTTGTCATCCCGCCCCTTGGCAGAAGCCTTGAACAAGTCACTGCCCGGAACGCTAATTGCCGGCGATCAGTATTACATCTTCTCCTCCGTATTCTTTTACGCCAACAGGAAAGCACTTCTGCTGAATGGGCGGGTGAACAACCTGGAGTATGGCTCGAACGCGCCCGGTGCTCCGCAGGTTTTTATTGACGATGCTGATCTCGCTCGAATATGGAAAAGACCTGAGCGTTGCTACTTGCTCGTGGAACGTCCGGCTCTCCTCCACATTCAACAACTGGTTGCTCCAGATAGCCTCACGGTAGTGAAAGAGAGCGGAGGTAAGTATCTTTTCACGAATAGGTCACTGACGTACTCGGTACGCCGCCGATCCGTCGCACACGGGCTGACCCTTGGGCAATCTTGAGTTGGGAGATTCTCATCCACACTGATCTGCTTATATGGCTGCTCGCTGCGTCGTGCGCTTTATTGGTGCTGAAGGCTGAGATGCGCCGTCGACCGTCGGCGACTGCCCGGCTTTGGCACACACCTCTTCTTACGCTGTTAGACATAGCCAGTTCCGCGACTGCGTTAGGCGTGGGCGTAGCTACATTACTCGCTGTCACGTCGGCACTACCTTTGGCGGAAGCGGCTGCGCTAGGCGAAGCCTTCGCTTGGCTCGCCATTTCATACTATCTCTGGCGCGAGGGCACACGTACCCTTCAGTTTCAACGACCGAATGGCATTGCGTTCGGACAATTGCTGGTTCTGGCCGGTGCTGCTCATTTTGTTTTCCCGTTTGCGCAGCACGCGGGGACGAGCACACTGCTCCAATTGTCGAGCGGGCAGATCGCGGCCGCGCTCTCGATTGTGTGTGGCGGTGGGCTGTTGTTTTGGATTGTGCCTCGTTTTTTAAAAAGCAAAGAGGAGCACCGCATCGTTGAACAAATTGATCAGCACGGCGAGTCTATCCTGGCTGAATACCATCCCGCCACTCCGGAATGTCCATATCCCGAGCGCTGGCGCATGTTCGACTCAATGGCCGCAGAACTCGAGGTTCTGGACTTTCTCGAATCCCTGATCACCACTGTCAAACCGCAGCTCGTGGTCGAGACCGGAACCTTTACGGGTCTCAGCACCTTGCGCATGGCGGCAGGCATGCAGCGGAACGGCTTCGGGAAGATCATCAGTTGCGAGCTTGACCCCGCTGTCTTCGCCCGCGCTAAACAACGCATTGAAGGCTCCGGACTCGGGCACTGGATCGAGTTGCGGAATGAATCCAGCCTGGACATGAAGATCGACGGAATGATCGACATTTTCTTCAGCGACAGCCACATTCCAATCCGCGAGCAGGAAGTCCGTAGATTTCTTCCTCAAGTTAGTCCCTTCGGTCTGATCCTGATGCACGATGCCAGTTCGCATTCGAAGGTCGTTCGGGAGGCGGCCTTGCGGTTGGAACAAGAAGGTTTGCTTTCGGTGGTGTTGTTTGCTACACCGCGTGGGCTTGTCGTCGCTCAAAAACAAAAGGGCCGAATATAGGGCACGCCGATTCACTTCTTTACAGCCGCCGCCTGTGCAGGCGCTTCATTGGGCCGATAGGCAAAATCCCAAATCAGCAGGTCAACTTCGCTTTCCGTGAACTCGATCACTGCATACTCGCCTGGTGTCAACGGTTTCTCCGGCCAGACCTTGTAGAGACCGCTCGCCAGCTCCTGCTGAAACGTCTCGACCTGCTTTTGCTCTTGGATGTTTTCCTTTGACACAGGGATGATCGCAATATTTTCGACAACTCGAACCGTCTTCTTGGGCGTAAGCCTCACGATTCCGAACCGTTCCTGTTTTGCCAATCTAAAAAAGAATTCCGGCCGTTCGTCATTTACAATGAACTTCGAATGTTCCCCTTGAATCACGACCGAAGCTTTTCCCGGAATGAGCGGCACCGGAGACAACGCTTTCAGTGCCTGCCGTTTTTTGTCGGTGATTACCTTGTAGTCGGCCATTGTGAGCGCCTTCACCTGATCACCTTGCTCGTAGTAGGTACCCGGGTCCACCGGAATGGCTGCGATCTGTCGACGCAAAGCGCGTTCGGCCTGTTCCTCTTCAGCATTGGCTTGCGCTTCCTTCTTCATTTCATCTTGCTTAGAGGTTCGCTGTTTCTCCGTCTTATCGAGATCAACCAGCTCCTTGGGGATCTCTTCCCAATCTCCACGTTCCGTACTGTAATAGCGGATGCGATCGGCTAGCACCTGATATTCGCGAACTAAATGGTAATCGCCATCCTTCAAGTAAAGCTTGAAGGTGTCCGCCAGTAAGAGAGAAGCTGCGAGGAAGAAAAGAAACACTACCCGCACGACCGCCATTTTAGCGGGAGCGGCCGCAACCGCACTAGCCCCTCGAGTCTAGAGCTTAGCCAATCTGGCTTTTCAAAAACGCCAAAACGTCACTGTCCAAATCGATCTGTCTGTCAACGGACATGCCACCGCTATGCCCAACCAGAGTGTCGTAGCGAAGTAAGATCGGTTTGCCTGGTGCCGCTGCCGATTGCATAAGGGCGGCCATTTTACGCGCATGAAGCGGATCGACTCGCGTATCGCTATCGCCGCTGATGAAGAGAACGGCTGGATATTTCGTGCCTTTTTCGACGTGGTGATACGGCGAATATTGGTATATGTACTTGAACTGTTTTGGATTTTCGGACGAACCATATTCAGAGACCCAAAACTTTGCCTCTTTGAACTTCTGATAGCGAAGCATGTCCAAAAGTGGAGCAGCGCAAATGGTGGCGGAAAAGAGATCTGGTCGCTGCGTTATCGCTGCGCCGACCAACAGCCCTCCGTTCGAGACGCCGAGAATCGCTTATTTATCGCGAGACGTCACTCCCGATTCAATCAGGTATTCCGCAGCAGCGATGAAATCATCGAACACATTCTGCTTTTTCTCGAACATGCCCGCCCGATGCCACGCTTCTCCGAACTCACCGCCACCACGTAGTCCAGGCACAGCGTACACTCCGCCTTGGTTTACCCACCAACCGACGAGCGGCGACCAATGAGGAACCAGCGGAATATTAAACCCGCCATACCCGGTCAACAGCGTGGGTCGATTCCCTTGCGCTTGTCCTTTTTTGCTAACGATGAACATTGGAATCTTGGTGCCGTCCTTGGACACGTACCAGACCTGCTTCATCTGAATTTGATCGAGCGCCAATGGCACCGCCATCCGCCACCAAATTGCCGCCGTGTTATCCGGTGCAATCTTCAAAATTGATGTGGGATACGCGAATGAGGAAAACTCAACGAATGCTTGAGTACCGTCCTCTTCCCCGTCCAGACCGGATAACGTACCGAGTGCCGGGAGCTTGATTTCACCCAGACGCGTGCCATCCAGCTTGTAGACACTGCAATGTGAAGACACGTTTTCAAGGGTTGTAGCAAACATTCTACCGGCGGCAATCGAAACATCGGCTATGGGATTTGCGCTGCCTTAGACTTCAATGAATTGGAGCGCAGCGTGAGCCCTTCAGGCGCTAAGCAGCGAGGCAAAAGCGGCAAGCAGGAGCGCCGGTGGTGCGACTAGCAGACCGATTTTTAAGAATTTCCAGGCAGTGACGTTCTGTCCTTCACGGCGCAAAGCCACCAGCCAGAGTAGCGTTGCGAGTGATCCGGTCACTGACAAATTGGGCCCCAGATCAATGCCGATGACGAGTGCGTCACGAATGGCGTGGTTCAGGTACATGCCTTGTATGGCGCTTCCCGTTAGCAGCCCGACCGGCAGATTGTTGGCCACGTTGCACGCAAACGCAACGCCGAAGGACGCCGCGAAGGCCGCTGTGGCAGGCGTCCAGCTCTCGACATAACGCAGCATATTACGAAGCTGCTCAACCGCACCGGCTCGATCGAGCGCTTGAACAATTACAAACAGACCCGCGACCATCGGTAAGACTTCCCAGGAAACGCACCGGAGAACCTGGAAAGTGTTCGCCAAGCTGCGATTCGAGACGGCAATTATGATCAGCACCGCAATGGCTGCGATGAATGTGGGGAGACCTAAATCTTTTCTTGCGGCTGAAGCCGCTAGCAGGGTGATCGCGGTGGCAACAATGCCGAAAGCAACGGTTCGGCCAGATGGCGGGAGTGACGGAAATTCCGGCTGCACTTTGATTGAATCTTTTAATTGCGACCGCGACCGAAGCAGAAGAACCAAATAGGTCACGGCAATGGATATCAATGATGGGAGCGCGAAGGATCGGAACCAGTCAAGTAACGGCGGCATCTGGCGGCCGAAGATGACCAGGTTAGCCGGATTCGAGATAGGCAGGACGAAGCTGGCCGCATTGGCGATGAAAGCGCAAATGAGGAGATAAGGCAGGACCGCTCCGCCTGCCTTCTTTACAGCGGCGTAAACGGCCGGCGTAAGGACGACGGCTGTAGCATCGTTCGACAAGAAAGTGGTCACGAGGATCCCCACCGCGTACACAAGCGTGAACAATCTCGTTTGTGACCCCTTCGCCGTCAGAACGGCGTGCGAGGCAAGCCAATCGAACAATTCTTCACGGCGGGCAAGCTCCGCGAGCAGCATCATGCCGGCGAGAAAGAGATAAACGTCCGTGCCTTTCCGGACGGCACTTAGCGCCTGCTCGACCGGTAGAAGCCTCAGAAGTAGTAACAGGGTTGCACCCAGGCAGGTCCACACAGCTTCTGACCAGCCTCTGGGACGAAGGAGAATGCCGGTAATCGTGAGCGCGGCAATCAGCCAAATGGCTACGTGGTTCATCGTGTTATCGGAGGACTCCCAGCGGCGCAAGATGCATAATCCGCAATCGAAGGTTGTGTCCATCCCGGTTCAGCATACTGAACGATAGAGGTGTGGAACTTTGAGCATGATTTCTAACCCAATCTCAAGCCCCGTGCGAGCGCTGGTTATAGGAACCTGGTTCGCCGCCCTGGTTTGGTGGGAACGACATCACGCACTTCGACAGACAGTCGACAACAAGCTGGAACGCGATGTTCGAAATATCGCCGTCGCTGCGCTGGCGGGTGCCGTCGTTCAATTTGTGGAAGTGCCGGTTGCATTCGGGTTAGCCGAGCAAGTGCAAGAGAAGCGCTGGGGCTTGGTGCAGCAATTGGCTCTCCCGGGTGCTGCACGCGCAATTCTGGCAATCGTACTGCTCGATTACACGCTGTACTTGTGGCATGTGCTCACCCATAGAGTGCCGTTCCTGTGGCGATTCCACGAAGTGCACCACATCGATCGGGAGATGGATGCGAGCACGGCGTTGCGGTTTCATTTTGGCGAGATCGCCATCTCAGTCGTGTTCCGGGCGGCGCAGGTCTTGATTATCGGGCCGGCACCGATGGCCGTGGCGTCATGGCAGATCTTCCTATTTGTTTGCATCCTGTTCCATCACTCGAATGTCCGGCTGCCGCTGGTTTGGGAGCGCCGGCTGGCGAGGCTTATCGTTACACCGCGTTTGCATGGAATCCATCATTCGATTGCTCCTGCAGAAGTGAATTCGAACTGGTCGAGCGGACTCACGATTTGGGATTGGATGCATGGCACTTTGCGAACGCAAGTCGCGCAGAACTCAATCGTAATTGGAGTCGCAGGCCACCGCGGCGGCTCGGATCAGCGGCTGGCGGAAATTCTGGCGCTGCCTTTCCGAGAGGGTGCAGAAGTTCCCGAGATGCCGGACCACGCTGTACGGCAGGCCATATCGGCGCTCGAGTGAACTAACGCATCACGCGCTTGAGCCGCGTGCGTGACGGTACCAGCGGGCGAGGACGTTCGGAGAAACGCCGCACCAATACAGAAATTGCAGGCTCGTCCAATGCAGCCAAACCAGAGCAAAATTGCGCTGCTCGAAGCGCCGAGACGAGGTCACCATCGAGCAGGGCAGATGCACGAATCTTCCGGCGCGCCGCAATCGGTGAAGAAGATCGAGGTCTTCGAAAAGCGCGAGGGCACGGAAGCCGCCGACCTGCTCATAAACGCTCTTTCGTACAAAGATGCCGGAGTCGCCATAGCAGAGGCCGAGTAGTCGAAGCACTGGATATATGGCCGTAAGCTGCCTCGCAGCGCGCGACGCTCCGTCGAACAAAAGGCCGAAGTTGCCGCCCACCACCTGTTCATCTTCAAGCGCGCCCTGTGAATTTCGTCTAGCGCCGCGGGCGGAGGCATCGTGTCCGCGTGAACAAACCACAGCACGCTTCCGGCTGCTTCGAGCGCGCCAGCGTGCATCTGTTGACCACGGCCTTTCTGGGCATCGAGTACTCTTACAGCTTGAGATTGGGCCAGTGGCACGGTGGCGTCGGTGCTGCCCCCATCAACGACGAGAATTTCCTTATCACCTGAAAGTTGCTGCAACGCGCTGAGAGTCGCAACGACGTGGCTCTCTTCGTTCAAGGTCGGAACAATAATGCTGACGGACACCGCAGGCGCGCCTCAAAGATCGTTCTCGAGACGCCATGCATGCGTCGCCGGGGCAACCGAGGGCTGGCGAGTCAGGCTGGCAGTAAGTAGAGCGAGGTCATCTGGAGTGTCTACGTCAAAAAGCGGATCGAGTTCCTGGACCGAGAATCCGCGCGCTTCCAAGCGGCGCTTCGTTGCGTACGCGGTTTCTGGCGTGCTCCAAGGAAGGCCTGAAAATAGCCCGCGAGGGCACGTGCGGAGTGCCAGAAGGTAAAACCCGCCGTCAGGCAGGGTCCGATGACGGCATCATGCGTTGCCAATGCATCCACGGCTTTCTGCAGGTGCACGCTCGTCAGCAGAGGCGTGTCTGCGCCGACGGCAATTGCAGCAGGAGCACTCGCGAGCGCCTGGCGGAAGATGTTTTCCAGACGTGCACCGAGATCGCCGTCACCCTGCAACAGAACGTCTTCTGCCGCAACCTGAACGGGACAGTCACTTCGCACATCTCCGGCGCACTCGATGCCGGGCTGGAGGGTTGCTAAAACCGGACGCACTCCCGGACTGGGAGAGGCTGTCCGCCACACGTCGCGGAACATCGCTGCCGCGAGATCCGCAGCACGCTTGGGCCCCAGAGCGCGTGCCAGCCGGGTTTTCACTTGACCGGCGATGAAAGGCTTCGCAAAAATGCAAACAGGAATCACAGAGCTTTCCTCA
The DNA here is from genome assembly GCA_051003475.1 of Bryobacteraceae bacterium. Classification (GTDB taxonomy): domain Bacteria; phylum Acidobacteriota; class Terriglobia; order Bryobacterales; family Bryobacteraceae; genus Bog-105. Next base: position 48,730 of record JBPCLH010000072.1, read on the forward strand.
GAGTAACCGAGAGCGACTCGGTATGATGGCCCAGCAGGAGAGACTACCGTGTCGACGGCATCTCAAAAATGGGCGAGTGAAACAGCGCGAATTGCGGATCAGCTAAAGCGCGTCTATGAAGGTCCGGCGTGGCTTGGTCCTGCACTGACCGATATTCTGTCCGATGTCAGTGAGGAGCAGGCCGCGCGACGCCCGATTCGTGACGGGCACACGATCTGGGAACTGGTTCTCCATATAGCTGCATGGATGTGCATTGGACGTGAGCGCCTGACCGCAACAAAAATCCGAGATCACACAGAAGACGAGAACTGGCCGCCGATGGCCGGTTCGTGGCAGGACGCATTAGCGATGCTGGAGCGTGAAGAACGCCAGCTCGAAAAGGCAATTCTGTTATTTCCGGAAGGGCGGCTGAACGAACCGGCTCCCGCTACCGAGCCGCAGACGTTTTATGAACTTCTGCACGGAGTGGTGCAGCATACGGCCTATCACGGCGGCCAAATCATGCTTCTGAAGAAATAGCGCCACGCCGTTTCGTCAGGCCACAGTTACACTAGTCGAGTCCGTGCAGCCAAGGAGCTATTGATGCTACTGAGATCTGGGCGCGTGCTCGTCGCATGCGTGTTGTGTAACCTCGCGCGGCCACTTTTCGCCGTGCAACTGCCTATTCCGCCATCAGCACCCCAAATTCCTGTGACCGAGACGATTCACGGCGTCTCGATCACGGATAATTTCCGCTGGCTCGAGGATCAAAATAGTCCGCACACCCGCGCGTGGATCCGAGCGGAGCAAAAATATACCGCCGCGTTTTTCGCTTCGTTTTCGAATCGGAGCCAGATCCGGGCTTCTCTCGACAAAATGGAGCGCGTCGAGTCGGTATCGGTTCCATATGTCGCGAATGGACGATATTTCTTCACGCGCCGCCTTGCGTCCGAAGAACAGGCCTCTTTGCTGGTCCACACCGGTCGCGATAGTCGTGAGGAGGTGCTGGTCAATCCAAACACATTGTTTCCCGACCACTCGGTCTCCGTGTCGATCGCCGATGTGAGCAGAGACGGTACGATCCTGGCCTACCACTTTCGAAAAGGTGGGCAGGACGAAACTGAGATTCACTTTCTAGACAAGGGCGCAAAGAAAGACTTGCCAGATATTTTGCCTAGCGCGCTCTATTTTGTACTTCCGCGCTACGCCTTCGCACCCGGCAAGACATCGTTCTATTACGCGCGCTTCTCAATGGCCGGCACCCGTGTCTACCGTCACGATTTTGGAAACCCGGTTTCGAAAGACCAGGAGATTTTCGGAAGCGGATATGGGCCGGATTACGGTTCGACTTGTGGAATCACCTCCACTGCAAAGTACCTGTTTTGCGAGGCGTCGAAAGGCGCCTCTTCTGTCGAAGCGGATCTCTACATCCAAAGGCAAGGCGAAAAGATGTTGCGACCCCTCGCGCAGCACATGCCTCTAATTCTTGGCGTTGCTCCATATCGCGATCATCTTTTTGTTTTCACCAGATGGCAAGCACCTCATGGGAGAGTTTTGGACATCGATTTGGACCGGCCTGCCAGCGGCAACTGGAAAGAGGTAATTCACGAGGCAGAATGAATAGAGCGGATACCGAGCGGTTCATGAGTCCCCGTTTGCCCGCCGCATCATAATGCACACCGAACCTCAAGATACCCCTGGGCAGCTTCAATCCGAAGCCGTTGAAGACGCAAAGCTCACCGACGTAGTCGTTGCAGCCGAGCCCGGCACAGAATCCAAGCCGGGTCTTCTACCGTTTCCCGTTGTTGGAATCGGAGCTTCGGCTGGCGGCGTAGAGGCGTACATCGCACTCCTCGCTGCCCTAGCACCCGATACGGGAATGGCTTTCGTTCTGGTTCCGCATCTTTCAGCAGACCATGAAAGTCACCTGATCGATATCCTCGCTCGCCACACCAGGATGCCGGTTTCGGAAATCCGTCCTGATCTCACGCCCGAAATCAATCAAATCTATATCATCCCGAGAAATACCCGCCTCATTCTTTCCCAGGGCAAATTCCATCTCGACACCCGCTCGTCTAGTGATCGGCTGCCCATCGATTACTTCTTTCGCTCCTTGGGTGAACACCAGAAGAATCGGGCCATTGGTGTCGTGCTAAGCGGAATGGATAGCGATGGCGCGCTCGGCCTCAAAGCGATCAAGGGCGAGGGCGGAATCACAATAGCACAGAGCCCCGAGTCGGCCAAGTTTGGCGAGATGCCTCGTCAAGGGATCGCCGCCGATCACGTCGACCTGATACTGCCTCCAGCCCAAATCGGGTTGGAACTGGCCCGGCTTGCGCGGCAATTCGCCCATCCCGAGCTGCTTCCCTCAAAAGAAAGCATCGTTCCGCCGGCGGAAGAACCGCATTTCACCCGTATTCTGACGCTCTTGCGCGGTGTCTCCGGAATTGACTTTCAAAACTATAAACCGGCCACTCTTCGACGGCGCATCGCCCGCCGCATGCTGCTCAAACGATGTGCCAACATCGCGGACTACGTTCAACTGCTTCAAACACAGCCCCAGGAACTCCCTGATTTGCAGGAAGACGTTCTTATCAGTGTCACGCATTTCTTTCGCGATCCGGAAGTTTTCGATGCGTTGAAGCAGGACCTTTTTCCGCGTCTGTTCGAGAGCCGCAAGCCCGAGGAACCGGTCCGTGTTTGGGTCGCTGGCTGTTCAAGCGGAGAAGAGGTGTACTCGTTGGCAATTTGTCTCCTCGAATTCTTCTCCACTCAGCCAATCGATCCGCCATTTCAGATTTTCGGCACTGACGCAAGCGAGCAGTCGGTGGAAAAGGCGCGCCTCGGCATCTATCCGGAAAGCATCACGGGTGAGGTTTCTCCCGAACGCTTGCGCCGTTTCTTTGTCAAAGTCGACCACAGCTATCAAATCTCAAAGCGTGTTCGAGATGTTTGCATCTTCGCCCGTCAGAATCTGTGCTGTGATCCGCCATTCTCGAAACTCGATCTGATCAGCTGCCGCAACGTCCTGATCTACTTGGGAGCGAAGATTCAAAAAACCATTATGCTCACCTTGAATTATGCGTTGCGGCCCGGTGGTTACCTTTTGCTGGGAAGCTCTGAAACCATTCTCCAGCATGCCGATCTTTTCACACTTGCCGACCGAAAGCATAAATTCTACTTGAAAGCAGGAACGGCCGCGCCACCACTTGATCTCATCCTGCCGTCGACGGGGCGCGAACCACGAGCGCCCGCTGACAGAGTGCGGACCGCCGGTTACACGGCTTGGACGGAAGTCGACTTACAACGTGCGGCCGACCGCATCGTTTTGACGCGCTACGGTCCCGCGGGCGTCATCATTAACGACAGGATGGAGGTGCTGCAAGTTCGCGGGCACACCGCTCCTTTTCTCGAACACACTCCGGGCGCTCCCAGCTTAAATTTGCTGCGAATGGCACGAGGCGAATTAACGCTTACGCTGCGAGATGCGGTGCAGCGCGCGATTGCCGAAGACATCCCCGTAAAAGTGCAATGCAAAGAGGCTCACTACGGTGATCTGCAACACGATCTGACGATTGAGGTGCTTCCCATCCACAGTACTCCCACGAAGACACGCTGCTACTTGATTCTGTTCTTACCCCGACCTGTCACGCTGTCCGAACCTCAGCCCGTTACTCTTGATGTTTCCCGCCACAGCGCCTCAGCGGAGGAGATTCTCGAAATCACTCGAGCGCGCGAAGATCTCAGTTCCACTCGCCTCTACTTGCAGTCTCTGATTGAGGAGCGTGACGCCCGTAACCAAGAGCTGACCGGCGCTTACGAGGGAATTCAATCCTCCAACGAGGAACTGCAATCTGCCAATGAGGAACTGGAGACCGCAAAGGAGGAACTCCAGTCAACGAACGAAGAGCTTCAAACCGTAAACGACGAACTCCAAAGTGGAAATCTTGCTCTTCTAGATGCCACCAACGATTTTTCTAATCTGCTGACCAGCGTCAATATCCCCGTTCTCATGCTCGACGGCGACCTTTACATTCGGCGCTTTACTCCACCCGCCGAGCGGTCCATGCATTTACGATCTTCCGATGTAGGCCGGCGAATTGGCGAAATCCGGCTTAATCTAATGATCGATCATCTTGAGCCCGTTCTGCGGGAGGTCCTGGACACCCTCGCAACCAAAGAAATCGACGTGCAAGACCAGCAAGGGCGCTGGCATCTCCTGCGAGTTCGGCCGTACCGGACCGCGGAAAACAAGATAGAGGGACTCGTCCTCGTGCTCGTCGATATCGACCAAATCCGGCGCGGCGAGCTGGCCATCCGTGAAGCTCGCGACCTGGCTCAGTCGGTCATCGAATCTGTTCAAGTCTCGATTGTCGTCCTGGACGATGAACTCCGCGTGAGGATGGCGAACGCAGCGTTCCGCGCTCTGTCCGGAATGCCGCAGGCCGAAATCGACCGGCGCTCTTTCCCCGACCTCATCACTCTTCTTTGGGGTATGGAGCGCGTAGGCCCGCTCCTCGACGATTTGCGATTGACCGGCAGCGTCTTTGACATCGAGCACGAAGTAGGAGTTACTGGCACGCAAGTATTTTCCGTAACCGGGCAAGCAGTCCAGCTCGAAGGATTTAGAGCGCTACTAATCACCGTCGACGATGTTTCGGCCTACAAGCAGGCTGAGCTTCTATTACAGCGGGAAAGGGAACGCCTCGCGAGCCAGGTCAGAACAACCGAAGAACAGCTCCAACGCACCCAAGAAGAACTCAGATCCCTGGCAGCTAGCTTGTTTACCTCTCAGGAAGAGGAGCGCCGCCGCGTTGCCCGTGAGCTGCACGACGACATCAGCCAGCAACTAGCAATGCTTGCCAATGATCTTGAGCAGTTGCGTCAGAATATTCCACCGCCAGAAGCCGAGATGCGCAATCGCCTGGCAGCCCTCCGCGAAGGAGCAGCGGCTCTATCTGACGAGCTCCGGCGTATTTCGCACGCCCTGCACCCCTCCATTCTTGAGGACCTTGGCCTGCCGGTAGCACTTCGCAGCTTGGTTACCGAATTTGCCGAGCGAGAAAGTATGCCAAGTAATTTCACTCACCGGAATGTTCCCGATGTGCTCTCGCGTGAAGTGTCGGCAACCCTCTATCGAATCACTCAGGAAGCGTTACGAAATGTTGCCAAACATGCCGGCCGAACCCACGTCCGCGTCAGTCTCATAAGAAAGAATTCCGCGTTGCGCCTGACGATTCGAGATCTGGGTGAAGGCTTCGATCCAAGCGAGACCCGCGGTCTGGGCCTCATCAGCATGGAGGAGCGAGCTCGCCTGGTCGGCGGATCCTTCCGCATCAGCTCGGCACTCGGTGAAGGGACTACAGTTCAGGTGCAAGTTCCCCTTGCGACCGAGGCCGCTGCCATCGCTTAGCGAGCCTACGACCCAACCCAGCCGTGTTCCACCGCATAGCGGATTAACTCAGGCGTATTGCGCAGATTCAGTTCATTGAGTAGATGCTTTTTGTGAAATTCTACCGTTTTCACAGAAATATACAGAAGGGCCGCGATTTCTTTTGCCGGTTTTCCTTCCGCTACCAATTGCAGCACTTCCCGTTGCCGCGACGTTAAGGAACTGAACAATTTCACCGGGCTTTTGCCGTCTAGTAACTCATTATCCAGGTAGCGTTCCGAAACCATCGGTGATAGAAAAAATCGCCCTTCCTGGACCTCGCGTATAGCCATCATTAGTTCGGAAGCGGCAGCCTGTTTCAATACGTATCCCGAACCACCCGCCTCAAACGCCTCTCGAACGTAGTCGCGATTTAGTTGCATCGTGACAAAAATTACTTTGATGTTCGGCTTTTCCCGTTTGATTTGGCGCCCGGCCTCTATTCCGTTCAGAAGGGGCATTGTGACATCCAAAAGAATTATGTCTGGGTCTTTCTCGACGGCTGCGGCAACCACTTCGCGCCCGTTGCTTACCACCCCGACCAGTTCGCACTCGCCCTCTATTATTTTCGCGAGCCCTTCCACAACCAGTCTGTGATCGTCAGCTATGAGAACGCGTGGTTTCAAGTAAACTCCCTATGCTATTGTCCTCCCGTTTAGTACTATTGACGGCTAGGGTATTCCCCAGCATTGTGCCCGGCCGTCGATCTCGGATAATCTCTTAGGCATCCGATCGATATGCCAGAAAAAGAAAAATGCCGACATACCGCTTGCAAATGCCAAGTCCCCCCTGGGACTCCTTACTGCAGTGAGTACTGCGAGCAAGCCACTTCCCACGCGCTTGAGAAAGAGTTTTGCGAGTGCGGACATCCGGAATGCGAGAGAGGCTCTCCACTCTAAAACCCGTGTTTCGCAGCAGTGCCCCGACCTTGCGCGCAAAACCGTGGAATTTCCTGGTTACACCTCGCAGTTAATCGGTTTATGCTAGGCTTATCAAATTTCAGATTTTGGTCCGCCCCTGCAGAGTGTGATGTGCATAATACTGCCCTAGTGGTAAACGTTGACAAATCTGGACGAGATCTGCTGCAGCATTTCTTGGCAGAGGCCGGTTATCACGTTCTTCCCACAACAAGCAGTGATGAAGCGCTTGCGCTCTGTCGCGATTACAAACGAACAATTCATCTTTTAGTAACTGATGCCGACTTGCCCGGCATTTCAGGATGGGAACTGGCGCAACGCGCCGCCGCCCTTCGACCGGGGATCGTGGTCCTATACCTCTCAGCAAGCTCGCTTTCGAGCGACACCACCGGCCGGTTTCTTGATCCTAAATCGCATGCCGCCGGAACGCAGGCGTTTACGAAAGCAAATATGTTGCTCGACGTGACAGAAGCGCTGATCCACAAGACGCAGCAAAAAATCCAACAGCGTTTACAATGACTCTCCTCGCTTGAGAAGGCGGGTACCCACGCTGCCGATCATGAGGAATGCTAACCAAGCCAGCGTAGTCAAATAGCGTGGATTTGGGTATTCGATCGGTACAACCACCTCGAACAAAAGAATCAGCCCGCAAAGCCCAATAACGATGTGGGGTACTCGAATATGCCGCCACTTGATCACCAAATACACCGGATAGAGCAGAGGCAGAATAACTACAAACCAGCACCAGAGCACGGATCTTTCTTCCCATTTCCTGGTTAGCGACATGGTTGCAAGTGTGGAGCTCTGTTTCGTGACATCGATTCCAAATGCGATTTTAATCGCCTGCGTCTCGCCAGGTAGAGCATCTACGAACTGCCCTCCATCCGTCTGCAAACTCCGTCTGAGTTTGCCGGCGTTGAAATATTCCGCGTACTTGGATGCAGCCAGCTTTAGCCATCCGAAAAGATCACCAGCTCCTACATCTGCCGATGCAGGCAGGACGCCTCGAGAGGTATATGCCGGAGGTTGATTAAGCAGTTCACCGTATAAATGACGATACCCGAAAAGCAAACTTTGGCTCAGCAGTATCGAAAATGACAACGGTAATAAAACAAACCGAATTGCTCTGATCCATTTGATCCCGCCCGAGCCGCGCCGCATAGCTTGCCGCGAAGACCTCCAGAAAGAAATCGCTCGCCGCGAAGCGAGTGGAACTAAAAACGAAGCGATCCACGCCGCGGGCAGGAAGCTGATACGAAGACTCACCAACAGTACCGCAAGAATCTGGATTACAGCCAGCAGGGAGACACTGCTTGTTTTGAGATAACTGAATATCGCCACCAGAAACACGGCGAAGACAAATGCCGAGACAGATTCGGTTAGCACATACCTTTCTGCTCTTAACTGCAGAGGCTCTACTGCACAGGCGATGCTGCACAAGCTGGCGATCATGAACCCGCTCGCAAAATAACGAATTAGGCAAATCCCAACTATCCAGCTCGCGATTCCGGAGAGGCCGGCGTGCATAACCAACACTGGCGTCAACGAACGCGGCCAAAGCGCAATGGGACGGAGAATTAAGCCGTAAACGAAGCTGCGATTGGGTGGAATCCACTTACCGATTGCGGTTGCAAGATAAACTGCCGAATCCCGGAAGTGAAAGGACGGCTCGGCGTCGAATGCAAGAAAAATCGCCTTCACTGCCAAGAGGGCAATCAGCAGAAGAGCGAGTCGTCGATTCACGGCAAGTCGAAGCTTAACAGACGCCGGTAGGTATCAGTTACGTTGCCGGAAGTTGAAAACGAGCGACTAATTACTCGTAACGTAACGCCGTTATCGGATCCACCATCGCAGCACGGCGAGCGGGCACGTAGGCCGCGAGCATCGCAACTATGATCAAACCTGCCGATACCGCCGCGAACGTCCGGGGATCATTGGGCGTGATTTCGTATAGCAGTGAACGGAGCAGGCGGGTTATCGCAAGCGATCCGATCAGTCCAATGCCGATCCCTGGTAGGACGAGGCGCAAGGCATCTCGAATCACTTCACGAATCAACTGCGCAGGCTCAGCTCCGAGCGCGACCCGGACACCGATTTCTCGAGTTCGCTGGCTAACGGAATACGCGAGCACGCCGTACAGGCCGGCGGCCGCGAGCACAAGTGCGAGACCAGCAAATAGGGTTAGCAGCGATGATTCCACGCGCGGACGTGCGACTGACTCCGCCACCACGTTCTCCATGCTCTCAACCTTATAAACAGCCTGGTTGGGGTCCACTTTATAGATTGCGCGCTCGACCGATTTCGCCATCGCGGTGGGAGCTACCGCCGTCCGCACCACCAGATTGGCGAAGTACATAGGCGCCTGCATGTGATCCAAAAAGATGGTCGGAGCGGGTTTCTGTGAAAGATCGGCATGACGTGCATTGGCAACAACGCCGGCAATGGTGCCTGAGCCAGGCGGGTTCCAGCAGACGTCAAGCCGCTTGCCAATCGGGTCCTCATTGGGAAAGAATTGCCGCGCGAAAGCCTCATTGATAACAATCACCGGATTATGGCCGAACGTATCGTGAGCATCGAAATCGCGCCCCGAAAGCAACCGTATGCCCATCACGGAAAAATAGCTGGGGCTGACAATCAGGAAATTCGCTCCTGGAGCGAGTCCGAGTGGCGGCTTGGGCCGATCTGCGCGCGTGAAACACGATCCGGAAAAGAGGCCCGTCATGGGCAGGAAATGAGCGGAGCTTGCTGCTTCCACTCCAGGTACCGTTCGCACCCGATCCAAAACGCTTTCAAGGTATTGGGCTCGGCGCGAATCGTGATCGTACCTACCCGGTGATAAAAACATTCGCAGCGTCAAAATACGGTCAATGCGAAACCCGCGATCCACACGGGTCAACCGTAGAAAGCTTTGCACCAGCAGACCTGCGCCCACAAGCAGAACTAGCGATAACGCCACTTCGAAGACCACAAGCAACCCGCGGGCTCTTCCGCTCCCCTGCCCCCAGGACCGCTGACCTCCTTGCTTGAGAGCGTCGTTCGGGTCTGTCCGCGATGACGTAATCGCGGGTGTCAGCCCGAAGATAAGTGTAGTCGCGAAGCATAAAAGTAAGCTGAATCCCAGCACCTCCGCATTGAGCCCAACGTGGCCAGCTCTCGGCAAATCCAGACTTGGAAGTGATGTTCCAATCGCATGAAGGCCAAAGTAAGCCAGTACGCCTCCCATTGCCCCGCCCAGAACCGAGAGCAGAACGCTTTCTACCAAAAGCTGAGAAACGATGCGCGTTCGGCTTGCGCCAAGAGCTGTGCGAACTGCGATCTCATGCTGTCTTTGGGTACCACGCATAAATAAGAGGTTGGCGACATTTGCGGCCGCGATAAGGAGCACTAAAGTCACTGCTGCGAAAAGGGTCAGCAGCGCAGTTCTGACACTGCCGACGGTTTGCTCGTAAAGCGGTGTCACGGTGGCGCTCCAATCACGATTAAATTGCGGCCGTTCCTGGGAAGTCTGCCGCGCGACACCCGCCAGATCCGCGCGAGCTTGCTGAAGTGGAACCCCGCGCTTCAGCCGCGCAATAACCGTCAAGTATCGTCCTGTGTCCTTTCCCATGCCGCGAGTCATTCCCGCAGGCACCCAGATATCGGCGTGTAGGAACGGCAGATCAAATTGTTCCGGCATCACGCCCAGCACCATATATGCGCGATCATGCAATCGAATGGTTCGGCCTAAAATAGAGCCATCCCCGCCGAACTGCCCCCGCCACAAGGAATAACTGAGGACTGCCACATTCGGCCCGTTCGGAACATCTTCGCTCGCATTGAAAGTTCTGCCCAAGACTGGCGAAATCCCAAGCACATGAAAAAACTCAGCCGCCACCATTGCCCCATCCACAGCGCGGGGTTCCCGAATTCCGCTCAGATTCATTGGAATCAAAAAAGCTGCGGCCATCGCTTCGAAGGAGCGTGTCCGCTCACGCCAGTCGAGATAATTGACCGGGCTTACCGGGTTATGGCGGTCTTGATGGGGCTGCCGCTCCCAAAGCACCACAATCCGCTGGGCATCCGGAAAAGGAAGCGGGCGGAGAAGCACGGCATCAATCAAGCTGAACATCGCGCAGTTAGCGCCGATTCCGAGTGCGAGAATCGCTACAGCCATCCCGGTGAACAGCGGGCTTTTCGCGAGCGAACGCATTCCGAATCGAAAATCACGCAGCAGGTTTTCCATCGACGGGAATCTCCACACTTCTCGACCTTGCTCGAGCAGTAGCGTGGCGTTTCCGAAGCGCCGTCTCGCTGCGAACACCGCTTGCTCGCGGCTCATACCGGATTCGACAAGCTCGTCAATTCTCTCCTCGAAGTGACTTGCAATCTCATCGGCGAGATCGTGTTCCAGCTTCCGGCGCCGGAAGAGATTTCGAATGCGGCTCATGTCCCGGACGGCTCCATCACCCGTGCAATCCCTTTGAGCATGCGTTCGAAACTCGACATCTCGCGGCGCAACTGTTTCCGTCCAGCGGCGGTTATTTTATAAATCCTGACTCGCCGATTGGTCCGCGAAACACCCCACTCGGCCTGCACCCACCCCTCACGAAGAAGCCGTTGCAGCGCCGGATACAAAGTTCCTTCTTCAATCTGCAGTAACTCATCCGAGGTCTGTTGGATGTGCTGCGCAATCGCGTACCCATGGAGCGGCCTGCCGCGCAATGTTTGCAGCACCATCATCTCGAGCGCGCCTGGAAACAAATCGCGTCGTTCTTCTTTTTCCTTGAGTGGCATAGGCCCTCTATGCCTAGAGTATAGGGGTCGGGCGCCCGAGTCAAGACGAATAGCTTCGAGCGGGAAGGGTAATTCCGAAGCTCACGCCGAGCGGCGGCCGCCACTAATGAAGTGCAGGACCAAAGCGATCACGGCAATAAGTAGCAGAAGATGAATCAATGCTCCTGCAACATGGAAGGCGACCCAGGCGAGCAGCCATCCGATTATCAAGACAAAAAACAAAATTAGAAAGATGGAAGTTCGTTTCAGGTGCATTCCACTGCCTCTAGCAAAAGCATCACTCTCCGGAGCATAACAGGGGTGCAGGGGCGTGCGATATGCTCGGATCAAGGCTGTGCCTATGAGCATCCGGAACGTTTTGCAGCTATCAGGATGCGCGATTGCTTTTCTTAGCGCGGTATACGCGGCGGACCGTTCTGCGCCACGCCCGTTCCGCGAATATCCGGGAGTAGAATACAACGTCGGCGACATCCCGCTTCCGCCGGACTGGCAGGAGAAGACGGAATGGACATTCGCCCGCTTGATGTATCCACCTGGCTGGAACGATGGGTATCGGGGCCGCTTCGATGGCGATTGGAGGGAGGGTTCATCGCTCTGGACCCAGGATTTTCCACGGGCGGATCGCCATTTCTCGGAAGCGGCACGGCGTCTTACCCGCGTTAACGTTCGCTCCGTCGAGCAGTCGGTAAGCCTGGACGATGGGGACGACGTGTACAACTGGCCTTGGTTATACGCGGTCCAGGTCGGTGAATGGGGCCTGACAGATGCCGAGGCGAAAAAATTGCGCGATTATCTGCTACGCGGCGGATTTTTCATGGCAGACGATCTTCATGGCACGGTGGAGTGGCAGGTTTTTGAACAGACCATGAAAAAGGTCTTCCCGGACCGTCCGATTATCGATATTCCGGACAGTGATGCGATCTTTCATACGGTGTACGACCTGGATGAGCGGTTCCAAATTCCCGGCGCGGAGCACTTGCGCCTCGGTCACAAAAATGACGGATATGTGGCGCGCTGGCGGGGCATATATGACGACAAGCGGCGGATCATGGTTGCGATATCGTTCAATTCCGATCTTGGCGACTCATGGGAATGGGCGGACGATCCACGGTATCCGGAAAAATTCTCGGACTTAGGAATCCGCATCGGCGTGAATGATATTGTTTACGCAATGACTCACTGAGCCTCTAATGCGGTGCCGAGCAGGGGCGCTTATCCGCCGCCGTGACTCGGGACGCGGAGTATGGTCACAAGTCTTGCACGCACATCGTCAGGGATAGCGATAGCCCCCGCTGAGTGTACCGATCCACGCATGCGACCACCACGGACCCTTTGGCGGCCAGAGTGGCAGCTTTGAACGTATGAAATTGAAAGTGCGCCGAAGATCGCCCGAGCTTGACCAACGATGTTTCGATCTCGATCAAATCATCGTGTGCATGGCGCTCATGAAGTCACATTCAGCATGCACCCGTGGAAATGCGTAAGAACGCCTCAGGTCGTATGTGATTCCAACGGTACGCAAGAGCTCAATTTCCGCCGATTCGAAATATCGAAACATAGATGTGTAATGGATGCGCCCACTGGCATCGGTGTCAATGAAACGGATACGTGTCTGGAAGCGGAACGGCTCGCGCTGCGGCATCTATTTCAGGATGTCATTTTGTAACAATAGAGATAGCTACCTAACCGAAAACTGGCTCGAGCCCTGGAACACGGTAGAACGAGCGGGTTGAACGAGGGGCTGCGGTTGCAGCTACCATTTTTCGGACTCAGAACCTTCATTTACATCTGTTGTGAACATACGAAAGGAAAAGTGGGAGAGCGCGGGAGATTCCGCAGACAGGATTGCTGAGCGCGTCCTTTCCCTATCGTTTGGGCTCGATTTTGAGGACCTGTATCAGTGCGAGGGCCTCATCAAACTGGATTCACTTTTCCTTGAACAACTGAACCAGACTGCACCATCGCTGCATACGCGGCTGATGGAGGCACGCCAACAGGCGACAGTGCTGAATCGCAAACAAAGTTCGGAATTGATTGTCGAGCTAGCTCCGTATCTCGAAGATTTTATCGGGCAACTATTCGGGATCGAGGCGGAGCTTCGGGAATTACAATTTCGCCACGCCGAACTGGCGCCTCTTTACTCAGTCAAGCGGCGTTTCGTGCAGCGAAAGGCGCTGACCGGATACACGGTTGAGCGGGCAATGACGATCAACGGATTGGCAGTGGCCGCGGAACTCGAGACGCTGACGCAGGAGCCGTTGACCGAGGCGAGCTTCGCAAAGCACGTTGCGCGCTGGCTTGAGGCCGAGCCCGAGCACACGCAACACCTGCAGCTTGCGACGCAGTACGCGGCCTGGGCGGCGCTTACGCCGGAAGGGAAAGCGCGGCACAAGCGAGGGGTGCTGTTCAAGGTGCCGCACAAGCTCGATCCGTACCATCTGATCCCGGTTGAGCCCTTGGTGAGCAATGGGCTGGTTCGTTTAGAGCTGAGCAGCGATCATTGGCGTCACCGGGAAGGGTTCCAGTTAACAGATCCCGGAACGGATCTCACGGGAGCGCTGGACCAGGCTTACTACTGCATCAAGTGCCACAAGCAGGAGAAAGACAGCTGCTCGACAGGGCTGAAAGAAAAGAACGGCTCGTTCAAATACAGCGTGTTTGGCGTGCCGCTGGCGGGATGTCCTCTCGACGAGAAGATTTCGGAGATGAACCTGGTGAAGGGCGACGGGAACCCGATCGGGGCGCTTGCGATCGTCGTGATCGATAATCCGATGGCAGCCGCGACGGGGCATCGCATCTGCAACGATTGCATGAAATCATGCATTTTTCAGAAGCAAGATCCTGTTGACATTCCGCAGATCGAGACGCGCTCGCTCAAAGATGTACTGGAACTGCCGTGGGGTTTCGAGATTTACAGTCTGTTGACGCGCTGGAATCCCCTGAATTTTTCCCGGCCTTATCCGCGTGTGGCGACCGGCTATAAGGTTCTGATCGTGGGTCTTGGCCCTTCAGGCTTTACTCTGGCGCACCATCTAGTGAATGATGGGCACACCGTTCTCGCAGTGGACGGCCTGAAAATCGAGCCGGTGGCCGAAGATCTTTCGGGAGTGGACGCATACGGACGGCGTGTTCCATTTCGCCCGGTGGGTGACGTTTCCGAGGTTTATGAGCGTCTCGATGAACGAGTAATGGCCGGATTCGGCGGTGTTGCCGAGTATGGCATTACGGTCCGCTGGAACAAGAATTTCTTGAAGGTAATCCGGCTGCTACTCGAGCGCCGCAGGCAGTTCAACATGTTCGGGGGCGTGCGCTTCGGAGGCACTCTCACCGTGGATGATGCCTTCGAGATGGGGTTTGATCATATCGCACTTTGCGCGGGTGCGGGCCGGCCCACCGTCATTCCAATGAAGAACGGCCTTGTGCGGGGCGTTCGTCAGGCTTCCGATTTTCTGATGGCTCTGCAGCTGACCGGTGCCGCAAAATCTGAATCTTTGGCCAACTTGCAAATCCGTATGCCGATCGTCGTGATCGGCGGAGGATTGACCGCGATCGATACCGCAACGGAGTCGCTGGCGTACTACGTAGTGCAGGTAGAGAAGTTTCTCAAGCGGTATGAGCGGCTCGTAGCCGAACTCGGCGAAAGGGAGGTCCATGCGGCGTGGACCACCGATGAGGCTGAAGTTGCGGACGAATTTTTGTCGCACGCACGGGCAATTCGAACTGAACGGGCCGCTGCTGCGCGCGAGGGTAGAGAGGCGCGTCTCATCGAACTCCTGGACTCGTGGGGAGGCGTAACGATCGCCTACCGCCGGCGCCTGATCGATGCTCCGAGTTACACGCTAAACCATGAGGAAGTCGCGAAGGCGCTCGAGGAAGGAGTGAGGTTTGCGGAATGCCTTGTCCCCGAAGAGGTACAGGTCAATTCTTCGGGCAGTGCGATGGCCGTTCGCTTCGACAAGCACCGGTTCGATGATGGTTTGGGATTATCGCCAACGGGAGACAAGGTTGTAATTCCGGCCAGGACGATTCTTGTTGCAGCCGGCACTCAACCGAACACCGTACTGGCCCGAGAGGACGCTCCCAACTTCACACTCGACGGCCGGTACTTCCAGGCGGTGGACATCGACGGCCGCCCAGTGAAACCGGAACGGATCGCGAAGCCGGCCATTGCAAATGTATTGATTTCGATTAAGCCGGACGGGCGGGCGATTAGTTTTTTTGGCGACTTGCATCCGTCGTTTTCCGGGAATGTGGTGAAGGCGATGGCCAGCGCCAAACAGGGATATCCGGTTGTCTCAGCCGTTCTGTCGCGTCTTGCGCCATCCGAGCCTTCTCCGGCGACTCTTGCGGACCGACTCAACGACGAGCTGCGGCCGGTTGTACAGGACGTCATTCGCCTCACGCCGAACATCGTCGAGATCGTGGTTCGAGCTCCGATTGCCGCTCGGGCATTCAAACCGGGGCAGTTCTACCGGCTCCAGAATTACGAGTCACTTGCTCGTCGGGCAGATGGAACCACCCTGGCGATGGAGGGTCTCGCGCTGACCGGCGCATCGGTGAACTTTGAAAAGGGCCTGCTCTCGACGATTGTTCTTGAAGTGGGTGGGTCGTCCGATCTGTGCACGCTGTTGAAGACGGGCGAACCAGTCATCCTTATGGGTCCGACAGGCACACCCACCGAGACACCAGCACAGCAAACGGTCCTTTTGGCGGGCGGTGGTTTGGGCAACGCTGTGCTTTTCTCAATAGGCCAGCAGCTTCGTGCCTCAGGTTCGCGCGTCATTTACTTCGCCGGTTACAAAAAAATCATCGACCGCTACAAAGTCGAAGAAATTGAGAAGGCTGCGGATGTCGTGGTTTGGTGTTGCGATGAAGCGCCAGGATTCACGCCCGGCCGCGTTCAGGACAGCGCGTTTGTTGGCAACATTGTGGAAGGGATGGCGGCGTACGGGCGGGGCGATTTGGGTGACACGGAACTTCCTCTCAACACCGTGGATCGCCTTATGGTTATCGGTTCGGATGTAATGATGCGCGCGGTGCAGCAGGCGCGGCATAGCGTGCTACGGCCCTATCTAAAGCCTGATCACCATGCAATCGCAAGCATCAATTCCCCGATGCAATGCATGATGAAGGAAATTTGCGCCCAATGCCTGCAGGTACACAAGGATCCGGAGAGCGGTAAAGAAACCGTCGTGTTCTCTTGTTTCAACCAGGATCAGCTGCTGGATCACGTCGAATTCGGCAGTCTTCGGATGCGTTTATCGCAAAACGGCGCGCAGGAGAAACTGACTAAGCTTTGGGTCGACCATTGCTTGCGCAGCATTGGCGCGCGTCCGGCGCTAGTGGCACAGTAGCAGAATGGGTTCCGGTATGCGAAAGATTTACGATGCGCTGATCGTTGGCTCGGGGGCGAGCGGGGGTTGGGTTGCAAAGGAGCTGACCGAGCGCGGCATGGACGTGCTGATGCTCGAGGCGGGACCTCCGCGTATCCCAACGCGTGATTTCACCGAGCACGCGTGGCCTTACCAGATGAAGTTCCGCGGGTTTCGGGATCAACAAAAGATGCTGACGGATCAACCCGTGCAAGGCCTCTGCTACGCGTGTGACGAGTATAGCCATCAATTCTTCGTAAACGACGCTGAGCACCCGTACACGTTTCCTGCCGGTAAACCTTTCATGTGGATTCGCGGCAGACAGGTGGGAGGCAAGACATTCTGCTGGGCTCGCGAAAGTTACCGGTACACCGACTATGAATTCAAAGCTGCGAGCCGCGATGGATATGGTGAGGACTGGCCCTTCAGCTATGCGGAACTCGAGCCGTACTATGACAAGGTAGAAAACTTCATCGGCGTAAGCGGATCGCGCGAAGGACTCCCGCAGATGCCAGATGGCAAGTTTCTTCCGCCCATGAATCTGTCTTGCGGCGCAGTTCTCGCTAAACACGTGATCGAGAAACAGTTCGGCTGGAGGTTGATGCCGGACCGGGTGGCGAATTTGACGGTGCCTCATAATGGCCGGCCGGCGTGCCACTATTGCGATCAATGTCAGCGCGGCTGTTATACGGCCTCTTACTTCAATAGCCCGGCGGTAACTCTTCCGGCGGCGGCGCGAACGGGGCGCTTCAGCCTCCTTAGCGATGCGGTCGTTAGTGACGTCACAATGGACAAGGAAAGCAGGGCGACGGGAGTTCACTATATAGATCGCGTGACGAGGGTTCATCGCGAGGCCCGCGCCCAGGTGATCGTGTTAGCCGCCGGCGCTCTTGAATCCACACGAATCCTGCTCAACTCCAGATCCAGCCGGTTCCCTAAAGGCGTGGGGAATTCGAATGGCATTCTCGGGCATTACTTGATGGATCATTTCACTCTCGAGGGCGCGGGCGGCGAACTCGCTTCCCTCAAAAGCTCGCAACGTGAGCCGGTAGGAAATCCATGTGGTTATCTGATACCGAAATATGCCAACACGGAGGGCCATAAGAACAGCCAGTTTTTGCGGGGCTACCGCTTCGACGGGGATGCCAGTCAGCAGCTATACGCACACGCTTTCTCGACACCTGGCTTTGGAAAGCAATGGAGAGAAACAGTGCGGCGTGAAATCCCGTATACATTTTCGATAACGGCCCAGGGTGAGTGCCTCCCGCGCTACGACAATTATGTGGAGCTCGATCCGGAGAAAAAGGACGCGTGGGGAATTCCCGTTCTGCATATTCACGCCGCCTATGGAGAGAATGAGCACGCAATGGCAAAAGCGATGCGCCAGGACGTTGGGAATATTCTAGACGCTTTGAAAGTGAAACATCCGACTCCTCCCAATGAGGATCTCAGCGTTTTCGGCAAGAACATTCATGAATGCGGGACGGCCCGCATGGGCAACGATCCCCAAAAAAGCGTTCTGAATCGATATAACCGGCTGCATGACTCAAAAAACGTGTTCGTTACCGACGGAGCGTCGTTCGTCACGCAAGGTTGTTATGAACCGACGCTTACGATTATGGCGATTTCCGCCCGCGCTGCGGACCATATCGCTGGCGCACACGAGAGGGGTGATTTGTAACCGATGCGAGATCCTGAACTCACTCGGCGATTGTGGATCTTGGGCGTCGGCGAGACGGCACTCGGACTGGGGTTCGCCGGGGTGGTGGAAGCGCGTCCAAGCGAACTGGTAACCTTGCCGCCCGGCCTCTATCAGCCATTAACCAATCATCTTGGTCACGCGTTAGAGAGCGCGGGCCGGTTTCATTCGATTCCCCCGGACAGCCCGACGGATTATGTAACACCCAAGACCCGCCCCTTCGAGCCCCTGTTTTTTTCACCTGCGGAGTTTGCCGTTATCCTGCGCTTGACTGAGTTGATCCTGGGACAAGGACCGGAGCCAGGAAACAATGGCCGGGCAAGTGTAATCGAAGAAGTGGCGGAATGGATCGATCTGCGGGTTTTCAGTTCTGCCGGAACTCGCGAAGCTGCGGCGGCTCTCGATCCATCGCATCGCGCTGTAATGGTTGCCTATCACGAAACCGGGACCGTACGTGAGATCGAAACCTTCGATGCTCAGAAGGTGTGCCGTGACGGGCTGGCGTGGTTGCAGGATGAGAGCAGGGTGCGGCACAAGGCGGAGTTTCTGGGTATCGGAGAAAACGACCAGCTGGAAATTTTGGGGGTGATCAGCGACGAGCGGGTCAACAAAAGTGTCGAAAAAACGCCCGGCACTCGGTTTTTTGAGCTGATTAAGTCCGAGGTGATTCGAGGATTTTACACCTCACAGGCGGGTTTGAAAGAGCTGGATTTCAAGGGCAACGCCTTTTATGCCCGGTCTCCGGGCTGCAAGCAGACGTAAGTTTTCGCCCCAGTACTCCGGGGTCATCGGATTTGGACTTCGTCAGATAGAAATGGCGATCATTAAGAGAATGGTGGGAAGCGCGGGAACATCGCGTGGGAGAGCAACTCTGCCGGACACGGCGGTTGAGCAGGCTGCGCCTGTACCTGGCCAACGAACGTTGAATGAGCCTCCTACGGTATCTAATGGCGGCATTCATCCGAACTTGTCCGTCGAGCAGCAGGCCGCGCTTGTACTCGCAATTCAGCCGGCAGTGATCAAGGCCCCGATCACCGGTGTGATCGAGAATCGCCTGAAGCCAGTTTGGCTATGTACGGCGGTCTTCCGTGCTGCCGCGAGCGCCACCTTTGCGGTAGCCTATCTCCGGGATCGGCGATCGACGGCGATGGTGGGTGTGCCTCATATCATTCAGGAGGTACCGATTCGAAGCGCTCGCTTGGGAATGCGGGCCCAGCCGCAAGGGAAGGATTTGCTCCTCAGCTGGAACGCGAAGAGTCCGGCTCTGCAATCTGCCACGGATGGCTTGCTGCAGATTAATGATGGCCCCGAACACCGTGAAGTAGCATTGGATCGGGGCGAAATCGCCAGCGCCTCCATTGTCTATCGGCCTGTTTCCGAGAACGTTGTGTTCCGGCTTGAAATTCGTGGCCCCCACGGCGTTCACGCTGCTGAGAGTGTCCAGGTAGTTGGCGCACGTAGCCGGGCAGCTGATTTTGAAGCGGCGGGGGCGCCGAATGTGCGGGACACTGGGAAGACTTTGTCCGACGGAGCGGTTGCGGAGCGCCGCGGGTCGAAAAACATAGATGCAGCAAAGGCCAGTTCTCGAAACGTGAATCCAGCGTCAGCAAAGCTCGGCCGGGCCGCAGTAACGGCAACTCGGCCATATTCGCGGCCGACACTTGCTCCCCAGAAGCCGCCATCTCTTTCGGTGGGTAGCATCGTCGCAGCTCAGCCTTCGGCTCTCTCCGGGCAAGAGTTGCCTAAACCGCCGCCCCAACTCTCACCTGCTGTTCGCGAAACCGCTCCCACACAGGAACCAAACACAGCGGCAACTGCACGCTATACGGCCGGTCAAAATTTGGGCTACGTACCGCCTCGGCCAATCAAGTGGGCGGCGCCCTCTGCCAAGAGCTTGGGCGTTTCCCGGATCTCCCCGCCCACGGATTTCGAGATCAAGGTAAGGATCGATGAGTCGGGTCGCGTGACGGCGGCACACGCCTTGCTTGACAGGACGAGGCACGACGAAACCGTCACTGCTGCAGTCACGGCGGCGGTGAAAAAGTGGATCTTTGAACCGGCCAAAATGCAAGGTAGGAACGTTGCAAGCGAAGAGACAATCGTGGTTCGGGTAGACCCCCGAAATTAGTGCAAGATAGAGCGGCGAAAGACTGGCCGAGCCGCCTATGGCCCCCCGCTTACCGGGGTGGAAGTTCCAATGGAGTTAGTCAAGGTCACGGTCGCCGATTGGAGCACGTTCGCGCTGCCGGATAGGGTGAACGGGACCTGCAACTGGAACATGCTTCCGAAACTTTGGCTTTGTGCGCTCTGGTACCACGCTGTGTAAGCCGCAGTTAAAGGCACTGTGAACGTCGCGGTTCCGGAAAATTGCGTTCCAGTGCTGGCGGTAAAGGTGAAGGTAGCCGAAGTCATGTCGCGGGTTGTGGAATAGCCGGTCAACACCACATCAAAGCCGGAAGCTGTCAAATTCGTGATGTGGACGCTGTTGGCCGTAATCACTGGAGGAAGCGGCAGAATGGTGGCGGTCGCCGTAATGGGCGTGGGAGGCAAAACGCTTACGCCGTTTGAAGTCAGACTTGTCAGCGTCACGGTGATGTTGCCTGCAACCGTCCCTTGCTGTATCGTTCCACCGGTGAGCGGCGAAACCGTCGTGACACCCGCCGGAACGGTAAAGGTGAGCGTGTTTCCGCCAGCGGCGAACTGTAGGGCAGGATCCATGTATCCAGCCGGAAGGCCGGCGACACTTGGCGTGAACGCCAGGTGAAGGGTGCCCTGTAATGCAGTTGGGGGCGGCGTTGCAAGTTGTATTCCCACGTTGAGCTGCTGTGTCGGCACGGTAGTCGAGTGTACGCCCGTGAGAGCGATCGCTGCCGCGGTGATCGCGATCGCAACCGAGTTTGATGCCACCCCTGAAGAGAGCACCGAAACTTGCGCGCTGCCAAAACTCGCGATCAAATTGGCCGGTACAGCGGCTGTAAGTTGAGCCGCAGTCACGAGTGTCGTGGGAAGTGGCGCGCCGTTCCACTGAACCGTTGCATCGGAGCCAAAGCCGCTGCCATTGACGGTAAGTGTGAAGGCGGGACCACCTGCGGCTACTGCGCTGGGGGCTATAGTGCTGATGACCGGAGCGGCAACTACTGCAAAGGCCAGAGCGTTTGATGTTGCGCCTCCCGAGACGACCGTGATTTGCGCAGTACCGACAGTCGCGATCAGGTTGGCCGTAACTGACGCGGTTACCTGATTCGCGCTGACGACGACTGTTGGAAGTTGCGTGCTGTTCCACTGCACAACAGCTCCGGAGGCGAATCCGGTGCCGGTGATCGTTAATGTGAAGGCGGGGCCCCCAACGGCGGTGGAGACCGGAGTAAGTGCGCTGATTGCCGGGCCCGCAACGATGGTGAAAGTCACTGTATTCGAGGTGACGCCGCCTGACGAAACGGTAATCCGGGCCGTTCCGGCGCTAGCAATCAAACTTGCGAGTACTGGGGCGGTTACCTGATTCGAGCTGCGGACGCTGGTCGCGAGCACTGTTTGGTTCCAGTTCACAACTGCATCCCCGCCGAATCCGCTCCCGTTTACGGTCAACGTAAAGCCCGGCCCTCCCGCAGTTGCGGCGCTCGGAGAAAGATTGCTGATAGCGGGTGGCGCAACGACAGTGAAATTTACGGCGTTCGAAGTGACACTGCCTGTTACCACAGTAATCGGAGTTGTACCCGCACTTGCGATCAGCCTCGCCGGTACCGTGGCGGTCAATTGGGTGGCGCTGACGAATCTGGTTGAAAGCGTTGCTGTGTTCCAGTTCACGACTGAACCGGATGAGAATGCGGTTCCATTTACCGTCAGAGTGAAGGCCGAACCGCCTGCTGTCGCGGTATTCGGGGAGATGGAACTGATGACGGGGGCGGCATTCACGGTAAACGTGACAGCGTTCGACGTCACTCCGCCGGATAGCACAGTGATCTGCGCTGTGCCAACGTTCGCGATGAGGTTTGCGGATACCGATGCCGTCATCCTGCGGCCGTTGACGAAAGTTGTTGTGAGCTGATTTCCGTTCCACTGGACCACAGCCCCAGACTGGAAGCCAGTTCCGTTTACGGTGAGCGTGAACGCCGGTCCACCGGCGATTGCGCTAGTTGGTGAAATGCTCGTGATACTCGGTCCCGCCGTAACGGTGAAGTTGACGGTATTCGACGTTAAGGTATTCGACACAACTGCTATCGGAATGGTACCCGGGCTCGAGACGAGAGTGGGCAACACCGTGGCCTGCAGCTGGGTAGAGCTTACGACATTCGTTACGAGGGTTGAGCCGTTCCATTGCACTACGGAAGCTGCAGCGAACCCGGCGCCATTCACGGTGAGTGTGAATGCAGGAGCGCCAGCAGTAGCAGTGTTGGGACTGAGGGAACTGACTATGGGATTGACGGTGAAATTGACGATATTTGAGGTCGCGCCGCCGGACACTACGGCTACCTGAGCCACACCCGCAAACACAATTAGGCTCGCTGGCACGGGCGCCGTCACTTGGGTGGCACTTACGAAGGTTGTTCCTGCAAGCGTAGAACCGTTCCACTGGACTACGGAGTCAGACGCGAAGTTGCTGCCATTCACGGTCAGCGTAAACGCAGGCCCCCCTGCAGCTATGCTGGCCGGATTGAGGCTGGTGATTGCTGGCGGTGGCGCGGGACTGATCGTGCCAGAGTATGCCTTTTGAGCTGTCTGTGGCGGCGCAGTGGTATCCGTGACCTGCACCGCGTAGCTATAAGCGCCGATTGTAGTAGGTGTTCCGTTGACAGTGACGCTCGTGCCCGTGGTGCTGCTGAGCGCGAGTCCAGGAGGCAAACTGCCTGCAACAATGGCCCAGTTGTACGGGGCCGTGCCGCCCGCAGCTGTGCATGTGGCGGAATAGGGTACGCCCACCTGCGTTGGACCAGTTGCCGGTACACAAGCGACGGCCAGCACCGGTACCTGCGCACTCGCGATTTTCGCCAAGCAAAGAATCAGGCCCAGAACGATCGAACACGCTCGACTAAGGAGTCGCGCGCGGGGAAAATGATTGGATGGCCTGCTCAATTGCCCGATCCTTGGCTTGCGTTGCGGGGAGCGGCAACAAAAGACGTGACAGGCCCATCAGGCTGCCAAGCGAACAGCCAATACGTCCCGCTCTCGGGCGGAGACATCAGAAAGACGTCCCGGACACCCAGAGGCTCCAAAGCACCAGGGCTGTTAGCCATGTTATGGACGCGTGTTGCCCCCGACGCTAGGTCAATAGACAATACGGCGCGCTGAGCAGGACACGCAAGTAAAATCGTCTTTCCGTCAGCTGTAGAAGCAGCCGCTTCGGGCTGACATCTGTCATTCGTCGCTGGTCCCAGGATCACCGGAGTTACGTTGGAATTTCGTAGGGATGACATCGTATTCAGGCTGCGATCGCAAATTACCGAATCGTGACTCCGCGGGACGAAGGCCAGCGCCGATATATCTGGCGAGTGATGCACCGCCACTGGCGCAGCGTTTCTCGAAACCGAATAGACTGACCCTGCCGCGTCCGAGACGAGCACAGCTTGAGCATCATCGCTGACTGCCATTTTCTGCGGGGCGTCAGGTGTGGCTAAGTTTAAGCCGTTCAGGTATAACTGCGGCGAGTTGGGCAGACCAGTCAGCACCTGCAGCTGGTTCGTTTGCCGGGAATAAATGACGGCCGAGTTACCCATCGGGCTGAACGCCAAGAGATCTACCTGACCGATCGCGTCAATAATCGGAGTGAGCGCCAGACTGCGGGTTTGCGTAGTGATCCCTTGCAGCAAGATCAAACCCAACGGATTGCCCGGTCCTTGTTCAGCCAGCGCATAGGCATGGCCCGGGGCGATGTGAATCTGAGTCACAGTGCTGGGCAACAACAACGGACTGCCAAACCGGGCAGACCCGGGGATGCCTAAGATCGGCTGCAATCGTGCAGGAGCTTGGCCCGCAACGAACCCCAGCGTTGGAACGGAAAGGCCGCTCGCACTTCCGCTGTTCGCGTTAGGAGCTTGAGCAAGCAACGTGACAGCCGTGCCAAGGAATACAAATGCTAAAAACTTCATTCTGATCTGAATGCGAGCACCTGAAAACAATCAAGCGACTCCTTGAATTCGAATCTAGTGCGGAGCACCTACTGTCGGCGGGCCTCCAAGACCTACTGTCGCGGTCCCACCCGATGAACTGCTGCTTGTACTCGAGCCTCCGCGGGCCAGCCCGAATGCTGCCCCGACCGCTACCGCTGCGCCTGCCGCAACAATCAGCCCAATCTTTTTCCCAGACATGGCGGAACGCTTGGTTGCGGGAGGTTCGGCAGACACTTGGTTGGATTGAGAAATGGTCGAATTGGCGCTTTGATCGGCAAAAGCAACGCTTACCTGAATGTTATAGTCGCCAGGCAGATCGTTGGGGCGGAAATCCTTAGCAACTGCACGACCATCGCTTCCTGTCATAACCGTTAAAAGGTGACTGTCTCCAACGAAGCTGCCTCCCGGACCTTCATTCGGCGCGAAAAACGTAACCATCGCACCTGCCACGGGATGATCGTTCTCATCATCGATCTCGACCGTGATGTCGCGGGGCGTGCGCTGCTTCACGTCGTTCACGGCTCCCGCACCGCCGATCACATTGATATTTAATTTCGCCGGTTTGGCCACTTGGCCTGGAGCAGGATTTGGCGCTTGGAACGCAATGGGTCTCGCCAGTGCTGGGAGCTTCGAAAGCGCATAACTCGATCGGGCAGTCTGGGACTCGAGTGAAGCCGCGGCCAAGAGGCCGATAAGCATGATATTAACCATTAAGAATTTACCGCGATATTCCATAGACCTCCCATCCGAAGACGAACTGCAACGTCCTGATTGTAATCCGAAAAGCCATATAAGCCTACGGCGAGGGCCTTTCTAAGTACTATTTATGATCCAACAATCGGTCGCTTTGAGCGATCAAAGACGCCTAATTCATTTTCAGTATTGCAAAAGAAAAACCGCCGGGAACGAGGCTCGGCGGCGTGAATACATCACGAATGAAGGAGAATTTAGTCGCCCATTGCTCCGACTTCTTCGCGTTTTTCCTCCTCGACCTGCTTTGTCGTGGAACCGAGCAACCCGTCCAGGGGTACGAACCCACCCTCGGGTTTTTTTTCGCCGAGTACATGTTCACGATAAAGACGCATCATCTTCTCTTCTTCCAGTTTCTTTTTCAGCGTCTCGTCACGTGCGCGCAGCTTTTCTTCGCGTGCATTCTTTGCAATGCCCTTTAATTCAAGATCGTGTTGGCGATCCGCGTTCACGTGCTCCTCGACAAGCACCAACGTGTGGTCCTTGCTCGTAAGCGGAACGGTCTTATTGCCCGCGAAAATCTCGTGCCGTCCATGTCCCTCGTACCACTTTGTCAGGCTGGCCGTCATATGCATCTTCTCAATGATGTTTCGCCAGCCCACGCCAGTGTTGTAGGCGCAGAAGGAAATCTCGCCCTCCTGTGTTGCGTATGGAATGATGCACTGTTCGGTGCGGCGGAAATCATAATTGAACAGATCCTGGAACCACATCCCCGCAATGAAAAGGAAATTCCAGCGGTCAGCGCGGCGCTTCTCGATATCAGCGATCGTACGGTCGCCAGTCACCTTGCCATATTCACCGGTCTGCGCCTTCTTTGACATCCCAAAACACTTATCGAACTTTGCGATCAGATCGGTAAGCCTGAAGTGAGTCGGAGCGTTGAACGGGTTGTAGTTCCGGAGCAGCGCGAGCGTGACGCCCGCCACCGACAGAAACCGTCCTCGC
The DNA here is from genome assembly GCA_051003475.1 of Bryobacteraceae bacterium. GTDB lineage: Bacteria > Acidobacteriota > Terriglobia > Bryobacterales > Bryobacteraceae > Bog-105. The sequence continues at coordinate 74,700 of JBPCLH010000072.1, forward strand.
GCTGCGTCGTTGACACGGGCGATATCCTTTGCCAATTGATCGGCGTGCAGGAACGCGGTAACAGGAACGTGTTCCTTGGTTTCTTTGTCGCACATTACGGCCATCCCGATGCCGCAGTTCGGGTGACACCCGCAGCTTAACTGTCCCCAATCAGCCGCCGGACCGTGCACCAGGTCGGCGAAATCGGAAAACGTGCTCATGAAACTGATCGGGAACCAATCGCGAGTCGGCTCGCCGATCCCGGTCTGAGTCTTCACATCGTGAGCCAGGTGGGAGAGTGTGTACCGCTGCGCTTGGCGCCGCTCCTCTGTGATCGCTTCATCACGGCCAGTGAACGAAACAGGCTGGAAGGAGAGAAATGGAATCTTCTTCGGATTATCCAGAGCAAACTGAACCACGTGTCCGACTTGCTCATTATTAATGCCGTTGAGGATCGTGATGACAGGGACTATGTCGACGCCCGCCTTCCACAGATTCTCAATGGCGCGCAACTTCACATCAAACAGATTCCCAACCGCGCGATGCGAATTTGCGGCATTGCCGATACCGTCAAATTGCAGATACGCGTAGCGCAGGCCGGCTTCGGCTGCCTTCTTACAGAATTCGGGACTCTTTGCAAACTCGATACCGTTAGTCGCCGCCTGAACGCTGTTGTATCCGACCTCACGGGCATACGACACTGCGTCCAGAAAGTAAGGGGAGAGCGTCGGCTCACCGCCTGAAAACTGAACTGACATCTGCCGCCGCGGTTTGATAGAAATCGCATTATCTAAAAGCGTTTTGACGTCTTCCCAACTCAGCTCATGGACAAAGCCAACCTGATTGGCGTCCATGAAACATGGATCGCACATCATGTTGCAGCGATTGGTGAGATCGATCGTCAGAACAGAACCACGGCCGTGCTTAATCGTGCTCGTACCATGGTTGTGCAGGGTTTCGTCATTGTGAGCGCGGATGTCGCGGCCCGGAAACACATCTTCCAAGTGTTTTGAGAAAGCCGGATCGATCGACATTGTGTCTTCGAAGTGACCGTGCTTCGAGCAGTCTTTCACCATCAGGATCTGACCATCCCGCTCGATGATCTTAGCCTTGATCTCACCGACGGGCTCGTTCACCAGGATTTTGTAATCGACTTCGCCGTCGACAATCCGCTTCCGGATTTCCGGGACGCACTTAGGGCAAAGCGAGTCCGTCTCACGCGGCCAGCCAAGAGGAGGCTTTGATTTCTGATAACTTTTGAGCAGTGGCTTATCGGACCACTTTGGAGTGAAAGAGGGATTTTGCTTGATCTGGTTTAGCCCGTCAAATACCCGCCATGCTGCATTCGCGCCTACCGCGACTACCTTCTCGATGTACTTAACTGGTTTGTGCATGTTCGTGAAATGAGACCTACTTTTCCTCCCAAAATTTGTTCAGGGAAACCGGGCCTCCCTGAATACCCCCAGTATAAAGTTGGGGTAACCCATTGATAAGCAAAACAAGGCGAACTGTGCGGTTTGGCGGTTGTATGGGCGATTACAGACCCTGAATTGATGTTAATCGAGCCACGATCTTCTTGCCCTTCAGCTACTTAACGGGTAAATAATGGCTTCCATGCTCACCTCCGGCCAAATCAAAGAGCTGGCACGCGCCTGCGGTTTTGAGCTAGCCGGGGTCACTGCGGCATTGCCAATTGAAGACTTCAGCCGTTTTCAAGGGTGGCGTGATGATGGGTTCGCGGGCGACATGAACTACCTCACCGACCACCGCGGGGATCTGCGATCCGATCCACGGAATCTGCTGCCGGGCGCGCGAAGCATTGTCTGCGTCGGAAAACTGTATAACACTCCCCATCCGTATTCGACTGGCCTGTCCGACACTAACCGGGGCTGGATCTCGCGCTACGCCTGGGGTACGGACTATCACGACGTTATGCGCGAAGCACTGGAATTGCTCGTCGCGCAAATTGCGGAAGTGTATCAAGGATCTTTCGATTGGAAAATCTGTGTGGATACGGCCCCGTTGCTCGAGCGGTCCTACGCGCGGGCTGCCGGACTGGGATGGATCGGGAAGAACGCTTGTCTCATCAATCAACAGCAAGGTTCCTGGTTTTTCCTTGGTGAATTGCTGCTATCGATTCCATTGGTGTCCGATTTACCAGCGCCCGGCCGTTGTGGAACATGCAGGCGATGCATTGACGCCTGCCCCACCGAAGCCATTCTGCCGGACGAAGACGGCCAATGGAGACTGGATGCGCGGCTCTGTGTTTCGTACCTCACAATCGAGAAGCGCGGGCCGATAGCGCGTGATCTAACCGAAGGAATTGCGAATCATGTGTTCGGGTGCGACATCTGTCAGGATGTGTGCCCTTGGAACAGTCGAGCGCCAGTAGGTGGCGACGCAAGACTTCAGCCATCGCAATTTGCTCCGCCATTAACAGAATTGGCTGAACTGACGGAGGAGGAATTTCGTAAGACTTTCCGGAAGACCGCTGTGTGGCGAACCAAGTATGCCGGCTTCTTGCGGAACGTTGCCATTGCGATGGGTAACGCGGGTGACCCGGCGTTGCGGCAGCCTTTGGAAAAGCTGACCCACCATGCAGATGAAACCGTGGCCGCCGCGGCCAGGGAGGCGTTGAGCGCTTTCGACACACGCCTGCACTATATAGAAGATGCCCAGGTGGATACGCGATGCGCTCCGGTAGAACTGTAATCGCTACGGCTGTCGCGTTCGTCGCAACTACCATTTGTGCCGCGTTGCCCTCGGTCTTCCATTTAAAAGACCCGCTTACTAATCCGGGATTCGTTCACTTTTATAACAACGAATTCGATGCAGCGATCACCGACTTTGAAGCAGGAGTGAAGGCTCACCTCCATGATCCCGAGTCGTACAATCATCTAGCTCAGGCGATTCTGTATCGGGAGATGCTCCGTAATGGAGCTCTCGAAAGCCAGCTCATTGGTGGGACAAACCCGTTCCTAGGCCGTCCCAAGATGGCCATCAGCGCACAAGACGAGACGCGTTTTAAGGATTGCATCGATCAATCGCTGAACCTCGGTCAGGCTCTGCTGGATAAGAATGACCGGGATATTCATGCGCTATATGGGCTCGGCGTCGCGCATGCGCTCAAGGCGAACTACGCTTTCTTGGTTGAAAAAGCATGGATTGACGCGCTGCATCAGGCGGCCGCCGCTCGAAGATTCAATCAGCAAATCCTCGAGATCGATCCGAACTTCGTGGATGCACGTTTGATCCTGGGATTGAACGAGTACGTAGTCGGCAGTCTTCCGTTTCATATGCGTGCATTCGGATTCCTTGCCGGTTTTCATGGCGATAAGGAAGACGGGATCCGGCAATTGGAAGACGTCAGAAGGGCTGGCACCCTGAACCGTTACGATGCCGAGATCCTGTTGTCGGCCATCTACCGCAGGGAGCGCGCTCCTCAACAAGCAATTCCTTTGTTGAAAGATGCAGCGGCGAGATTCCCTCGCAATCAGCTGCTGCGCTTCGAGCAAGTGGAGATGTATAGCGATCTGGGCGACAAGAACTCGGCGCTGCGGGTGCTCGGCGAAGTTGACACTCTGCGCCGCACTGGGGCGCCTGGTTATCGGAACTTGCACTCGGAAAAAGTTAAATATCTGCGAGCGAATTTGCTTTTCTGGTATGGCGACCTGGATGGATCTCTGGCGGACCTGAAGCAGGTCACCGAGAACGTTGCTGCCCTCGATCTTGGAACGGCAGTGATGGCTTGGCTGCGCCTCGGACAGGTGTATGATCTGAAGGGCAATCACGAGCACGCAATGGAAGCGTATCGTGAGACTATGAAGACGGCACCAGAATCAGCGGCTGCCACGGAGGCGAAGAGCTACATGTCCAATCCATATCGTCGAAAACGATTAGCCGCCTGATTCAGTTTGAGGTCCATCCATGCAAACTCTGTCCCCTGTTGAACCTGGTACATCTAAGAACCAGCTGTACCAGCAGATCTGCGAACAATTAACCGAGCTGCTCGGAGACGAAAAGAATTTCATCGCGAACGCGGCGAACACTTCTGCATTGTTGTTTCAAACGTTGCCGGACGTCAATTGGGTCGGCTTCTATATCGCAGAAGGCAAGCAGTTGGTGCTAGGTCCGTTTCAAGGAAAGCCCGCGTCCGCAAGGTTACCCATCGGGAAAGGTGTCTGTGGCACAGCCGCCGCCAAGCGAAAGACGATTGTCGTTCCGGACGTCAGCCGATTTCCCGGGCATATCGCCTGCGATCTTGCCTCGCAATCCGAAATTGTGGCGCCTCTGCTGAACTGGGGCAAGGTGCTGGGGGTTCTCGATATCGATAGCGCGATTGCGAATCGTTTCGACGACGATGATCGCGAAGGGATTGAATCCGTTGTGGCGGTGTTTTTGGCCTCACAAGCCACAAATGACATGCCAGACCTGAGCGAAGAAGCGGCCGCCAGGTAAGCAAGTTGTGGCGGCATTCGGTTCACCAGCACAGCAACTCGAAGAGCTCGCCATCCGGGCGCGGCAGCTTGCTGCTATAGGGCAACTTAAAGCTGCGCGAGATCTCTGGATGACTGCGCTCCAGTTGGTATCGCCCGAATCTGGCAATTACCGGGCCGTACAGCGCGAAATCGAAAAGATCGACGCGAGGCTCGCGCCACGGCAACCAGGACACAAGACGGACTGGAAGAAACGGCTGGGTCCGTTAGGCATTCTGATCGCAGCGCTGATCAAATTTAAAACCGTCGCGCTCGTTCTGCTGACAAAAGGAAAATTCCTGATTAGCATTCTCGCTTTCGTCGGCGTGTACTGGAGTCTGTTTGGATGGTGGTTCGCGGTTGGGCTCTCCGGGTCCGTGCTACTGCATGAAATGGGGCACTACATCATGGTGCGGCGGTTTGGATTTGCCGCTGAGTTGCCCATGTTTTTGCCGGGATTCGGCGCATATGTGAAGTGGAATGGAGCCAATGTCGATCCCGGCATCCGGGCCCAGATCTCTCTTGCAGGACCGCTTTTCGGTTTGATCTCGGGTTTGATTTCCTACGGAATTTTTCTCGAAACGGGTCACGGCGTCTGGCTTGCAGTGGCACATCTGGCTGGATGGCTGAACCTATTGAATCTCATTCCGGTTTTGATCTTTGATGGCGCATCGGCGATGAACGCAATCGGAATGCAGGGACGATTGGCACTGCTCGCCGTCAGCCTAGTGATGTGGTTCATGCTGCACGAAAATCTTTTCTTGTTCTTGGCGATTGGAACCGGCTACCGCATTTGGAAGCGGGATGTTCCCGCGCAACCAAACCAGGGAATCGCTTATTACTTCATCGCCTTGGCCGTCGCAAACGGTTCCTTGAGCTGGTTCAGCGTGAATCGGGCTCAAGTACTTTTCCCGCGTTAGGCTTTTAGCCTTCCTTCCAAAACAGTTCGGCATCTGAGCGCCGCACGTAATTGGCATCGAGAACTGCCGGGTCGAGCCACTTTCCACTTTGCCCATCTAGTTCCGCGCAAAGGGCCACAGCGGCGGCCAGATTTCGCGGGACCTCGACAAAAGGCATTTCTGCGAATCGCGTCCCCTCCAGTCCGGACCGGAACGGGGCGCCGGACATCCAAATGAACTCGTAGGAGGGCAAAACAAGAGTTTCCAACCAGGTTGATAACTTCAGAACAGTTTCCGGCACGACAATCTCTAAGTGGGCGTTATAGATTGCGGCAAAAACTTCGCCCCGGCGGGCGTCTAAAACGACGGCGCGGTGAGCCAAATTACCAAACGAACTCATCGCTCTGAGGTTGGACACCCCTAGCGCGGGTTTACCCATAGCTTCAGCCAAGCCTTTCACAGCCGACAGTCCCACGCGCACTCCGGTAAACGAGCCCGGGCCGCTCGCGGCCACAAAACAGTCGATTTGATCGAGTGGAATTCCGGCATCGCCCAAGAGTTTTTCAATTGCCTGGAAGATTACATGCGCGAATCCTTCTGGAGAGTGAAGCGCGAGTTCGGCTGCTGTTTGGCCATTGGCGCGGACGGCCAGGCTGCCGAATTCGGAAGTCGTGTCGAGCGCAAGGATTGTCACTCGTTGCTCATTGGGTCAGGCGGTAGACCCTGTCGAGCTCGTAAGCCTTGCCGTTGGCGTTCAGCGCCTGGATGCGTACGTTAAGGGTCTGGGGCCCTGACTTGAGGAGTTCCGGGGGAAGGGTGAAATTACCAAACGAACCCAATCCCAGGACGCGAGCCCCCACGTCGCCTGGAACCACTTCGCCCCACCAGATGAATTGCATAGAACGGCTCGCACGGTTAGTTCGAGTCACCTTAACCCGAAAGGGCGTTGGCGCTCTTGAGTTGATATCTTCTCCAGGAGGCTCAATCACTTCAAACGGAACCTTTGATGAATCACTTTCAATTTCTTGAATAGGTGGATCCTGGGATTCGAAGTAGTAAGAACGGAGCATCGACGCCTTGCGACCTTCGCGTGGGACTTGCAGAACCCAGTCGTGCGAAGAATCCGGCGTTTGACGGCTGAACACTTCGCCTTTGTAGTCCTTCAACGGAATCTCTTCGCCGCTGATGGGATTTACCCAAACCGGGTTGTACTTGTGCTTAGGGAGCGTGATCTCAGCAACCCCGGGAGTTTGGGCGTAGGCAAGGTACTCAACCTCTTCGAGCCCGGCGGCGCGAGCGCCATCGACGTCGAAGTAGGGCTCGAGTTCCCAGTGCCGGGTACCGGAAACTACTTTGAACCAAGTTTGAACGGCTCGGACATTGGCTTCGTTTCGCAAAGACTCATAGGAGATGCTGGGGTACTCACAGTTGGTGGTCGAGGTCCAGAGCTCGTGGCGGAAGATGTCGGGATCGGTCGCGGTGATAACGTGAATCTCCGGCATTTGCGTGAACTGGTGTTCGACGGCTCCCAGCTCGGGGTGAGGCGAGGCTTCGATCAGGTAGTTCATCCAGCCGTCTGGAAGAAGCGGCGAAGAGGTGACGCGGGCGTCAGTGGAGCGTGGATGACGATAGGCGTCGTATTTTTGCAAAAACGAACCCAAATCCTTCAAGAGAGCACGGCTATCGGCGGTATCTTCAAAATGCTCCACGCCCTGCCAGGTGACGTTCAGCGCGCCATATCGGGCGACAAGATAGCGGATGAGCGAATCACGCTGTTGCCAATCGCCGGGCAGACCCGAGCGGAGGAACGATTCGTCGGCGAGGAGGAGGTCCGCGGTAAGGCCGCGTGCGCCCGCTGCTAGGAGACGATCATCGAGCGCGTCAAAATAGGCGAAGTCGGGTTGCAAGTTTTCTGAAAATGGTTTCTTCGCATCGTGGAGAGTGAGGAGCGGGCCACGGACGTGAGTAAAGCCGTCGTGTTTTCGTGCATCGAGCCACGTTTCAAAGTTTGCTTGGTCGATTTCGAGGAAAGGCGCCGCAGCCGAGAGCCAGAGGTGAGGTTGCTTATTGGTCGTCCACCAATGACGCAAATTGGCAACGCTGACAAACCCAGGGCTGTTGCTTTCGGCAACACTGAAATTCGATTCCTGATTGTCGTACCGTTTGATGACACCGGAGACGCGATAGGTCCACGCGCCAGCGAGCGTGGGCGTGAAACGAACGCGGAGAGTATGCCCTCCATTCCAGAACGGGCGAATCAAATAAGTAATGTGTTGAGGGGAGCGGAACTCAACATTTAAAATTTCATCTTTGTAAGGCGAGGTAGATTGCGGCAATTCGCCATCGTGCCAATCGAAAGTGAGTTCACACGGTGAGAAGGCGCGAGCTCCTTGAGAACAGGGAACGGGGACAGCACCGATCGCGGGTCCGATTATTAAAAAAGCTAAAACGGAGGACGCGCAGATGCGCAAGACACGCATATATCCCCAAGAATAACGTGGGAGAGGATAAAACGTTTTCTGGTACTCTTGTTACTGAATCCACACTGCGTTTGCATTCAGAAACTTGTAACTGAACGTGCACGTCTCTACAATCGAGAAGCGGATACCCAATCGACCGGGTTGTCGATAAGAAACAGCGAGGCTGCTTATGGACATCGTTGGTGACAGAAAGTTCGTAGAAGTTCCAGGCGGAAAGACGCACGAGCTGCCACCGCTGCTAGTGAAAACTGTGCCGGGGATCAAGCGGCTCGACAAGATGATGGGTATTGCGTCGGACATCATCGAACAGGAAGACATGGTTCCTTCAGTTGCGGGCGATAAGATCGCGGACGAAGAGTCCGTTGAACGCCGCAAGATGGATCTGGCGCTTAACCTGGTCGATCAATACATGGGCCTGCTGTGTCACTGGTATTGGGGCGATGCCGTCATCGAATGGATCCGCCAATGCGAAATCACATTTGGCACGCGAGTGGAACTCCGGAATTTGTTGAGAAGCGATGTTTGGCCGCATGCGGCACGCAGCAGCTTCGTGACGCTCCTCGGAGATAAAGACGTGAAGACCGAAGGAGTTCAATTGGAGAGAGCTGTTGGATTGCGGCTGGCGTTTCGGCAGATGCCGCCGATCCGCTGTTGCTCCGATCAATTCCTGTTCTATCTGAACAAGTCGGTCGCGGCAACCGCCTATCGTACCTGGCTCGATATGACTCCGAGTCCAATCGCTTCATTCCCTCCGGAACGTTTTGAGTTCGACATCGTGAACATGTCAGTGGACGTTCACTGATCGACCGTTACCGCCGGCATTGCACGCAAGTGCGGGTCGGCCGATAGCCTGCACGAGCTCCTGATACGAACATTTCCGGTTGCTATACTGAGCGGTTTTGATCGCTCAATCAGGAGTGCCATGCGAAAAAAAGTAACGGTAGTTGGCGCTGGCAACGTTGGGGCCAACACTGCACAAAAAATAGCCGCCAAAGAGCTAGGCGATGTGGTGTTGGTGGACGTGGTCGAGGGCGTGCCCCAGGGCAAGGGATTGGACATGCTCGAATCGGCGCCCGTAGAAGGCTACGACGTGCGAATCATCGGCACCAACGGCTACGATGAGACCGCTGGATCGGACATCATCGTGATCACGGCGGGATTTCCACGAAAGCCGGGCATGAGCCGCGACGATCTGCTACTAGCTAATTACGAAGTAGTGAGGAGCGCGACGGAGCAGGCCGCAAAACACTCCCCAAATGCGATTCTCATTCTCGTCACAAATCCGCTCGATGCCATGTGCTGGACAGCGCTGAAGGTATCGGGATTCGCTCGGCAGCGCGTGATCGGTATGGCCGGCGTGCTCGATACCGCGCGATTCCGCACTTTCATCGCGGAAGAACTGAATGTCTCGTTTGAAAACGTGACAGCGATGGTCCTCGGCGGGCACGGCGATACGATGGTCCCGCTCGTGCGCTGCACGAACGTGAGCGGCATACCGCTGAGCGAATTGGCCGATCAGCCGACGATCGATCGCCTTGTTCAGCGCACCCGTGATGGCGGGGCGGAAATCGTGAAGTATTTGAAGACCGGAAGCGCTTATTACGCGCCTGCCGCTTCGACGGTCGAGATGGTCGAGTCGATCCTTAAGGACAAGAAAAAGGTTCTACCATGCGCCGCTTATCTACATGGTGAATACGGCATTTCTGAACTCTTCGTCGGCGTTCCTGTCAAGCTGGGCAAAGAGGGGATCGAGAAAATCTATGAGATCAAGCTGGAAGGCGCCGAACGCACCGCGCTGAAGAAGAGCGCCGATGCGGTTCAGGAGCTGATCGACGTCATTAAACAAAAAATGTCATAAGCGCACTGAAACTGGTGACGCGGCGTCTTGAGATCCGCTAATCTGACGGGCATGGCGCGCTCGAAATCTGCCGATCACGCAACGCGAGTGTTTGACAGTTCAGTACATATTGACCCCGAGCACGCGTGTTTCGGTATGCGGCCGGCTCTCTCGGCGATTCATAGATGGGGTCTATACGCGACCGAGTTCATTCCGGCCAACAGAAAGGTCATCGAATATACCGGCGAGCGGATTAACCGGCGCGAAACGAAGCGCAGAGCTGAATCGAGCGACTTTATTTATCTTTTCACGCTCGACCCGTACTGGACAATTGATGGCTCAGTGGGCGGCTCGGGCGCGGAGTACATCAATCATTCCTGTGAGCCAAACCTAACGGCGAGGATTATCAAGGGCCACATCCTTTATATGAGCCTGCGCGATATCGAACCCGGTGAAGAGCTGACCATCGATTATCGATTCGACAGAAAAGTAGAAAAGGTTCCTTGCCGCTGTGGTTCGCCCAAATGCCGCGGGACGATAAATCTGGTCTAGACCCGAATCTCCGAGCAGCTTACGGTTGTACTTGCAACAGATTGATGACTCTGTCTACGCCGTTCACTTGCATTACGGCCCGCTCGGCCTGTTGCTTCTGCTCCTCTGAAGTCACGGTCCCTCGCAACGTGAGGACTTGACCGCTGGTATCGAGATCGACGCTGGCGGCTGCAGAGAGGCCGACATCCGTTGCGAGCTTCGCTTTCACCTTGGCAATCAGAGCCGCGCGGTCGAGCTTGACCGCTGCATGCTCGCCGGCCATGCGCAGTTCTCGCCCGGCATGATTCAGTTTCCGCTCAGCCCCGGCTGTACTTCGCGAATCCGGCTGGCCGCTATGCAATGTTTCATCGACATTTTGATGTAGCTTCTTTGCTTCCCGCTGGGCTACCTGGCCTAGTTTCTTAAGTTTTTGACGTGCCTGCTCGGCTTCCTGGCGCGTCTTTTGTTTCGCTTCTGCAGCTTTCTCATGAATTTTCTGCTGGTCATTGCTAGTGCAATCAACAGAAAACGCCACAACCGCGATGGCGCACACGCATGCGAATTTCCGGCTCATAGGTGTCTTCTCGTCTCCGATCAGGCGCTCAATGACTTTTTCTCGTGCTCCGATTCCCTGCGGGGAATCCTTGCCCCGGCAAGCCCTTCCAACCGCGAGAGTATTTCGAGTCTACCCCCACTCAAGTGAAGGACAGTCCCTGCCGATAAGGAGCTTAGGCAGAACATGGATCTCAACCTAGTTAGAAATAAAAAAATCGTCTCAATTTGCGAAACGCAACCGCTTACGGTGAAGGGATTGCATCATCTTCTCGAAGCCACCGAAGATCTAAAATTCGGGTCATCGCACGGGAGCCCGGCGGAATGGATGCTCAGTCCCACGGCAGATCAGACTCACGTGTTGATCATAGACAAGGGTCTCGGAGCAAAAACTGTTTTGGACGCCTTGGGACAGCTACCTACCGATTGCTCGGCGCCACGGTCGACAGTACCCGCCGTCGTGGTTTGGGGCATGTCGATCACGGAGGCAGAAGCTCTCCGGTTCTTACAGACTGGCGCGAAGGGCATTCTCCGGAAATCAGCTGACGGGCCGACGGTGTTGGCCTGTTTGCGCGCCGTTGCCCAGGGGCGCAGCTGGATGCAGGATTCCGTCTTCCGTGAAACCGTTGCCCCAGATGCACAACTCAGGACCGACTTGACGCCCCGCGAACATCAGGTGATGGAACTCGTCGAACAAGGCTTCAAGAACCGGGAAATCGCCCAAGAACTTGGCATTAGGCCAGGAACGGTGAAGATCCACTTGAAGCATATCTTCGAGAAAACGGGCGTTCACGGCAGGCACGGCTTGGCTCTAAACGGTCTGCGGCAAAAAGGCGTGATTTCGCTGATGGCCTCCTAGGATTTCTCACCGCCTTCTTGACTTTAGGCGAATAAAAGGAGAATATAATACGCGAGAGGCCACTCTCGTGCAACAACTGATCACGCTCACTGGTATTGCGAGGCTCGCGGCCGAGGGGCATCTCCTGGCTGAGAAGCGTCGTGTCGAATACCGAACTCTCCCGACCCGTAGATGGCTAAACCGCTGCGACTCGCAGCGCGTTCCGTTCCAGTGGTCGATCAATCCGTACCGGGGTTGTGAATACGGCTGCAAGTACTGTTACGCTCGCTTCACGCATGAATTCCTGGAGCGCCGGACCGCGGATGCGTTCGAGACCGAAATCTACGCTAAGGAATGGGATCTGTCCTCATTCTGTACCGAGCTGACGAACCTCAGGCCCGGAAAGACCATCGGGATAGGAACTGCCACCGACCCCTATCAGCCAGCAGAACGGAAATTCGGCCGGACCCGGCAGGCACTCGAGGCCTTCGCCGCCGTTCGAGGCATCTCGATTTTCATCACTACTAAATCGAACTTGGTGACTCGGGATATCCCGATACTCACGAAGCTCGCCGAGCACAACGAGATCGGGATCACGGTTACAATCACCACGATGGATGAGAATCTGGCACGACTAACTGAGCCGTATGCGCCGCGTCCGGATCTCCGAATAGAGGCAGTCGCAAAACTCGCAAGATCAGGAGTGCGAGTGGGCGTCATTGCGAATCCAGTTCTTCCGCTGCTTACTGATTCGGAACAGAATCTTGAGTCGGTCGCGAAGGCTGCCAAGGGCGCTGGCGCTAGCCAGTTCGGAGCCAATGTGCTCTTCTTAAAACCCGCTGCCCAGCGTGTGTTTTTTCCATTCCTTTCAAAACATTTTCCCGAGCACCTGGCGCGCTATGAGAAGAGTTATGCCGCAGGCGCGTTTCTCAAAGGAACATATCCCGAGCGCATACGGGAATTAGTACAGCGCATTCGCGAGCGTGTCGGTATTCCGGCGCAGGGGTTGGAACTTCCGAGGCCGCCTGAGCCGAGAGATTCGCAAATGTTGCTCTTCTGAAATAGATGCCGTGCTACGCGGGTCACTCTATGTCTTCGGTAAGAGACCACCCAGAATGGCCGCGACCGCGCGGATGTCTGCCTCTGCCTTCGCATAAATGCCGACGCCACCACCTTCTGTATCGAAATCGATGCGGCTCAGAAGCTCCGGCGCGAGCTTCTTCAGTACGCGGCGCACCTGCTGCTCTGCTGCGTAGTTCGTTTCGACGTTCAACGCGCTCGCAAGATCGTCATAGATTGACCATACCTGTAAACCGGCTCCGGGGCGGCGAATCGTTACCTGTCCGACCCGTTCAGTTAGCTCGTTGGACTTGGCCGGCGGTGCTGTGTATTCGACGGCCAAATCCGGCCGTGCCACGCGGAGTTTGTCCACATCCGCACCGCTATGACGCCCCAGACGCACCTTTCGGAGATTGGGCAGCTGCGCGAGCGGGCTCAAGTCACCGTCGTCAATGGCAGTTCCAAGCAAGACGACTTCTTCAAGATATGGGAGGGCGGCAAGCGGCCTGAGTGTTTCGACGTGGAAAATGTCGCGATCGCTGCTCACAGATTGATCGATGTTGAGCCGTTTTAGCTCCGGCAAACCTGCGAGGCCGCCGAGGTCACGACAGCCACGCACATAGCGAAAAGTGACTTCCCGCAGATTGAGCAGTCCGCGAATCGGCGATAGGTCTCCAGCCCCGACCATGATGAGCATCAGGCTTTCCAGCCGTTCCATGGCTCCGATCCCCGCGAGTGACCTCAGACCGGCCCCTGTCAGGGCCAGATGACGAAGCCGCTTCCAGGTATTCCATCTGTGCAGATTCGCCATTCGTACATCGATAAGGTGCGCTTCTTCCAATTGAACGCAGCTCCTGAGGGAGGCCCATCCTTTTCCGCCGCTAATTCTGAGATACGTCAGGTTGTGCAGCTCCGAAACGGGCTCAACAGAATCCGCCGGGTACATCTCCACCGCAAGCTGCTGCAAGCCGGTGAGCTTCGCCAACCCGGCTACGCTTTCGGTGGCCCACCGTGGTATCGACAGTTGCCGCAGCGAATGGGCCGGCAGGCGATCTAACGCGATTCGAACATCGCTGTGCGCACCTGCGGCGTACAGCGACTCAAGGCCCGTCAGACAATCGACTGACGCTGCATCGGGCATCAGCCCTGATTCGATGAACAACAGTTCACGAATCTGCGGCAGCTCTCTTCCCACCTCGATCTTTGTGCTCGCAACGACCGATCTTACCGAAGGGACATCTGCCAAGCCATCCAGGGTGATGACAGGCGAATGACGCTTTCCATGTTCGCGTGCCGCGAGCACCTGTGTGTCGCCCGATTGTGCAGCTTCGATCGGCACTATTTCGAGCGCCGCCCGTCGGCCACGTCGGCGATGCAGAAGATCCTCGAACGAAAGCGGGACGATACTCGCCGGCCGAGTAAGACGTGCTTCTCCCAGCGGTAGCGCGTCGGGTTCACGCCGCTGTGCCGGGGATACTTCATCCATATCACTCTCCAAACGCGTGCAGCATTGAACGATTGTGCCACGCGGATGCCGAACAGTGGCGGTAGAATGCTGGTTTGTCCTGAACCGATCTGAATGAATATCTCTCTTGCGCGGAAAGCCGCAATTGTCACGGGTGCGGGTCGCGGCATTGGACGCGCGATTGCGCAGAAACTGGGACAGGCAGGGGCCTCCGTTCTACTCGTTGATATCGACGAATCTGCACTACGAGAAGCCCAGGCGGAGATTCAGAACACAGGCGCAAAGGCCGCCGCCATCGCTGGTGATTTGACCGATTCGGAATTCCCGAAGAAGGTAATGGACAGACTGATCGACGAGTTTGGATCTGTCGACGTTGTCGTGAACAATGCGGGCTATACCTGGGACAGCGTTATTCAAAAGACCACGGACGAGCAGTTCCAGGCCATGCTCGACATCCACGTCGTTGCTCCCTTCCGCATCCTTCGGGAGGCATCTCGCTGGATTCGCGAAACCGCCAAGAAAGAAAGTGCCATGGGCGCGCGTGCGGTGCGGAAAATCGTGAACATCACGTCCATTTCCGGTATCGACGGTAATCCTGGGCAGGTAGGTTATGCTTCCGGGAAAGCCGGAATTCTCGGGCTGACCAAGACACTCGCGAAGGAATGGGGACGGTATAACGTCACGGTAAATGCGGTGGGGTTTGGACTCATCGATACGCGACTCATCAAGCCGATGGAAGATGCGGCTACGAACATTTCAATCGGTGAAAGGCAGGTACAAGTGGGAATGCCGGCGCAGGTGCGTGAAGAAGTCACGAAGCAGATTCCGCTCGGAAGACTTGGTACGCCTGAAGAGGCTGCAAATGCTGTGTTCTTTTTCTGCTCACCGCTTTCGGACTATGTCACCGGCGAAGTCCTGGTTTGCGGTGGGGGAATCCGTTTCTAAGTTGGATTTGGAACTTTGCGTTTAGTAAAGATTTGCAGCGCGGCCGGAATCAGCGAGATCGCAATGATCAAGAGCACAACTTTTTCGAAGTTTTGCCGGATAACCGGCACGCCGCCCAGCACGTAGCCGAGAGTAATCATTGAGGTGACCCAGCCTAGCGCTCCGACCACGTTGAACGTCAGGAAGCGCGTGTACCGCATCTTGGCCACGCCAGCGATGAAGGCCGCGAATGTCCGAATAATCGGTACGAACTTCGCATAAATGATGGCTTTGCCGCCATGCCGTTCGTAAAACGCATGCGTTCTATCGAGGTACTCTCGCCGGAAAATACGCGAATCAGCCTTACTGAAGAGCTTGTAGCCCAGCGTCGTTCCTAGAAAAAACCCGATACCGTCGCCCAACATCGACGCGAATGCCAGCATTCCGATCATAGGCACAATTTCGAGTTTGCCCGCACCGGCAACCACCCCAACGGTAAACATCAGCGAGTCACCTGGAAGGAAGAATCCGATCAACAGACCGCTTTCCGCAAAAACGACGGCAAACAGGACCACATAGCCAATCCAACCCGTCATCACCGTTGCTAGCAGGTGAATGAGTTTATCCGGGTCCGTCAGACTTCGGATGAAATCAATAAAGGAGCCGAGCAATCAGCATCCTTAGGACTGGTACGACGCCACCATTTTGGTGATCGTATTTTGATTCATCTTGATTTTGCCCCGGCGCGTCAAATCAGCGACAACGCTTTCACGGAACAAGGGCTGTTGCAAGGTTTGTTTCTGGGATGCCAAGCTCTGGACAATACCGTCCTTATTCTTCTCAAACTGGGTCATATCCGCCGGAATCTTTTCGGACACCCTGCAAACAAATTGCCCCGACTGCGCTGCCACTGGGCCTACGATGTCGCCCACGTTGGATTTGAAGCCTGCGGCGACCAAACTAGCTGCCCCGATCCCCTCCGCCGCACCATCTATGGTGAAGGGTGCTGCCGTTTTCACTGCTAGTCCGTGATCCTTGCCGATACTTTCTAAACTCTCACCCTTATGGGCGCGATCAGCGGCCTTTTTTGCGGCCTCTTCAGCGAGGCGAAGAGCCTCGGAGTTCGTGTAATGCTGCTCAACGTCTTTTGCGACCTCGGTGTATTCGGCGTTATGGGTCGGGAGCACATTTCTGACCACTGCGAAAGCAGCCTTGCCCTGAGTGTCGAGATTGATGACGTCGGTAACGGCGCCCTTTTGCGTCGAGAAAACTGCGTTCATCACTTCCGGCTGCTTGCTTACCTCCGGCATCGCATCATTGTTTGTGAAGTTGTCCAGTTTGAAAAACTTCAGGTGGTATTTCTTTGCGATCGCCTCAGCTTGTGCGGGAGTGCGAACGATTTCCGCCCGAGCATCCGAAATCGCTTTTCTTAAATCGGCAGCACCAAGATCTTTCTGTGCGTCGGCGAGCAACTGCGGCTTTACCTCTTCGAACGTTTGAAGATGGCCCGTCTGTTTGTCTTCTACTTGGATGATGTGAAATCCGTATTCTGTCTCGACAAGCCCGCTCAGTTCGCCCGGCTTCAATGAAAAAGCAGTCTTCTCGAAATTCGGTACCGTTTGCCCACGCACGATCCACCCGAGTTCGCCGCCCTTTGCTCCGGAGCCTGGATCTTCCGAATTCTTCTTCGCCAACTCCGCAAAGTCTCCAGCATGCTGTAGCTGTTTCAGAATGTCTTCCGCCTTCGCCTTGAGCTTCGCTGCTTCCTCCTTCGGCTTACCTTGCGTCTTGATCAGAATGTGCCGTACCTTCACGCGGTCGGGGAGGCGGTAAGTGTCGAGATTTTCCTGATACTCCTTCCGCAACTGATCGTCGGAAACTTTCGCGGATTGCACAAAGTCGGCGGTAGTCCCAACGATTAAGTAAAGATCGCGCTTTTCCGGCGTTCTGAATAACGCACGATTCTTATCGAAGTACGCCTTCAGAGCGGCCGGATTCTTGTTCACTTTGGAAGCGAAATCCTTCGCATCGAAATCGAGATATCGTAGCCCTATCTTTAGATTTTTGCGCTGATACTCCGCTCGCGCGTCCTGATCGGAGACCACCAGGGATCCAAGTTCGAGCGTTTCGAGACGGCTGCCCAGCATTGCCTCACGGCGCTGTTTCTCGTAGTCAGAGACTGTCATACCCTGTTGCTCAAGAACGCTTTGGTAGATATTCAAATCGAATTTGCCGCCAACTTCGCTCGAGAACTCGGCCTGGATTGCATCACCGAGTTCCTGGTCAGAAACTCTAAGCCCAATTTCACGAGCTTTATACGCCATGGCCTTCCCTTCTACGAGTTGATTCACGATGGAGGGAAGATACATTGCGAGGACGCCTTTGGGAAGGTTCGTTTGACCGCGCGTAATACGCTGAATAGCGCGCTGGACATCCTGCGCAGTGATTTTGTCATCTCCGATCGCCGCGACCACATTCTGGCCGGTAGCGTTCCCTGTTCCGGTGCCTCCTGGAATGAGGTACACCAGCATCGATAGGGAAACTAGGCCAAGCAAAGCACCCAGCAGGATGCGCACAGTTGTCTCTCGGCTGCGGAACAGATTAAACATAAGTTGAAACGGGAGCTCCCGGTTGTGACTTCTTCACCGGCGATCGGCAGGCTGACAGCGTGACGAAATGCCTTTCTCAGTATAGCGAAAACCCGGTTTTGCCGACCCGGAAGTGCCCAAGGCGCGATAGGATTGTGGGACACCCATGCCCGACGATAATCAAAGCCTATCAGCTCAAAAGCGGCAGCTGGAAAAGAAGTTGCACGAAGTGCTTTTGGAATTTGAAAGGAACACCGGTTTGGCGGTGACAAGCATACAAATTCAGCGCATAGATGAAGGACGAGTGCTGCCCATCACGAGCGAAGCCCTGAAGACAACGGTCGAATTGCTTACTTAATTCGGATACTTCGCACGATAGGCGAGGAGCGGGCTTGGCAGCTTTATCGCCGAACATCGACTGGAAGTACGATTGCAGATGGAAGCTCGCGCGACCGGAAGATCCTCTGTGTTGCCCGAACGTAATCTGAGTCGCTTGCTTCGAAGATATTCGGCACGAATTTTTGGGGATTGCGATCAATCAGAGGGAACCACGTGCTTTGAATCTGCACCATGATCTTGTGTCCCTTCAGAAACGCATGATCTCTGGTGTGGAGGTCAATCCGGAAGTGTGTCGGTTGATTTGAGACGAGCGGTTCCGGATGCTCGAAGCTCTTATGAAATCTGCCCCGGAAGACTTCGTCAGAGATAATCAATTCGTATCCGCCCAAATGCGCATGTGATTCCGGCTGAATGTAATCCTCAGGGTAGACGTCGATTAACTTCACGATCCAATCGCAGTCGCTGCCTGAAGTCGAAGCAAACAGATCGGCGACGATATCTCCGGCAACGGAAATACTTTGCGTGAGCGGTTCCGTCTGCCAGCCCAGCACATCCGGACGGTGATCGACAAAGCGTTGGTCTTGCAATAACCAGACCGGCCACTCCGGGCCTGGATATGTAGGAGTGATCGGCCTAGGCCGATAGGGAACCGGATCTGCGGGATCGGAGATATATGTATCCGCAGCAACCCCAGATGTGTCGGGCGGATCAAATGATAGCCGGTTGCCTTCGCGGAAATAAAGCTTTCTCGTCGTGATTCCCTCCGCCGGTGGCCATGCGCTGTAAGACTTCCAATCGTTCGATCCAGTTTGGAAAGCCAGCGCCTCGGGTTGCTGGAGTTGCCCTTTCCCATGCAGCCAATAAGCGAACCACGGCGCCTGCACTTTGGCGCGGAACCACTTGGCGGTGTCGCTCGCAAAATCGATTTGACCTAGTTGACGGCCGCGCGCGCTCATCCAGCCCCCGTGGTTCCAAGGGCCCACCACGACATAATTCCGGTGCTCACGATCAGTTTTTTCAAGCTGATCGTAAATCTTCATGGGTCCATAGAAATCTTCCTGGTCGTACCAGCCCGCAACGTTCAGATTCGGCACGCTGGTGTGATGAAGATACGGCTCAAACGCGCGGCTTTTCCAATAATTATCATAGTCGGGATGATCGACGAAGTCGTTCCAGGTAGGCAGTTTCCCGTGAAAAAACCTTGAGTTTACATTCGCAAGCGCGCCCAGTGACAGATACCATTCGTAGGTGTCGTATTTATCGAACTGGAAATGTGTATTTTGCTCTTTGCTTGATTCAAGCAGAGCGGCGTACTCGAAGCCATAGCTCAGCCGGAATGCGCCATTGTGGTGAAAATCGTCTCCCAAGAACATGTCCGCCGGTGAAGCTTGCTCTGATGCGGCTTTCAGTGCTGGATGCGGCTCGATGAGCGCCATCGCAGTTGTCCATCCGCTATAAGAGATGCCCCAGATGCCCGCTCGTCCGTTGTTGTTCGGCACATTCTTGACGAGCCAATCCACGCTATCCCATGCGTCCGTGGTTTCGTCGATTCCACGAGTGTTCTTCCGGTTCCGCGGAGCGCGGTTCATGACGAACTCACCTTCCGACTTGAAGCGTCCCCTCAGGTTCTGCCACACAAAGATATAGCCATCCGCCACCAGCTCTTCGAACACTCCCCCGCGCGCAGTCAACTCCTTGTCATCACTGGGGATTCCATAAGGGGTGCGCGTAAATAAGATCGGCAATGGCCCAGTTGCGTTTTGCGGTGTAAAAATGACGGTCTGCAAATGGACGCCGTCGCGCATGGGCACCATCACCTCTTTCCGGGTGAACGCGGCGTGTCCTGATGTTTCGCCTCGGCTTCCCGATTCTGGAAAAACCGCGACTAGAAGGACGAGCACCGCGATGATAAGCAGCTTTTTCAAGTCTTCGCCTCTTTCCCGTTCGAGATTCGGGCCCGCACAATGCGTAAAACAGCTTCTTCCACCTGTTCTAAAGACAGTCCGGTAGTATCTACCAGCTCCGCATCGGGTGCCTGCAGGAGCGGTGATTCTGAACGCCCGCGGTCTCGCTCGTCGCGCGCTTTCAATTCACCTGAAACCGCTTCGAAATCGGCAAGCTGTCCTTGCTTTTCGAATTCGAGAGAACGCCGTCGCACTCGCTCCTGAGGATCGGCATCCAAGAAAATCTTCACCTGCGCGTCGGGGAATACAACCGAGCCAATGTCTCGTCCCTCCATCACAACGCTATTCTGCTCGGCCATATCTCGCTGAGTCGCAAGCAGCGCGCGCCTGACTCCCGGCACAGCGGAGACCTTCGAGGCGGCCTCCGAAACCTGCGGATTACGGATGGCTTCCGTAACATCTTCGCCGTTCAGGGTTACGCGTCCTTCATTTGCCGCGAGCTCGATCTTTGCCTCTTTTGCAAGCTGCTCTAGCCTGTGCATGTCGCTCAGATTGACGCCCAAACGTATCGACCAAAGGGCAACAGTCCGGTAAATGGCACCGGTATTGATGTAGACGAACCCCAGTTTTTCGGCAATGCGCTTGGCGATGGTGCTCTTGCCTGCCCCTGCGGGCCCATCGATGGCAACAATAACTCGCTTTTCATTCACCATGAGGACGTAGGATCAAGTCGAGTATATAGTCTCGCGGCGTAACACCGAGTGGAAACCATCAATGCGCTGTCTCGGGCCGAGCCTGACCCGGCCTTGGCCGTCGCATGATGAACGGAAGTGGTGTGAGGCAAAGGACGATCAGAGACATGATCCAAAAACTGTTTACAAAACTCAGAGCGTTAGCTTGAGCCTCTACTATCTGATAAGCCTGGGCCAAAGCCTTCTGCGTGGACGTTAAGCTGTCGTATCCCTGCGCAATAAATGTGGCTTTCAATCCGTTTAGAAGCTGCTGAAAATTCACATCAGCTTGGCTTGTGTGCGCGGTCAAATGTTTTTGGTGAATCTGGTTTTGCCTCGCCAGAAAGGTGGTCAGGAGTGAAGTGCCTATGCTGCCGCCGATGTTCCGCGCAAAGTTAGATAAGCCGGACACTTGATTGTTCTTTTCCCGCGGCACTCCTACATAGTTAAGGGTGCTGATCGGTATGAAGATGAATGGTAGGGCACTCACCTGGATCATCCGGAGCAACACCATCGTTCGGAAGTCGATTTGCAGATAGATCGTGGTCATGATGTGGAGACCGACTGCCGTGCCAAGAAAACCGAGCGCGATGAGCAGTCTAGGATCCATCTTTGTTGCCGTTAGCCGGCCAGCAATTGGCATCATCAGCATCAGCACCAGGCCGCCCGGTGAGAGAGCCCATCCTGCACGCTCGGCCGTATAACCCAAACTGCTTTGCAGAAATTCCGGAATCAGCACGGTAGAGCCAAACAGCACCATCCCGAGCACAAACGAGAAGAATACTGCAGTTCCACAATTTCGATTCTTAAGCAATCGCACGTCCACAATCGGGTTCTCGTGAAACCACTCCCATAGGAAAAAGGCGATCAGCGTCGGCACCCCGATACTGAACATGGTGGTGATTAGAGGAGACCCGAACCAGTCCTCTTCCTGCCCTTTGTCGAGCACGAACTGAAAACAAGCGACACCGATTACGATAAGAGCCAGGCCGATGTAGTCGATGCGAATGCCCGCTCGCTTTTCCTCTTTAAGCCAAGGCGGGTCCTCGACCAGACGATGAGTAAGGAAGAGCGAGAGCAGGCCGATCGGCAAATTGATGAAGAAGATCCAGTGCCAGCTGTAGTTATCGGTGATCCAGCCGCCGAGCGTGGGGCCAATCGCAGGGGCAACCACGACGGCCATGCCGTAAACCGAAAAGGCCATGCCGCGCATCTCATCCGGGAAGGTGTCGGCGAGAATGGCCTGCTCGGACGGCTGCAAGCCTCCGCCTCCGCATCCTTGAAGTACCCGGGCGACGATGAGTAACGGAAGGCTCGTCGCGATCCCGCATAAAAACGAGCAGACGGTGAAGAGCGCCACGCACATCATGTAAAAACGCTTGCGGCCCATTACGGTCGACAGCTAGCCGGAAATCGGCAACACGATTGCGCTTGAAACGAGATAGCTTGTCAGTACCCACGTCGCCTCCTCGTAGGTTGCGCCAAGTGAGCCGGCAATGTGCGGCAGCGCCACATTTGCAATGGAAGAATCAAGCACTTCCATGAAAGTCGCCAAAGTCACGGTGAGTGCGACTATCCAGGATTATGCGATGGCCGCCAGTAGCGGTGAGTTCCGGATTGAGAAGCCACCTTCAGTCTCCGATGCGGACTTCCGGCTCGACAGACATACCGGGACGCAAGCGATCAAGCCCGGCCTGATTCTGCTTGAAACGGATTCGCACCGGGAGCCGTTGCACAACCTTCACATAATTGCCGGTAGCGTTTTCGGGCGGCAAAATGCTGGCGCGCGATCCAGTAGAAGCGCCAATGCTTTCAATAACGCCTGCAAAGTCCTGCTTCAATGCGTCCACGTGGATTGTGGCTGATTGATCGGGCTTCAGCCTATGAAGCTGCGTCTCTTTGTAATTCGCCGTTACCCATACATCATTCATCTGCGCAATCACCAACAGTTGCTGTCCTGCCGCGATATGCGCGCCGATTTCGGCTGATCGTTTCATCACGATTCCGGGGGCGGGAGCGACAATCTTGCAATAGCTAAGCTTCAAACGCGCTTCCTCAACCTGTGCCTCCGCGCTCTGCGCACTTGCCTGATTCGATTTAACAGTTGCCCGGCGGATGGCAACCTGAGCTGGAGCATTCCGGCGATATTGCGCGAGCTTGCTCTGAGTTTGCTCCAGCTGCGCACGCCTTTGATTCACGGTTTCCGTAGCCGATCGAGAGAGGCTCTGTTTCCGGCGACTGCCGCAGCCTGAGCTTTGGCCGTTGCGACAATTTGATCGTATTCCTGCTGTGAGACCTCTTCTTTCGCGATCAGCAGTTTGTAGCGCGCAAGATCGGCCTGAGCTCTGGCGTAATTGGCCTCGGATTCACTCACCTTAGCCGCCGTGGCTTCGCGATCCCGTTCCGCCGCCGCAACGCCAGCCGCTGCTTCCGAAACATCGGCTTGGCCCGTCGCAATGTTCGCCGTGTTCTCGACTTGCGTGATTGGCACGTTCGGCTGTTGTGCCATTACCATACTTCGCGCGGATGCCAACTGAGCAAGTGCCTGATCTAGTGCCGCGGCGTAGTCCCGGGCATCAAGATCGACGAGGGGGTCCTCAGCATTAACTACCTGGTTGTCATCGACAAAAACGCTGATGATCGTGCCGTCTATCCGTGAGCTGATGGGAGCCAAATGTGCATCAACCTGAGCATCATCGGTCGATTCAAACTGCCGGGCACGCAGCCAGTACACTAGCCTGGCAATGGCGGCCACCAAGAGCAGAAGCAAGAAAATAGTGAACGCGCGGCGCCGGCCATGTGTGTTACCAGCCGGAGTGGGCGAGCTCTTTGGGGTCTCGAGTTCTAGGTCATTACTCTTCATCTAATGAAGCGTCAGTCCACTTCAGAATACGAAGAGCACAGCGCGGTTACGGTGCAATCAGAACAATGCCAATCGTAATCAAAACGATTCCGGCCCATCGTTGCTTGTTCACTCGTTCTTTCAACACGTACTTCGCCAAAAGGGCGTCGACGATGTAAGTACTCCCTGTAATAGGAACCGAGAAACTTAGGGGCGCAATGGCGAGCAGTTTGAGAAAAGCAAAAAAGGATACCGCTAAGCACATGACTGAAAGCAGCAACAAGGGCCGTGAAAACAGCGCCGTAACCGTCTGCTTCAGACCTGACACACGGAACGCATCCACTGCACCGTGGCGCTTCATCTCGTGACTCTGCAGGACGTCACTGAGAACGGTGCAGAGGACGATCAGAGCTACGAGTATCCACTTCATAACTGATACTCAGCCGTTGAAGGGCAAGTTCGGGAGTCAGGGTCTTCTGCCCGTTTCCGGGAATCAACTGTTCGACCACTGGTTCCGACGAGAAGGACCCCGGCGATGAGGAAAAATAAGCCGCAGTCGTAAGTAACTGGCACTTTCTCCGCGAACCAGAACTGGCCGATTCCCCCCGTGAGCACATACGCTACACCCGCCGTGAGCGGAAGCACAACCGTCATGGGACTGGTGCTTAGAAGCGCCATGCGCAGCAGCATCCAGGTGATCAGCAGCAATACGCCCGCGACAAGCGTTGGAGACACCGCCAGCTTTAGTACGGAAGCCAAACTGACCAGCTTCCCTCCTTTGACTCCCATGTTGAGGAGCGAATTCCCCGCCACATTCGAGAGAATCACTAGGATGCTGAGCGCGAAGATCTTTAAATTGACAAAAAAACTATTCTTTCCCACGTGTTTCGAAACTAACGCCGATTTTTCAAAGTAGCGTTGGCGTCGTGCACGCTGATCAAAAGCCGGATGACCAGTGCTGTGCAGCGGCGCCCTTGCTAGCTTGCTAAACCGAAGACCTTTACCGAATTATATCAATTCGATTCCATGCTTCGGCTTTCCGTATCCACCGCATGTACGCGGCGCCTGCTTCGAGTAACTGCGCCCTAAACGTGGGCGTGGTTAATTGGCACCCGTCGGAGCTATTGGAATCGCTGCATCCTGAGCGCTTCTCTCGAAGGCGACTTGATTCCGGACCGATTTCGGCACAGGAAATCTAATTAGCCGGCTTGTAGCCCCGAATGTGAGCTCTCGCACGACATGCGCCTCTCCGATGTTCTCAACGCGGAGAAAGCTGCGCTCCGAGTCAGTCCTTCCGGACATGCCGATAAGAACCATTATCGTTTTTCCTTGCCCTGAAACGCTCATTATCGGAGACATGGATGATTCTGACGGTAGCGAGATGGTGTATTTACCCGGGTCCAGAACTGCGTTGCCCCAATGCGCCTGAAAGGGTAGGTTGAAGGTTCCTTTTACGTTTTGTGCATTCGCCTGTGATGCAGTCAAGCCGACTGCGAGAGCGAAGAGGCTAAAATTGAACGCGCAATTTTTTACAAGATTCATGACTGATCTCCTTCTTTTGGGCTCCTAAATGGAACCCGCCCTGTTTGGGATTCGTACAAGCGTTAAGACGAATGAATCAAGCACCGGGCGTCTCAGGAGGAAATCAGGAGATTGTCAGGAAGTATGCACCGCTCGTAGAAGAACTTGCATCAAAACATCATTTGGCGGACAAGTCCCCGCGTTTTATATGACGGCTTCGGACAGCAATAGTTCACTGAACAGTTCATTTAGCTCATCGGTCGGCGCGGCTTGTAGACTCCGTTTCGGAGTGTTCGAGCTCGATCTACGTGATCGAGAATTGCGGAGGAGCGGTGTCAACCTAAAGCTTCAGCAGAAACCATTTCAGGTGCTCGAGCTATTGCTTCGAAACCCGGGTGAGTTTGTAACCCGCACGGAGCTTGCGCGGCATCTCTGGCCCGATTTGCACGTCAGTTTCGATCGCAGTTTGAATACGGCCGTCAACGTCCTGCGCCAAGTGTTGGGAGATTCGCCACGATCCTGCCGCTATATAGAAACACGTTCGGGACTCGGATATCGATTCATTGCACACGTCGAGCAAATCAACGAGCCCCCTGTCGACCCTTCGCTTCGCGACACGACAGATTCGATTGCCATACTGCCCTTCGAAAATCTCACTGCCGATTCTAATGTGGGTCTTCTTGCCGATGGAGTTGCCGAGAGCGTCATCGGCGAGCTCTCTAGCTTGGAACACCTGCGTGTCATTGCCCGAACGACCGCGTTTCGCTTCAGAGGACCGGGGCATGAGCCTCAGGCGGTTGGAAATCGTCTGAACGTACGACTGGTACTGAGCAGCCGTGTCGCATATCGCGGCTCGTCGTTGATCATCAGTACGGAGCTGATCGATGTTCAGGCCGGCCGTCGGCTGTGGGGCGAGCAGTACAGTCGCATGCCTTCGGAGATCTTCGGCGTCGAGCGAAACATCGCCACTCAAATCGTTAAGGTGCTGAATCTGCCTTCGGGTGTGCGCCCCAGCGGGAGATTCAAGAAAAATTACACGGCAAATCTCGAGGCGTACCAGGATTATCTCAAAGGCCGCTACTTCTATAACAAGATGACGGAGGAGGATCTGCGTAAAAGCATCGCACATTTTGAAGCGGCGCTCCGACAGGATTCCAACTACTCGCTCGCCTATACAGGCCTTGCCGATACCTATAACCTGTTTGCATTTCTTGGCATCCTTCCGCCTCGCGACGCCTACCGGCGAGTAAAGCAACTCGTGACGATCGCCTTGGAGCTGGACGACGAACTCGCGGAGGCGCATGCCTCGTTTGCCAGCATAAAGAGATTGTTCGAGAGAGATTGGCCGGGTGCTGAGGCCGCATTTTTGAGGGCGTTGGAGCTGAATCCAAACTACGCGGACGGCCACCACTGGTATGCAGCCCATCTCTCGGCAATGGGAAGACCCGAAGAGGCTCTGCGAGAGATCCGGACGGCGCAAGAATTAGATCCTCTTTCGCTCGTCATCAATATGGAGGTTGCTTGGAACCTCTATATGGCCCGTGATTTTAGAGGTGCTTTGGAGCAATCCTGGAAAACACTCGTGCTAGAGCCGAAGTTTGCCGCTGCACAACACACACTTGGGCTAGCCTACGAGCAACTGGACATGACTGATGAAGCTGTCACTGAATTTCAGAATGCGCACACCTGTTCGGGCGGGCACCCGGCCACAATAGCAGCTCTCGGACATGCATACGCCATTGCGGGAAATCAAGCTGGGGCATCGGAGACGCTGGGCGAACTCGAGCAACTCTCGAAACGTAGATATGTCTCGCCGTACTGGCGTAGCCTCGTGTATGCCGGACTCGGGATGGAAGATCTTGCGGTTGAGTCGCTTGAGAAGGCAGCCGAAGACCGTGATGTATGGTTAGTGTGGCTTAAGGTTGAGCCGCGGCTTGATCCCCTTCGCTCGAACACGGGTTTTCACAATTTGCTTTCCAAGCTCCGGCTGGATGCACAAACATCGCCCGCGTCCGTAGTCGCCGTTTAACCACCACCGTCAGCGTAGCTGTTCCTGTACCTCGCGCAGCCAATCAGGTCTCTTCAGCACTTCTCTCGGCTTGCTGCCATCGGGCGGCCCGATGATCCCTTCGCGCTGCATCATGTCCAAAATACGTGCTGCGCGTCCGTAGCCAAGTCGCAAGCGCCTCTGCAGCGTTGAGGTTGAGGCCTTACCCATCTCGAGCACTACGCGCACTGCGTCCTGATACATAGGATCGTGCTCGCCGTCAAACTCTTCCTCGTCTTCTTCACCCTCTTCAGATGGAGGTGCAAGCAGAAAGCTCTGGTCGTATTCGGGTGTCGCCTGTTCCTTCCAAAAGTCAACCACCCGATTGGTTTCGGCTTCTGTCACGAAAGCGCCGTGCACGCGAGTTAATCGCGAAGAACCCGGGGGCAGAAACAGCATGTCGCCCTTACCAAGCAGATGCTCCGCGCCCATGATGTCGAGAACGGTTCGGGAATCTACTCGGGTTGCCACCCTGAAGCTGATGCGCGATGGAAAGTTCGCCTTGATCAATCCTGTGATGACATCCACACTCGGCCGCTGCGTTGCCAGCACCAGGTGCATGCCCACAGCACGCGCCATTTGTGCCAGGCGCGTGATACATTCTTCGACGTTCGCACGTTCGAGCATCATCAGATCGGCCAATTCATCGATCAGAATCAGCACGTAAGGCAACGGCTTCAGCTCTTCATCCGGCTCGTCATCTTCGAAAAGATTTCTGGGCTGTCCGCGGAGTTGTTCGACCCGCCGGTTGTATTGATCGATGTTGCGCACGCCTTGGGCGGCCAGCAGCTTCAGCCTGCGCTCCATCTCGAGCACTGCATTACGCAAAGCGTTGGTCGCCTTCTTCGGTTCTGTAATGACAGGCGTGAGTAGGTGCGGGATGCCCTCATAGATGCCTAGCTCTACTCGTTTCGGATCCACCATAAT